>DASVYN010000106.1:0-11131 GCA_036392155.1 Sphingomicrobium sp.
TGTTCGCCATTGCGACCGACGCACTTCCGGTGGCGATCGCCCTGGCACCCGCGGCCGAGACTGCGCGCGCACTTCCGGCATCCCAGACATTGAAGAGGATGATTGGCTTGCCCGGCACGTGAAGCGCTGCGAACGAGCGGTAAAGATCTTCAATCGATGTCATGACTTATCCTTGTTCAGAGGCGGATCGAGAGTGGATCGCGAGAGTGCGTGAATGAGTGCGAAAAGATGCGCAAATTCTTTTCGCATGTCGCCAGGCGGCAGAAGCTGCGCCATCCAAATAAGGCTGGAGCGCAGCTTGTGCTGTTGTTCGACGGCGCATTCATCAGCGCCCCGCTCAGCGACCGCGAACAGCTCGCTGCGACATTGTGAAACAGCGTTCACGCGTCGATCGCTGCGGCTCGTTAAAGTGAATGAAGCATGGCGGCTCCGGCAGAGCCGCCAAACTTCCTGTCCGGCCTCAGGCGAGCTGGGCGATCATCTCGCGCCTCCGATAGCGGACCATCAGCCCCAAGACCCCAATTCCCAGCAGCATCAATGCCCAGGTGGCGGGTTCCGGAACAAAATGAAGGTGCGGCTTCAAAGGCCCTTGGTTTCAATCCGGCGACGCGGTGAACGGCGCCGGACTCCTATCCGTCGCAGCGGCCCTTTCTTGCGGATCCATATGTCGTGGATCTTGCGTGAGCTGCGCAAGCGTCGGCCGGCGACCGCATGGCCAAAGCGGCCGCACAGCGCCTGAACGGCGGGTTCTTTAGGAGAAACCCGGAAGTTTCATCGAGCTGGCGGGCGCGCTGGGCGCTCGGCTCCCAATGGCAAAAAGGCGGCCCCCAAACGGGGGCCGCCCTCTGATGATCGATCTGATGTCGACCTTATGCGACTTGCGCGAGCGACGGCCGCGAGCGGCGGCGCATCGCAAAGCCGATCCCGGCAAAGCCGAGGAGCATCATCGCCCAAGTAGCCGGTTCGGGAACCGGAACAAGATTGAAGGTTACGTTTCCGCTCACTGCGCCGCCGTCCGGGCTGGGTGACGTCCCGGTGAAGGTAAAGTCATAAGTGCCCATGCCCAATGTCAGGTTGAGGAACCCGCTCGACGCCGCGGAACCGCTGAACAAGGTGTTGCCACCGAGGGTCACGCCCGTGATGTCGAACCCGGGCGTCGTGCTGTCCACGATGATCGTGTAGAGACCCGCGAGCGTATTCGTAAAATTGATGTCCGCCGAAACAGCACCCGCCGGAACGCTCGAATTGGAAAAAGCGATGGTGCTTTGAGTCGCAGTGTTGCTGACAGTGCAGCTTGTAAGCACCGGGGAACACGTATTGATCGCAATTGACGCATTAGCCATTGACGCTGTTGCCAGCGCGGTGGCGCCGACTGCCGCCAAAATCAGTTTACGCATGGTTGCCCTCCATATCCTGTTAACCGGCCGAACCGACGCCGAGTCGGCTGTCCGTTAAAATCCCCTTAACCTAAGATATCTGATTCTTGTTAATGTTTTTTTTACTTGCGGATTCGTGCCAAACTCGCGGCGAGCAAAATCCTGCCTCATCCGACGGTGGTCGGAACCCTAGATTGGAATTCTATTTCAAAAGGTTATGGTCATTTTCTTGAGCGCAGCGAAGCGCGGGACCGATGTCCCAGAACGGGTCGGATGCCCGACGTTCCGACAGACCAATGTGCGCTTGGAACAACCTTGCCCGGCAACGATTAACCGCCGGTACGCCGCAACAACCCCCGTTCGGCGTCGATCGGTAAAGGACGGTCTCCCCGGGCGTCCTTGCATATGAGATGCGGTCAGATTCCTCGGCTGCGGGACAGATGCGAGCCGACAAGCGCAGCGCGAGGGCAATCGATCCTGCCGGGAGCCCCACTCGTCTGGCGTTCGGAAAGAGAGCGCGTAAGCGACGGCCCCGCTTATTGGGCGGCGAGGGGCTCGGCTCGACCCTCGCGCACGGGTTCCGGGGCAAGGGCAAGATATTTGTGGATGGAGGCGACGACCTGCGCCCCGTCACCGACCGAGGCGGCGACGCGCTTTACCGAGCTCGAACGCACGTCGCCGACGGCGAATACTCCCCGGCGGCTGGTCTCGAGCGGGAGGCAGTCACCTCCCACCTCTTCATCGGTGAGAATGAAGCCTCTCTCGTCGAGCTTGATGGCGGAGCTTTGCAGCCAATCCGTGTTGGGCTCGGCCCCGATAAAGGAGAACAAGTATCGGACGTTCCGCCGGGTTTGCGTACCCGAACCGCGGTCGCGCCAGCTCACGGATTTGAGTTCCGCTCCAGCGCCCTCGAGGCCTGAAATTTCGCAGCCGGTGACGATCTCGACATTTGGCCGCGCCTCAATTCGCTCGATCAAATATTGCGACATGGTTTGGTCGAGCGGCCGACGAGCGATCAGCGTCACGCGCCGCGCGAGCCCGGCGAGGAACACCGTTGCCTGACCCGCGGAATTGCCGCCGCCGACCAGCGCGACGTCCTGATTTGCGCACAGGTCCGCCTCGAGCGGCGATGCCCAGTAATGGACCGATGAGCCTTCAAACTTGTCGAGCCGGTCGACTTCCAGGCGGCGGTAGCGCGCCCCGGTGGCAATGACGACCGCACGCGCCTGAACCCGCTCGCCGGTCTTGAGCTGCACATGACATGGTTCGCTGCCGCATTCGAGCTTTACCGCTTCGTCGGGGATCGCGATTTCAACCCCGAACTTTTGCGCCTGGCTGAAAGCCCGTCCCATCAGTGCCATGCCCGAGATGCCCGTCGGGAAGCCGAGATAATTCTCGATTCTCGCCGATGCGCCCGCCTGGCCGCCGAAGGAGCGGCAGTCGATCGTCAGCACTGACAGGCCTTCCGAGGCGGCATAGACTGCGGTCGCTAGACCGGCAGGCCCGGCGCCGATGATCACGACGTCGTAAAGCTTGTCGGCGTTGATCGGCCCTACCAGGCCGACGCAGCGCGCCAATTGGTCCTCGCTCGGATTGCGAAGCAGCTGGCCCTCAAGGCAAAGCACGATCGGCAACTCCTCGGGCTCCACCTCAAAACGCTCGATCAATGCCCGCGCGCACGCATCTTCCAGTGGATCGAGCTGATGGAAGGGATGCCCGTTGCGGCGCAGGAAGTTGGTCAGGCGGAGCACGTCCGCGTTCGCCTCGTCGCCGATGATGACCGGCCCGGCGCCGGCCTCGATCAGTCCGACACGGCGAAGGATCAGCGCGCGCATGATGCGCTCTCCAAGGTCCGCTTCGGCGACCAGCAGGGCGCGCACCCTTTCGGGCGGGATTGCGACAACCTCGACATCGGTGAGTGCACTTGCGTCGACCAGGACCGGACGACCCGAAAGCTGGGCGAGCTCGCCCTGGAAACTTCCAGGTCCATGCGTCACGATATGCGAACGCCGACCGTCTCCACCGCCTTGGGCGACCTCGATCTCGCCGGACAGGACCAGCAACAGGCCGTGACCGGTCTCGCCGACCCGTGCGACCGGCTCGCCCGCATTGAACGAGCGCGGCTCGCCGAAGCGGGCGATCCGCGCCAATTCCTCATCGGTGAGGCGCGGGAACATCTGGTCCCCGCGCCTGGCGATAATGTCTGCCTGTGCTCCAGTCATGCCGGCAGCGGCTCGCCGACTTGCCCATCGCGGACGAAGGCCAGGATGTCGCGATCGCTCATGACCGCCGCGGGCGCCGCTCGACCCAGACCGACACCGGCAAGGACATGGACACTTATGCATTCGCTGGTGGTGATGAATGGCATGGGGAGCCCTTCCACTGATCAATGCCGGCCTGCGCGCAGCCCTAGGGCGGACTCGATACCGGTCCGTCCTACCCCGGGGAGCCGTAACGGCATCGGATCGGTAACCATTTCGGGTTGCTACGGGAAGGCAGCGACTCGGGAACGTCTTGATCACTCTTAGAGACCCGCTGGCCGGCGGACGGCATAGCCGCGACATGCTCGATCGGCAGCCGCAATGCGAACTTGATTCCGTCCCGCCCGAAGCTGACCTCGCCTCCTGGCGCCTCAGCCGCTGCTCGCGATTGATCGCGGTGCCGGCGCAAATGTCGTCTCGAATTGCAGCAGGAAATCCTCGGATTCGGCGGTCAAGCCAAATGTCTCTCGCCCGGGGGCGAAATGATCGTCCACAATCCTAATGTCGGCAGCCATACCGGCCATGGCCCAATCGAGGATTAGCTGCCGACCTATGCGTCCAACTTGATCATGATTGTTGCGAAGATCCAACCAACCGTTCACCGAACAGGCAGGCGCACTGCCCCATCTCAGCGTTGCGTGACCATCGGCGGACGCTAAGGTCGCGCGCTCGACTGCTCGCGAATTCACCGGAGAATCCAAGCTGATGCGCAAACTCGGCCGTCTTGCACTGCTCGCCGCCGCCACGGCCCTCACCACACCGGCCTTCGCAGCGCCGTCGCAGTCGGTGCCGATGCCGGTCCTGGTCAAGGAAGTGTCGATACCGCACACGGCCTTCCGCCTCGCGAACGGACTGACGGTGATCGTGCATGAGGATCATAAGGCGCCAGTCGCCGCGGTCGCGGTCTGGTACAATGTCGGCTCCAAGGATGAGCCGCCGAAGAAGACCGGGTTCGCGCACCTGTTCGAACATCTGATGTTCAACGGCACGGAAAATCTGCCGGGGGACTATTTCAAATATCTGCAGCAGATCGGCGCGACCGAATATAACGGGAACACCTATTACGACTGGACTCGCTATTTCGAGACGGTACCGAACGGCGCGCTCGAGCGGGCATTATTCATGGAAAGCGACCGGATGGGCCACCTGCTCGGTGCGGTCACCCAGGGCGTTCTCGATAACCAGCGCTCGGTCGTCCAAAACGAGAAAAGGCAGGACGACAGCCGGCCCGGCGGGCTGCTCCAATATGCCGTCCAGGAAAACCTCTTTCCGGCTGGCCATCCTTATCACCACACGGTGATCGGCTCGATGGCCGACCTCGACGCGGCGAGTCTCGCCGACGTCAAGTCATGGTTCCGTGACAAATACGGCCCCAATAACGCCGTGCTGGTGATTGCGGGTGACGTGAATCCGACCGAGGTCCGGACTCTCGCTGAGAAATATTTCGGTCGAATTCCGGCGGGACCGGTCAATCACCCGGCGCTCGCGAGCATTCCGACGCTCTCGAAACCCAAATCCATCGCGATGAAGGATCATGTCGCGACGACCATCATCCAGCACTATTGGGCAGTGCCCGGACTGCTCGACAAGCGCCTCGCCGCGCTCGACATCGGCGCCTCGGTGCTTGGTGGCCTCGCGAGCTCTCGGCTCGACAAGATCATGGTTCGCAGCGAAGGGCTCGCGGTCTCGGTAAGCGCCTATCTCAATCCGCTGCAGCGCGCTGGAATCTTCACCGTCCAGGCGCTGGTCAAGCCGGGCGTCGACCCGGCCAAAGTTTCCAAGCGCCTCGACCAGATCCTTGCCGATTATATCGCCAAGGGGCCGACCGCCGACGAGGTCCACAGGGCGGTGATGAGCGAGGTTTCCAACCGCATCCGTGCGCTGGAACAGGCCGGCGGCAAGGCCGAGAGTCTCGCGGAGGGGCAGACCTATGCAGACGACAGCGACTTCTACCGGAAGACGCTTGCCTCCTATGCGGCGATCACGCCCGCGGCAGTCCGGACGGCGATGAGGCAATGGCTTCGGCGCCCCGCATTGACGATCATCCTCTCGCCGGGGGAACGCCCCGCTTATGCCGAAGCCAAAGCGGTTGAGCCGCCCAAGTCTGGAACCGACAAGACCCAGGGCGCGACCAAAGGTGAGCGGCCGCTGCCCCCGGTCGGTCAGCTCGCCGCCCTGCAATTCCCGGCGATCACCCACACCAAATTGTCGAACGGAATTCCGTTCGAATATGTCCAGCGCAGGGGCGTGCCGGTGACCCAGGTCGCACTGGCATTCGACGCGGGCAGCGCCGCCGACAGCCCCGCGGGTCGAGGGCTCGCCGCAATGACCATGGACCTGCTGGACGAGGGCACATCGAAGCTGAGCTCGCAGCAGATTGCCGAGACCGAGGAACGCTTGGGCGCCTATGTCAACGCCAGCAACGGCTCCGACCGCTCCTACGTCATGCTCAACAGCCTGTCGCCGAACCTCGCGCCGTCGCTCGACCTGATGCACGACGTGATCACCGACGCAGCGTTCCGGCCCGACGACATCGACCGGATCAGGGCTCAGATGCTCACCTCGATCGCGCAGACGCAGAAGGACCCGACGCGGGTCGCGCGCCGACTGCTGCCGCTGGTGCTTTATGGTCCGAACCATCCCTATGGCGGTCCGCCCGGCGGAGATCCCAAGGCCGTCGCGAGATTCGGCCGCGAGGATTTCGTCGGCTTCGAGCAGCGCTGGCTGCGGTCCGACAATGTGAAGATTTTTGTGGTCTCGGACCGGCCGCTAGCCGAGGTCCAACCGCTGATCGAGGCGCGGTTCGGTCATTGGGCACCGCCCGCGACTCCAAAAGGGGTGAAGGTCTTCACGGCGCCGCCGCCGCGGCCGGGAAACCCGAAGATCCTGCTCGTCGACCGACCGGGCGCCCCACAGTCGAGTATCGTTGGAGCCCAGCTCCTGCCGCTCGATCCAAAGGGCGACATCGTTCCGTTCGATGCTGCCAATGACGCGCTCGGCGGCGATTTCCTTGCACGGCTCAACATGGACCTGCGCGAGGACAAGGGTTGGTCTTACGGTGTCAATGGCGACGAGCAGGTGATGCTCCACGCTGTGCCGTACGTCGTATCCGCGCCGGTGCAGGCCGATCGGACGGCAGATTCGCTCGTCGAGCTCAATCGGCAGATCGCCGACTTCTTGACGACAAAGGGCGTAAGCCAGGAGGAACGCGACCGCGTGGTGACGAAAAGCATCAACGAGCTGCCCGGCGAGTTCGAGACGTCGGGCGCGGTGCTCGGCGCGATGATGAACATCGAGATGCTGCAGCGGCCCGACAATTATTACGAGACTCTGGCGCCTGAATATCGCGCGCTGACCCCCCCGCTGCTCGACCGGGCGGCCCGCTCTGCGCTCGATCCCAAGGGGTTCATCTGGATTGTTGTCGGCGACGCAGCCAAGCTGAGGCCGCAGATCGAGAAGCTCGGAATGCCGATCGAGGTGGTGGAGGCGCCCTGATTTAGCGCACCACGCGCGTCACATGTCCCATCTTCCGTCCCGGCCTCGCTTCGCCCTTGCCGTAGATGTGGATATGCGCGCCGCGCTCGGCGAACAGCTCGGGCCAGCGACTGATCTCGTCGCCGATGAGATTGTCCATGACTGCTCCTCCCCGCATGAGACCAGTTAAGCCGGGGGGAAGGTCGCACATCGCTCGGATATGCTGCTCGAACTGCGACGTGACCGCGCCTTCGATCGTCCAATGTCCGCTGTTGTGGACACGCGGCGCGATCTCGTTGACGAGCGGGCCGTCGGCGCTTGCAAAATATTCGACCGTGAGCACGCCGACATGATCAAGCGCTTCCGCGATGCGTAGCGCCGCCTCGCGCGCTTCCAGGAGTTGCGACGTGATGAGATCGCCGCAAGGAACCTTCGAGCGTCGAAGGATACCCTCGCTATGTTCGTTTTCGGGAGAATCCCAAAAGGTGTGACGGCCGTCGGCCCAGCGCGCGATGATGACCGAGAATTCAGCGGCGAAATCGACCCCCGCCTCGGCGACCGCGGGCTCGTGGGCAATCGCGGCCCAGGCGCCTTCGGCTTCGTCTGCCGAACGGACCCAGGCCTGACCTTTGCCGTCATAGCCGTAGCGGCGCGTCTTCAGCACCAGCGGAAGACCGATGGTTTCGATCGCGGCTCTGACATCGCCCAGCGAGGCAACACTTCGCCACGGCGCGACCCGGTCGCGGCAACCCTCGATGAATTCCTTTTCGTGCGCGCGGTCCTGAGCGATCGCGAGTGAGCGGGTACCTGGCCGGAGCTTTTTGCCCAGAGCTTCGAGCGGCTCGACCGGAAGATTCTCGAATTCGTAAGTCGCAACATCGACTGCATCGGCAAAGCGGCGGAGCGCTTCAACATCGTCATAGGCAGCCCGCGTAAACCGGGCTGCGACGTCAGCCGCCGGCGGATGTTCGTGCGGATCGAAAATGTGACAACGGTAGCCGAGCTGCGCGGCCGCAACCGACAACATCCGGCCAAGTTGGCCGCCGCCGATGATTCCGATCGTGGAGCCCGGCGGAATCGTCATTCCGGGGATTCGGCCACCGATCCGGTCTGCTTCTCGCGCCAAGCTTCAAGGCGCTTGGCGAGCCCATCATCCTCAGTTGCCAGCATCGCCGCAGCGAGCAACGCTGCATTGATCGCTCCGGACTTGCCGATCGCGAGTGTTCCGACCGGCACGCCCGCAGGCATCTGAACGATCGAAAGCAGGCTATCCATGCCTTTCAGTGCCTGTGTCTCGACCGGCACTCCGAGGACCGGCAGCAAAGTCATCGAGGCAGTCATTCCGGGCAGATGCGCAGCGCCGCCGGCGCCGGCGATCACCACTTTGAGACCACGCTCCTTCGCCGAATGGGCATAATCGTAAAGCCGCTTCGGAGTGCGGTGTGCGGAGACGATTTTGGTCTCATGGGCGACACCCAATTTGTCGAGCGTCTCGGCGGCATGGCGCATCGTTTCCCAGTCGGAGCTGCTGCCCATGATGATGCCGACCAGCGGCTCGGTCATTTTCCCGCCTTGAACTGCCTGTAGGATGCGGTTCGTTTAGGGGGGCGATTCGCCCTAAGCAATCGGAGCTTTATCAAGGTTTTTTGCGTTGAAGACACGAGTTGCAAATTTCCCGCGTTTTCAGGGAACCAGAATCGCGCTATGGACGAGGTCACAGACAAGAGCGAGGGCTCAGGGGCAATGTCTGATGGAATGACCGACGTCGTCGACGTCGAAGATCGTGAACGGCTGATCGAAGAGATCAGCCTGTTGAGAGGTAAGGTTGCGCGCCTGCAGGAGCGGGTCGAGCAGCTGGACCAGCTGGCGCATCAGGATTCGCTGATCAATCTGCCGAATCGACGCGGCTTCATGCGCGAGCTGGAACGGCTGATCGCGCGGGTCGACCGTTATGGGATCAGTGGGGCGATGCTGTTCGTCGACTTGGACGGCCTCAAGATGATCAACGACACGTTCGGCCACCGCGCCGGCGATGAAGCCCTGATCCAGGTCGCGAACCTGTTGTCCAAGGGCGTCCGGCACAGCGACGTGGTCGCGCGCATCGGCGGCGACGAATTCGGGATCCTGCTCGAAAGCTCAGACGAGCGTGACGCACAGGAAACTGCGGTTCGCCTGATCGACCAAATCTCGGCTTCCGAGTTCCTGCACGACGGGGAGGCCCTGCCGCTCAGCGTGGCGATCGGGGTCGGAATGATCGATGCGCTCGACACAGCCGAAGCAGTCATGGAGCGTGCCGACGAGGCGATGTACCGGAGGAAAGCTGCAGCCTGACGGTCTTGGCCTGTCCACACCGCCGCTGCGTCTTATGCCTCTTCCAAATAATAACGCCTGACGACCGACAGATCGTCGGCGAGCTCGTAGACGATCGGCTTGCCCGTCGGAATCTCGAGCCCGACGATTTCGTCGTCGCCGATATTCGAGAGATGCTTTTCGATTCCACGCAGCGAATTGCCGTGGGCGGCGATGAGCACGCGCTTGCCCGAGCGAAGCGCCGGCTCGATCTCACTGTGATAACAAGGCAGCGCCCGCGATATCGTATCCTTCAGGCTTTCGGTCCGCGGGACATCGATGCCGGCGTAGCGGCGGTCGCGGCTGACGTCCCAAGGGCTATCCGCATCGAGCGGCGGTGGGGGGATGTCGTAGGAACGCCGCCAGATCTTGACCTGTTCGGCACCGACCTTGTCGATCATCTCCTGCTTGTTGAGACCGGTGAGCCCGCCATAATGCCGCTCGTTCAGGCGCCAGTCCTTGACCACCGGGAGCCACAGCCGGTCCATCTCGTGAAGCACCAAATGCAGCGTTCGGATCGCGCGAGTGAGAACGCTGGTGAAGCAGCAGTCGAAATCGAAGCCCTTCGCGCTGAGCAGGCGGCCAGCGGAGCGCGCCTCGTCGACGCCTGCGACGGACAGGTCGACATCCCACCAGCCGGTGAAGCGGTTTTCGAGATTCCACTGCGACTGACCATGCCGAAGCAGGACAAGCGTCGGCATCAGACCGAGACTTTCTCGAGCGCGGCCCGACTCTTGTCGGCCTTGCCCTGCTTGAGTTCGGGGAGGACCGCGTGGAGTGCATCGAGGCAGGCGAAAGCGAGGTATTTCGAGCGCTGCGGTGACCAGCCATAGACTTCGTCGGGCAGATCGAAATTGTCCTTGAACGGCATTTCGAGGGTCATTGATACGCAGCCGTAGCGTTCGGCGAGCTGGGTCGTGGACATGGACATGTTCGCTTCGCCCGGCGATGCGATCTCATAGCCCTTTTGGCGCTGGAAGTCGGGCGAGAGGCGCTCGAGCGTCTCGCCGAACAGGTTGAACAGCTTCTGCTGCCGCACGGTGATCGACGGTACGCCTTCGAATCCTGCGAGGAAATTCGCCGGGATCGCTTCGTCCCCGTGGACATCCATCGCAAAGTCGGGCGGAGTTGCGTCCATCGCGTTGCGGACACAGAGCACTTCGGGACTCTTTTCCGCCGACGGAGCGTGCCACTCGCGGTTGAGGTTCACGCCCACCGCATTGGTCCTGAGGTGCCCGCGGTGCGATCCGTCCGGGTTCATGTTGGGGACGAGGCGAAACCTGCACTCCTTGCGCAGCACCCGCGCGACCGGATCGTCATCGTCGGTCAACTTTTCGAGAGCGCCTTCCATCCACCATTCGGCCATGCTCTCGCCGGGATGCTGGCGGGCGTAGAGCCAAATAGTGAGCGGCCCTTCGCCGATCGTCAGGCAATCGATGTCCCGCCCGTCGAGGCTCTTGCCAAGCGACTCATAGCCGACGCCAGGAAGGGCTGCGGTCTGGGTCACGAGATCGTGGTGCCGCTCCATCGAATAAGGGGCGAAGTAAGCGATCCAGACGAGATCCTGGGGCGGCGTCAGCTTGATCGTCAGAACGCCGTTCGAATAGCTGGTTTGAGAGATGCGTACCCATTCCTCGCGATCGAGGCTCATGACCGCTTTGTAGTCGGGCC
>DASVYN010000107.1:0-2823 GCA_036392155.1 Sphingomicrobium sp.
CAGCGCGAAGCCGAAGCCGGTCGCGACCTTGAATTGCTGCGGATCGCCGTGGGCGACGCCACGGCCGCCGTAGCGGACGATCAGCTGCCACGACTGGAACTTGGCGATACCGCTTACTGCCTTGGCATAGCTGGTGATCAAGACCAGCGTTCCAAAAAGGGTCACGCCCAGACCGCGGGCGGCGAAGGCGAGCGTGGCAATGCCGCAAACTGCCGCTACCGACTTGGAGAGGCCGAGATAGCTGCTGTTCTTCAGCAGCGCGCGGAGATGCTGGTCTTTGAACCAGTGCTTCAATGGAGAATCTTCATCGGCCGATCGAAGGGTGGACGAAACCGCGTCCGCATGATTTCAGCCATGAACGGACAATGTAAAGCCTCGCCCGCGCAGCAGCAAAGCAGCCGCGCCGGCGAGTGCGACGCACCAGAGAATGTTTCGCTGTCCGCGGGCGCGATCAGATCGCCGGCCGACAAATTTCGATATTGTCCAACCGAGAGGCGGTTGATGCCTCCGATCCTAAGCGGGCTCCGGGACTCGCTGTTGGATCACCTTATCGGCGAGTGGGCCATTAAGCTCGGCGAGATGGTCGAACTCGGCTTCATAGGTCGCAAGGCCCTGGCTTTGGGAACGGAGTTCGGCTTCCAGTCCCGAGAGTTCCGCCTCGGGGATCAATGCCTCGATCCGGTCCCAGCCGGTCCAGCCGTCGCGAGGACCCATTCCGAGCATCTGGCCGCGGCGTCCGGCAATCGCCGAGGTGATGCGGCTAGTGGCGCTCGACGGACAGACGACCGTGAGCTTGTGCATCGGCTCGAGCAGGTGAGGACCGGCAGCGGCGAGCGCTTCCTGCATCGCGATGCGGCCGGCAAGCCGGAAAGCCAATTCGGAACTGTCGACGCTATGATAGCTGCCGTCGACCAAGGTGACGGCGCAGTCGACCACTTCAAATCCGAGAGGCCCCTTGCGCATCGCCTCGCGCACCCCATCCTCAACGGCCGGGATCCATTGCTTGGGTACCGCCCCACCATGGATCTTCTCCTCAAAGGCAAAGCCCTCGCCTCGACCGAGCGGACGGATTTCAATGATTACGTCGCCGAACTGTCCATGACCGCCCGACTGCTTCTTGTGCCTGCCGTGCTGGCGCACATGTTTGCGAATGGATTCGCGATAACCGACGGTCGGGGGATGGCTCTTCACCTCCACCCCGTAGCGGCGCTTCAGCCGCGCCAGCACGGTGTTGAGATGTTCGTCGTTGATGCCGCGGAGGCGGATTTCGTGATTGGCATCGTCATGCTCGACAATAAGCGCTGCATCCTCCTCGGCGAGACGTTGCAGGGCACCTGAAAGCTTGACGTCGTCCTTGCGGTCGGAAGGCTCGATTGCGACCGCGCAATTGCGCGCCGGATAGTCGACCTCGATCTGCGGCGGGACCTTGCCCGCGCCGAGCCACTGGCCGCTTTTTACGCTATCGATCTTGGCAACCGCGACGATCTCTCCATCGCCGGCTTCGCCAACCTTGGTCGTCTTTTCGCCCTGGACCTTGAACAGCGATCCAACGCGAACATGGTCGTCACCTTCGAGCTTCAGGTCGGATCCCTCGGCAATCCGGCCGCCGACCACGCGCGTCAGCGCAAGCCGGCCGATCGCTCCATGGATGACCTTGAAAACATAGAGCGACGGGTCGGAGACTCCGAGCCGGTCGGCCGTGCCTCGCGGGCCGGGGGCCTCGTGCCGCATGGCCTTCAGCAGGCGGCGCACGCCCCATGAGCTGACTGCCGAGCCGAAAAGCACCGAGACACCGAGATTCTGGCCGGTCTCGCGAGCCAGGTCCTGAACGATCTTCTCACGGGTGGGCGCCTCATCCATCAGCAATTGTTCAAGCAATTCGTCGTCATGATCGGCAAGCTGTTCGAGCATGTGGGTGCGCGCCTCATGCTCGCGTTCCTGAAGGTCGGTCGGAATTTCGATCCGTTCGGATTGCTTGCCGGCACGATATTTGAACGCATATTCGAGCGCCAGGTCGACGAAGCCGCTGATCTTCTCGCCGTCCCAGATCGGAATCTGGCGAGCGATGAGCGGCGAAACGCTCATCGGCTGAAGGGCCGACAAGAGGTCGCGAATGCGGCCATGCGCCTGATCGATACGGTTGACGAAGATGAGGTGCGGAATTCCGAGCTCATCCAGCGCTCGAAGCGCCGGCGCTGCGAGAGGTGCACGGCCCGGATCAGGATCGACGACAACAATCGCAACGTCGGCAATCGCGAGCGCTCTCACGCCATCGGCCGAAAAGCCGACTGAGCCGGGCACGTCAACGATTGCGAACTCGTCGCCCAAATAGCGAAAATTGTAGAGATTCAATTCGGTCGAGCCACCGCGTGCACGCGCCTCCGGGCTCGAGTCGCCGATGCTGGAGCCGTTGGCCGTCGATCCCAAACGATCGCTGGCGCCGGCTGCAAACAGCATGGCCTCGGCAAGACTTGTCTTTCCCGCGCCGGCGGGTCCCACCAGCGCGATCACTCGGGTGCCTTTTGAAGATTCTCCAGCCATGCGACTCTCCTTCCGTGCCGTTACCGGCGCGCGAGTCGCTCTCTAAAAGGCGCTCGGGCGCCTATCTCGATCGGTCCACCGTCCGCCTGTTTTCCGCAGTTGGCAAGAGGGGAGAGTGCCCCACTGGGGAAATCTCAAGAACGCGGTGAGTTGAGAGCGCGTGACGAAGTCAGCCGCCCGTTCAGACCGCAGCGACCCCCGCGGCCACCAGGCCGAATCGCCCTGGCGCATTCCTCCCGCCGGATGGAAGCAAATCCTCCGCCGAACCTGGCAGCAGACGTG
>DASVYN010000108.1:0-21060 GCA_036392155.1 Sphingomicrobium sp.
CGGCGTCGTTGCTGCACTTGTGTTTATGTGGGTCGCGCTCGAGATGGACTGCGAGGGCGCGGGCCAATTGGTGCCGCGCATAGCGCCGCGGTTCACCTCAGGTCGACCGTGACCGACACGATCTTCGCTTTGTCGAGCGGCCGTCCGCCGGCGGCGATTTCGGTCGTTCGATTGAGCGGTGTCAGAGCGCATGAGGCAGGTAAGCAGATAGCGGGATCGCTGCCGGATGCGCGTACGGCCGCGGTGAGGGAATTGCGGCATCCTGTTTCTGGTGAGTTGCTGGACGAGGCCGTGGTGCTGCGCTTCGATGCACCGCGGACCGTGACTGGCGAGGATATCGTGGAATTTCAATGCCATGGCGGGCGGGCTGTGGTCGACGCAATTCTTGCCGCACTCGGCAAGATCGATGGCCTGCGCCAAGCTGAGCCGGGTGAGTTCACGCGCCGGGCGTTCGATAACGGTCGCATCGACCTTACCGAGGCCGAAGGTCTTGCGGACCTGATCGAAGCAGAGACCGAATCACAGCGCAAAGCTGCGCTCGCAGTGGCGGAAGGAGGTCTTAGAAAACACATTTTAATGTGGCAGGAGCGTCTGCTCGGTCTGTCAGCGGACGCGGAGCGGGCGATCGACTATGACGAGGAGGGCGAACCGGGCGTTGTGTCGCTGCTGAGCGACTGCAGGGCTTTGGCCGAAGAATTGGGCGAGTGGCTAGCACGCCCGCGCGTGGAACCGCTGAGGGACGGTGTCCAAGTCATTGTAGCGGGACCACCGAATGTCGGAAAATCTAGTCTTATCAACGCTATAGTTGGAGAAGAACGGGCGATAGTGACCGATCTTCCAGGCACAACTCGCGATCATATCGAGGTGCCTTTGTCGCTTGGTGGCGTACCGATCTGTCTGACCGACACCGCGGGCTTGCGGGATACTTGCGATCGGGTCGAGGCGATCGGGGTCGAGCGGGCGACGCGCTTGGTTGAAGCCGCGGATGTGTTGGTGTGGCTCGGCGAGCCGTCCCTGTCGCCGTCACATCAGCGGCTGATCAAGGTACATGCGAAGGCTGACCTTTTGGAGCGCGGAAAGGCCCCGTGCGATTCCATTTCCGTTTCGTCGGTTACAGGGGAGGGACTCGAAGCCCTGCTTCGGCGCATCGAAGAGCTGGCGAGAAGCGTTTTGCCAGATGAGGGCGCGATTGCGCTCAATCGTCGCCAGGCGTTGCTTTTGGGAGAAGCGGCCGCGGCTCTCGAGGCGACCGGAAGTTCGAACGACCCTGTGCTTGTCGCCGAAAATTTGAGGCTTGCGCGAGCGGCATTCGATCGTTTGACCGGACGTGCTGGCGTGGAGGATGTGCTCGACGCATTGTTCGCCCGTTTCTGCCTTGGGAAATGATGTTTCACGTGGAACATGCCGCGTGGCGAGAGGCGCGGTGATCGGCTAAGACCGGCATTCATGCATGACGTTCTGGTGATCGGCGCCGGCCATGCCGGATGCGAGGCTGCTGCCGCCGCGGCCCGACGCGGCGCGCGCGTTGGCCTGCTGACATTTCGAGCCACGGACGTCGGACAAATGTCCTGCAATCCATCGATCGGCGGCGTTGGCAAGGGTCATCTTGTGCGCGAGCTGGACGTATTCGATGGGCTCATGGGCCGCGCCGCCGACCGGGCGGCTATCCATCGCCGAATGCTCAACCGAAGCAAAGGGCCAGCGGTTTGGGGACCGCGAATGCAGGCGGACCGCAAACTCTATCGCGCTGCGGTTGCCGAGCTGCTTGCTGAGAATGGAGTGGGGCTGATTTCGGCCGAGGTGCTGAGTCTGGTGATCCGTGGCGGGCGCATTGTCGGGGTCGAGACGAGCGCCGGGATTCTGCAGTGTCGCGCTGCGATAGTCGCCACGGGGACATTTCTCGATGCGCGGATGTTTGTCGGCGAGCAGGTGTTCGACGGCGGCCGGAGCGGGGAACGCGCCTCGCTTGTTCTGGCTGAGCAGATCCGCCAATTGGGGCTGGGCCAGGGTCGGCTGAAGACTGGAACTCCGCCCCGGCTCGACGGGCGGAGCATCGACTGGTCGCGCCTTGACGAGCAGCCGAGCGATTCCGAATCATGGACAATGTCTGCGCTGGATGACGCTATCCGTCAGCCGCAACTCAGCTGCGCGATTGCCCGGACGACTGCGCATACGCACGAAATCATTGCCGCAAATTTTAATCGTTCGCCGCTTTTTGCAGGTGCGATCGAGGGCCGGGGTCCGCGCTACTGTCCGTCGATCGAGGACAAGGTGAAGCGGTTCGCCGACCGCGACGCACATCAGATTTTTCTCGAGCCGGAAGGGCTCGACGATCCGCTCGTCTATCCGAACGGAATCTCCACGTCGCTCCCGACCGAAGTTCAGGAAGAATTTGTCCGCAGCATCCCAGGTCTCGAGCGCGCAATCGTCGTCCGCCCCGGCTATGCGGTCGAATATGAATTTGTCGATCCGCGCCGGCTCAATCAGACGCTTGAGGTACGGGAACTTCCGGGGTTGTTCCTTGCCGGGCAGATCAACGGGACCACCGGATATGAGGAGGCGGCTTCGCAGGGGCTCGCCGCGGGCCTGAACGCTGCAGCGGCAGCGCTCGATTTGGACGAGATCCGCTTTGATCGACGGACTTCATATATCGGGGTGATGATCGACGATTTGTCGCTGCAGGGTGTCAGCGAGCCGTACCGAATGATGACTGCGCGCGCCGAATATCGACTGTCGCTGCGGGCGGACAATGCAACGTCGCGGCTCGGCCAGAACGCGCTTGCCGCCGCATGCGTGTCTCGGCGGCGAAGAAGACAAATCGAGGAGCATCTGGCAGCGCGCCGTCAGCCGCTTTGGGCGGGGACCGACGAAGGCCGGGCAGATGCGCTTTATGAGCCTTATGTCGCTCGCCAAATGCGCGAATGGGAGGCGGTACAACGCGACTCGCGCGTGTGGATCCCGGGCGAGTTCGACTATCGGTCCGTTCCGGGCCTTTCGAACGAGATGGTCGAGCGCTTTGAGGCGGTGCGCCCGGAAACGCTGGACCAGGCTTCGAGGATATCGGGAGTGACTCCGGCCGCTCTCTCGGCCCTGTACGTAGCGGCAAGCCGCCGCAATGCAGCGTGATCCAGCGCGTCGCGGAGATCGCGCGGCGAAATGTTTCACGTGAAACATTCGAGAAGATCGAAGCCTATGCAAGGCTCCTGAGAGAGGAAAGCGAGCGTCAGAACCTCATTTCGGCATCGAGTTTCGAGCATCTATGGGAACGGCACATTCTCGATTCCGCCCAACTCGTTCGTTTCGAACCTCACGCAAGCGCGGCCTGGGTCGACATCGGTTCAGGTGCCGGCTTGCCCGGAATTGTGGTCGCTTGCCTGGTTGAGGGACCCGTCACGCTTATCGAGCCGCGGCGCCTCCGCGCGGACTTTCTCCACAGACTGTGCGAATCGCTTCGAATCAATGCGACCGTCGTCGCAGCCAAGGTCGAGCGCGCAGAGGGGAAATATGATGTCATTACGGCCCGAGCCGTGGCCAATCTGGCACAATTGCTGAAGATATCCGCACATCTGTCCACAAGAAAAAGCCTTTGGGTGCTGCCGAAGGGACGAAGCGCCGAAGCGGAACTGGTGGAAGCCAGCCGCTCATGGCAAGGTGAGTTCCACGTGGAACAGAGTGTCACCGACGCCGATTCCCATATCGTCGTCGCGACAGGGGTGAGGGCGAGACAATGATCCGCATTGCGGTGGCCAACCAGAAGGGCGGTGTCGGCAAGACGACGACTGCGATCAATCTCGCAACGGCGCTCGCTGCGATCGGCTGGCGTGTGCTGCTGATTGACCTCGATCCACAGGGAAATGCGTCGACCGGTCTCGGCGTCCTGCAAGCGCAGCGGACAAGCTCAAGCTACGACGTGCTGATCGGGCGCGAGTCGCCGGGCGAGGCGGCGGTTGCGACACGAGTGCCGCGGCTCGATCTGCTTCCGGCGACCCAGGACCTATCGGGTGCCGAGGTCGAGATGGTTGCGCTCGCCGATCGAGCTCACCGGCTCGACAAGGCGCTTGCTGCGATTCCGCCGGGGCGTTGGGACATTTGCCTCATCGATTGTCCGCCGTCGCTGGGTTTATTGACGGTCAATGCGCTGGTCGCTGCGCGCCACTTGCTTGTGCCGATGCAGTGCGAATTCTTCGCACTCGAGGGCCTCAGCCAATTGCTGCAGACGGTCGAACGGATCCGCGTCGCCTTCAATCCCGAGCTGTCGATCCTGGGTGTCGCGCTCACGATGTTCGATCGGCGCAACAATCTCTCGCAGGCGGTCTCCGAAGACGTGCGCGCTTGCCTTGGAGCGGCGGTCTTCGACGCGATCGTGCCGCGAAATGTTCGCTTATCCGAGGCCCCGAGCCATGGACTGCCGGCGCTGATCTACGATCTCAAATGTCCGGGTTCGGAAGCTTATCTGCGTCTCGCGCGCGAGCTGATTGGGCGGCTTCCGCAGCTCGCGGTAGCGGCATGAGCGCCGATCGCCCCGTCAGGGGGCTCGGAATGGGGCTGCAGGCGCTGCTCGGCGAGGCGGCTCGTCCCGCGGGAGCAGCCGCTGGGGAATCGACTACGTCGCGCGGCGGCGTGCGAGAGATTGAGATTGCGCGAATTCGCCCCAACCCGAACCAGCCGCGGGTGCAGTTCGATGAAGATGCGCTCGGTGAACTTGCCGATTCGATCCGCGAACGCGGTGTGCTCCAGCCTATTCTGTTAAGGCCCGACGGCGAGGATTATCTGATCATCGCTGGCGAGCGGCGCTGGAGGGCGGCGCAGCAGGCACGACTGCACAGCATTCCGGCAATCGTTCGTGAGATTGACGAATCGACCACCGCAGAGCTCGCGCTGATCGAGAATATCCAGCGCCTCGATCTCAATCCACTGGAGGAAGCGGAAGGCTATCGGCAGCTGATCCGACGGCACGGCCACACTCAGGATGACGTCGGACGAATCGTCCACAAATCGCGAAGCCACGTCACTAATCTATTGAGATTGCTAGATCTTCCGGAGTTCGTGCGTCAATCGCTACTGAAAGGCGATATCAGCATGGGCCATGCGAGGGCTGTCGCGACAGCATCGGACCCCGAAGAAATCACCAGGGAAATCATCGCCAGGGGCCTATCGGTTCGTCAGGCCGAGGAGCGGGCGCGGCGCGAGAAGCAGCGGCCCCGCGCCGGCGATGACGGCGCTCGTGCAAGCGCGCGCACGGCCGGCAAGGCGGTTGACGCTGATCTCGAGGCGCTCGAGCGCCAGCTCAGGGACATCCTCGGGCTAAGGGCTCAGGTCACGCACAAAGGGCAGGGCGGAACCGTGACGCTCCATTATTCCAGCCTCGACCAGCTCGATATGATCTGCCAGCGCCTTTACGGAGAGCCAATCTAGCCAGCTTATAGACTGCGCGCTTTCCGAGCGATCGCAAGCAGTTCCTCGCCAAGCTCCTCGCGGTCAGGAGCGGCGGTAAAGATCAGTGAGCGCTCGAGCTTGCCGGCGCGCTCGGCGAGGGTCGCCAAAGCCTCCGAGTTCCACTTTGCGAGCATCCGCTGGACTTTGGCTTTATCCTTCCAAAACAACGACCTGCCGAGTGACGTCATGACTGCGTCCAAACCCTCCCCACGCTCAATACGAGCCCGAGCCGGTGCCAGCATCAGCAGCCGACGCTGCAAAGAGCGAACGACCGGAATCGCCTCCGAGCCGCCTGCCGGGAGTCGCGCGAGCTCATCCCCAAGTTGTTGGACGTCACCGCCGAGGGCGAGGTCTGCAAGCTTCAGAAAATCGCCCTCGGCATTATCGGCACCGACCTCATCGACCGCGCTCTGCTCCAGCTCCTTCGGCGCATGCGGCGAGGCATCGATGTAAAGGGCGAGCTTTTGCAGCTCCTGGGTAACGATCGCTTGGTCATTGCCGGCGTTGTCGGCAAGCCGCGCAGCCACCGCAGGGCTGATCTTCAGACCGAAACGGCGTCCGACGTCGATCACCATCCGCTCGGCGTCCTCGCCCTCCGGCGCATAGGCCGCAAAGGCGACCGCATTGGGTGAGCTCTCGGCCAGCTTCAGCAACGCCGAGGTCTTGGGCAACGCACCGGCAATCGCAACGACAGGGCTCTCCCCCACCGGCCCCTCGAGCAGCGCCGTGATGCCCGCCTCAATGTCTTTGGTGGCCGGTTCGACCCACAGGAGACGCTTCCCGCCGAACAGGCTCATTGCGCCGGCTTCATCGGCGAGCAACGCAGGATCCGACTTGATTGCACCGCTCGTCATCAAAAACTTGGACGCGCCGAACGCTTCCAGCAGCCGCGAGGCCAGCGCCCGCGACTGCGCTTCGTCGGGTCCGTGGAACAAATAAAAACGAACATGAGCAGCGGGCTGATCGACCGAGCGCCCGATCGTCGCCTTGCTTGCCTTCACTTGGCTTTCGCGGTGCGGGAGGCAAACATCGCCACGCGCGCAATAATCTGATCGGCAACGATATTGGTCAGATTCTCAAGCGCCGTCTGCTCCGCCGCGACGGTCGCATATTCGGAGCTGACGATGTCGATCCCCGCGTCCGAGCCGGCGCTTGAATCAAGCACGACCATGCCGTTCTTAAGATCGACGAGCTGATAGCGCGCGCGGAGCGTCCGGCGCTCCTGGGTGGCCGCCTGATCACTACGCACGCCGAAGGCAGTGATATTGTCATCGAGAGTGACATCGAGGCGGTAGGCCGCTGCGGCGCCGCCACCATCGCCCAAGCGCTCGACCAGCTTGTTGCGGATCAGCCAGCCCGATTGGCCGCCGATCGGAGCGACTGTCACGCTGCCAAGCGTCGCTGCGACTGCACTTGCGCCGCCTCCCTCGTAAAGCGGGTGCAGTCCGCAGCCACTCAGCGTCGCCAGTGCGAATGTGAGGGTAATTCGCCGCATCATGCGACGATATTCACCAGCCGGTCGGGAACGACAATCACTTTGCGAGGACTCGCACCGCCAAGCTGGCGCTGCACCTTGTCCGATGCGAGCGCGAGCGCTTCTGCGGCGGCGCGATCGAGGCCGCGGGGCGCGCTCAAAGTGTCGCGCAGCTTGCCATTGACCTGAACTGCGAGCGTCACCTGCTCATCGATCAGCAGCGCGGGTTCGAAGCTCGGCCATGGTGCATCCGCGACCATCCCGCTCCCGTCAATTGCAGCCCAACATTCCTCGGCGAGGTGCGGTGCCCCGGGCGCAACGAGCAAGATCAAGACGCGGATCGCCTCATTGCGCGAGCGCGACGCTTTGGCTTTCTCGATTGCGGTTGTGAGTTCGTAAAGCTGTGCGACAGCCTTGTTGAACTGAAGGGCTTCGATCGCTTCGCCGACCGCTGCCACAGTCCGATGGACCTTGCGCTTGAGCGCTTCGTCTTCTCCCTCGGCAGGTTTGCTGTCGTTAGCCAATCTCCAGACGCGCTGGACGAACCGCGACGCGCCCTCGATGCCGCCTTCCGACCATTCGAGATCGCGCTCGGGCGGACTATCCGATAGCATGAACCAGCGCACTGCATCCGCGCCATATTTGGCCAGGATCGGTTCCGGATCGACCGTGTTGCGCTTCGATTTGGACATCTTCTCGACTCGGCCCGGGATCACCGGATGACCGCTTTCGATATGGAACCAATCGTCGCCGTCGCGCCGGACCTCATCGGGGCTGAGCCAGCTCCCATCGCCCGCGCGATAGGTCTCGTGCGTCACCATCCCTTGCGTGAACAGCCCCTTGAACGGCTCAGCAAACGAGATCCTGCCGAGCCGCTGAAGGGCCCGGGTCCAGAAGCGCGCATAGAGCAGATGCAGGATCGCATGCTCGACCCCGCCGATATATTGCGCGACGGGCATCCATTTCTCGGCCTCGGTCCGGTCGAACGGCTTGTCCGCCGGCTGGCTTGCGAACCGGATGAAGTACCAGCTGGAATCGACGAAGGTATCGAGCGTGTCAGTCTCGCGCTTGGCACTCGTCCCGCAGCTCGGACAATCGACATGCTTCCACGTCGGGTGGCGGTCTAGCGGATTGCCGGGCTTGTCGAACTCGATGTCGTCCGGAAGCACAACCGGCAGCTGGTCATGGGGCACTGGAACCGCGCCGCAGGAGGCACAATGGATGATCGGGATCGGCGTCCCCCAGTAGCGCTGGCGCGACACGCCCCAATCGCGCAGCCGGTATTGAACCGTGCCCTTGCCCCAACCTGCTTCCTCGGCGCGGCGAATGACCTCGGCGATTGCCTGCTCGGTCGTCAGCCCATCGAGAAAGCCCGAATTGACACTCACGCCAGTGATCGCATCGGCTTCGCCCACTATCGGCAGCGATGCTTCCTCGACGGTTGCAGCAACGACGCGCCGGATCGGAAGGCCATATTTGGTCGCAAATTCGAAATCGCGCTGGTCGTGGCCGGGCGATCCGAACAGAGCGCCCGTTCCATAATCCATCAGCACGAAGTTGGCGATGTAGACGGGCACCCGCCATTCGGGATCGAGCGGGTGAACCGCTTCGATCGACGTGCGATAGCCCTGCTTTTCCTGTGCCTCGATCTCGGCGAGGCTGGTGCCACCGCGCTGGCACCCGGCAATGAATTCGGCGGCTTCGCGATCCTTCTTGGCGAGCGCCTGTGCGATTGGATGTCCGGCGGCAATAGCGACGAAGCTCGCACCGAATATCGTGTCCGGACGCGTCGTGAAAACCTCGACCTCATCGATGCTTCCGACCGCCTCGGCGAGGCGGAAGCGAAACTGAAGGCCGCGGCTCTTGCCGATCCAATTTTCCTGCATCAGCCGGACCTTCTCCGGCCATTGATCGAGCGTCCTCAAGCCGTCGAGCAGATCATCCGCAAAGTCGGTGATCTTCAGGAACCACTGCGAGAGTTTCCTGCGCTCAACCATCGCGCCCGATCGCCAGCCGCGACCGTCGATCACCTGCTCATTGGCGAGCACGGTCATGTCGACGGGATCCCAATTGACCTCGCTCTCCTTTCGATAGACGAGACCGGCCTCGAACAGATCGAGAAACAGAGCCTGCTCGTGCCCGTAATAATCAGGCTCGCACGTCGCGAGCTCGCGATCCCAATCGAGCGCAAAGCCGAGGCGCTGCAGCTGCTCGCGCATCGCTCGGATATTTGCCCTGGTCCATTCGCCGGGATGGACCTTGCGCTCCATCGCGGCATTTTCGGCCGGCATTCCGAAGGCATCCCAACCCATCGGGTGGAGCACTTCGTGCCCCTGCATGCGCCGATAGCGGGCGATGACGTCGCCCATGGTATAGTTGCGGACGTGCCCCATATGGATGCGACCCGATGGATAGGGAAACATCTCAAGCACGTAGGTCTTGGGCTTGGTGCTGTCGCTGTCCGCGCTAAAACAGCGCTCCTCGGCCCACCGCGCCTGCCAGCGGCGATCGGCCGCGCCCGGGTCGAAGCGCCCGTTGCTCATGACGTAAGCTTATCCCCGGACGGCGACGCGGCGCAGGTCGCGGGCCCTGGTCAGGATGATGTCCTCGAGCTTCTGCACCGTGGCCGCGGAGACCGGCGCATCGACCCAGGCGCCGTTCTGGTAGACCTGCTTGGCCGCAGAGACGCGAATCGCATCGGCCCGAAGGTCC
Source organism: Sphingomicrobium sp. (assembly GCA_036392155.1). Taxonomy (GTDB): domain Bacteria; phylum Pseudomonadota; class Alphaproteobacteria; order Sphingomonadales; family Sphingomonadaceae; genus Sphingomicrobium. Next base: position 9,623 of record DASVYN010000108.1, read on the forward strand.
GGATCGAGGACTGCGACCGTCAGCTTGACGCGCTCGCCGGGCGCTTTCGGATTGGCGTACCAGTCGGTGATGATCACTCCGCTCTGCGCATTCGCCTGAAGCAGCGGGGCGAAAGAAACCGTGTCGATTGCCGCCCGCCACAGATAGGAGTTGATCGCCAGCGTCGTCACCTGCGAGGGTGCGAGCTGTGTCGGCAGGTTGCGGTCGTGGGAGCAGCCGGACGTGGCAAGGGTCAGGACCAACAGGGCGGCAGCGGTCTTGTGCAGGCGGTTCATCGGGGGTCCTTGAGGATCAAAGTAAAGGATTGGCAGGCGTTATAGATGGTCAAGCTTCGCCCGCAAGCATGTGCCGCGGTGGGATCCAATTGTGTCGAGTCAGCAACAGGCGACAAATGAATCGAATCCGCTCATGGAACCTTCAGGTGAGTCTCATTATATCGACTCCCTGACAGGGAGTTGAACGTGTTCAGAGTCGCGCAGCGTAGGGCAGCTAGAACGGTCGCGGTAATCGCCGCGGCCGGCCTTGTGCTGACTCCTGCGTTCGCGGTCAACATGCCGGCCAAGAAGCGCGCTCCGGCCGTTGCCCTGAGCTTTGATCCAGTATCCTCTTTCACTCCGGCCAATGCCGATCCCAAGCTCGCTGCAGCGCTTGCCGGCAAGGGCCTTGCCCTCTCCGACTTCAAGTTCACGCCGGCACCTGCCAAGGGCCGTCCGTCGCAGATTCGCGTCGCGATCCGCGCCCGGGTCGCGTCGCCGCAGCCAGGTCTCGCGACCGCTGCAGTTTCGACTGCAGCAGTGAATGCGCTTACTCCAACCGGCTACAACCTTGGCGTGGCCGTCGGCTGGCGGCGCTTCGCAGTCTCCGGTGATGTAGCCAAAGTGAAGAGTGCGGATCCGGCAATTGCCGGCCGCGAGAGCGCGGTGCTCGGCGTGAGCTATTCGCTCAACAGCCGCCTCAGCACTCGCCTCGCAGTCGGGGCCGAGCGGACTACAGGAAGTCCGGTCCCAGCCCTTCGCCGCGGCGACAATGTGTCGGTTGATGTCGGCAGCTCTTACGCGCTGTCCCGTCAGATCGCACTGACGGGGGGAGTGCGCTATAATATCGAGCGCGACAAACTCGCGCCGCTTCAGGACGATCGCCGCGACAGCCAGGCCGTCTACGTCGGCACTGCATTCAAGTTCTAAACGCAGAAATCCCAGCCCAAGCGATGAAGCCCAGCGGCGCGATTTTCGCGTAGCGCTGCGGATTCATCCCGCCCAAGGCGACGGCTCTCCTGTTCGCGAGCCGAGCCAGAGTCGCCGCACGCATCCGGGGGAGGGGCCGCCATTCAGGGTGGCTGCACGTCGGGTATATGGGCGAGATCAGGATTATCGGAGCGCGGCCGAGCAGCGCTTGTCCGAGTTCGCGCATGTTATGAACGCGGGCGGCTGTTCCCCGCTTCTCCATTGCGATTGTCAGGCTGCGGAGCTTGGCAAGATGGCGCAAGCGGCGAGCAGCGCGGGGATTCAGGGCACGAGTTGCCAGAACGCCACTTTGCAGCGGCAATCGGCACAGCGCCGACCAAAGCGCCGGGTCGGGCGCTTCAGACACGATAAGCCATTGCCTTGGGATGGTCTGGCGGCTGGTCATGGCGCTACCTATAGCGTCTCGAAATGAGCAGTCCCGCCGAACGACGCCAGCACATCCTCGATGGAATCGCGAAGGCCGCCGCACTGGCGAAGCGCGATCCGGCCGACGTCCGGTTGATCGCTGTCAGCAAGGGCCGAACTGCGGGCGAGATCGAGGCATTGATCGCAGCCGGGCAGCGGGATTTCGGCGAAAATCGCGTGCAGGAGGCGCTGGCCAAATGGCCCGGGCTGCTTGCGCAAGTTCCGGACCTGCGCCTTCACGGCATCGGCCGGCTCCAGTCCAACAAGGCCGCCGAAGCGGTGAAGCTGTTCGATGTCATCCATTCTCTCGATCGTCGCTCGCTCCTCGACGCGCTTGTCAAGGAAGCGGAGAAAGCGGGTCGAATTCCTCAAGTCTATGTCCAGCTGAACATCGGTGAGGAGGAGCAGAAGGGCGGCTGTGCGATCGACGCGGTCGGGACGCTGGTCGAAGCGGTGCGCGCATCGCCGCTGCAGCTTGCCGGGCTGATGGCAATTCCGCCGCTGGGGGTCGAGCCCGCACCCTATTTCGCATTACTCGCCGAACTTGCACGGCGCCATGACGTCACCGGCTTAAGTATCGGAATGTCCAGCGATTATGCAGCGGCCGTGATGCTCGGCGCGACCGCAGTACGCGTCGGCACTGCGCTGTTCGAGGACTGAAGAAATGCGCTTTGATGCGATCATCTTCGATTTCGACGGAGTGCTTCTCGAAAGCGAGTTCGAGGGCAACCAGATGCTTGCCGAGCTACTCACTTCCCTCGGCCACCCCACCAGCATTGCAGAAGCGGTCGAACATTATACCGGACTTGCCGGTCAAGCCTTCATCGATGCAGTCGAAAGCCGAATCTCGGACAGACTTCCGCCCGAGTTTCACGAGAGCACTCGTCTCTTGAGAGACCGGTCATTGCGTGAAGGAATCGCTGCAGTCGCCGGCGCCGTGGAGTTCGTTCGCGCGTTGCCGGCGAACCTGCCGACCGCCGTCGCTTCATCGAGTTCGAGCCAATGGGTTCGGACTCATCTGACACACCTTGGCCTCAATCACGCCTTCGAGCCGCATATTTATAGCGGCAGGGAACATGTCGCGCGCGGTAAGCCGGCGCCCGATCTCTACCTTCATGCCGCCCGCGAACTCGGCGTTGAGATCTCACGCACTGCAATCATCGAGGATTCGAAAGTCGGCGCGACCGGCGCGCTCGCGGCCGGAGCCACGGTCATCGGTCTCGCCGCCGGCCGCCACTGTTTCGACGGGCACGCCGACATGCTGCGCGGGTTGGGCGTTGGGCATGTCGCGCATAGCTTCGACGAGGTCGCCAGGATTATCGATTTCGATCAGACCAGCAGATGACCGCTGCGCTTGCGCTTGGTAGCGAGATAGTCGGCGTTGTGCGGATTGGCCGGCATCTGGTGGGCGACGCGCTCCATAACCTTGATCCCTGTCGCTTCTAGTCCTTTGACCTTGTCCGGATTGTTGGTGAGCAGCCGGACTTTCTCGATCCCCAGCGCGTGAAGCATCGCAGCCGCATGGCCATAGTCCCGTTCGTCGTCGGCGAAGCCCAAGCGTCGGTTGGCGTCGACCGTATCGAGCCCGCGGTCCTGGAGCGAATATGCACGGATCTTGTTGACGAGGCCGATTCCGCGTCCCTCCTGGCGCAGATAGAGGAGCAAGCCGCCACCCTCGTCGCCGATGATGTGTAGCGCCTCGCGAAGCTGCGGCCCGCAATCGCATTTCAACGAGCCGAAGACGTCGCCGGTCAGACACTCGCTGTGGAGACGCACCAGAGGAGGCCTGCCCCGGAATGCACCGACGACCAACGCAACATGCTCCTGGCCATCGTCGGAGGCCCGGAAGGCCACGATTTGGGTTGGCGGCATGTTCTCGAGCGGCAGCTTGGCGCGTGCGACGATCTCAACAGACGGCTGGCGCCGTTCACGCATGATGTCGTCGATTGAAACGCAAAGTTCCGCAACTTCGGGATTGAGCAGCCATAAGGCTGGGAGCAGCCCTGCCGAGCGGGCGAGGTCGAGCGCGGCGCGCGCGGTTTCGACGCAATCCGTCATTATCGGCTGCAACGGTCCGATCGGTTCACGCTCGAGGTCCCTGCCCGGATCGGCGATTGCCAGAGCTGTCGCGGCGTCGAGCCAGGGTGCGTGACCGATCACAACCGGCGCTCCCGGATCAGCAGCAGCGCGTTCGTTGGCGAGGTGGAGCGCCGCGGCGCGCTCACCGCTGATCATCAGCCGCGCTTCGTGCGTCGGGTCGAGCAGATCGAGCAGCTCCTGAGTTGCAGTTTCGATCGCCAGGACCGCAATCGGCACCGACCCGACGATCTGCACCGCCCGCCCGGCGCGGAGCATCGCAATGCCCGTTCGGACGGCGCCGCCGCTCACGCTTCGATCTCGAGGATCAACGGGACATGGTCCGACGGCCGAGCCCAATTGCGGCAGGGTTCCAGCACTTGATGCGCCCTGAGATGTCCGGCGAGCTCGGGCGAGGCCCACATATGGTCGAGCCGGCGCCCTCGATCGTTCCTTGTCCAGTCGGGCGAGCGATAGCTCCACCAAGTGTAGCAACGCCGGGGCGCGGGGATGAAGGTCCGTCCGATGTCGATCCAGTCGTGCGCCTGCTGCAGGCGACCGAGCGCCTCAACCTCAATCGGAGTGTGGCTGACGACGGTCAGCAGCGCCTTATGGCTCCAGACGTCGCATTCCAAAGGCGCGACGTTGAAGTCCCCGAGGATAATCGTGGGCTCAGCCAAGGCTTCCGACCAGCGCGTCATCCGCTCGATGAAATCGAGCTTTTGACCAAATTTGGGATTCTCCTCGCGGTCCGGAATATCTCCGCCCGCAGGCACATAGACATTCTCGAGCCGTATTCCGCATTCCAGCCGCACTCCGATATGGCGAGCCTCGCCATTGTCCTGCCAGTCGTGCTTGCCAGGATCCTTCAGCGGAATGCGGCTGAGGATCGCGACCCCGTGGTGCATCCGCTGCCCGTTGAGCTGGCGGTGAACATAGCCGTGGCGGTCGAACAGCTCGAACGGGAAGATGCTGTCGAGGACTTTGGTCTCCTGGAGACAGAGGACGTCGGGCTGCTGTTCGACGACCAGCCGCTCGACCAGCGCGGTTCGGGCCCGCACCGAATTGATGTTCCAGGAAGCGATCTTGATGGTCGTCACAGCTGCCGATGTAACCGGCCTGCCCTCTCTTTGCGAGCGGAGCGCGCCTCCCTCGTTCGCAATGGATGCCCAAAAAAGGCCCTCGCTCCGGGGGCATGGAGCGAGGGCCGACCGAGCGTGTGTCACGCAAGGGATCCTGCGGATCCGGGTAACAGGGGGAAACCCCGCAATCTACAGGACCAGCCTCTTTTCTAGTCCCGCGCCCCTGACGCCCGGATGAACGGGTCGCGAAATGAAACTTTCTTCATCGATTTTTCTTCTTCGGCTCTACGTAGGTGAACGCGCTGTCCGCCACTGCGACATTGAAACGCACGTTCGACAATTTGACCGTCGTGCGGTGGCCCTGCGGATCGATTGCGGTCCAGCCATAAAGCTGCAGACCGCCGGGAGCCGAGGGGTTGCGCAGGAAAGCAAGCGTCAGCTGGCCATATTGACCCGCATTCCTTGCTCGGGCGACGACCACTCGATTGTCGGCGCTTGGGAGGATCTCGGCCTTGCCGTTGAAATCCGGCGAATCTGACAGCAGCGGGCCTAATGGAGTTCGCCCGAGCGGCCAGCTCGATTTCTGTCCGACCGAATAGTCGATGAAGGCCAGTGTCTTGCCGTTGGCGACGAGCAGCACATCTCCTCCGTTATACTCGAATCGGATCCGTCCCGGACGCTTCATCTGCAGCGTTCCGGTTTCGACACGGCCCTTGTCGTCCGTCTGGGTAAAGTTGGAGGTCATCGTCTGAACCGCCGTGAGGTGGGCCTCGAGCCGCGCGAGATCAGGAGAGGGCGCAGCCGCGAAGGCCGGCGCCGCAGCGACGAGTGCGATCGGCACCAGCGGGCGCGCGAGCTTCGTCGTGAAAGTCATTTTGAGATCTCCTGGAGATTTTGCGGCGGAAACTGGCGTTCATGCTTTGAATGTGGACTGAACCCTGCAGCTTCCCACCGTTCAGGCTCAGATCGGATGCCCGTCGGGATCGATCAGCACTTCGCGGCGGCCGACATGATCCGGCTGACCGACGAGGCCGTCTTTTTCCATCCGTTCGATGAGCCGCGCGGCGCTGTTGTAGCCGACGCGGAGCTGACGCTGGAGATATGAGGTCGAGGCCTTCTGACTCTCGGCGACTATCTGAACCGCCTTACGATAAAGCTGGGTCTCGGCATCGTCCTCGCCGGTCGGCTGACCGTCGAACAGATAGCCGCCATCCTCGGGTTCCTCGGTGACTGCCTGGACATAATCGGGAGCGCCCTGACGACGCCAATGTTCGGCCACTGCTCGGACCTCCTCGTCGCTGACGAAAGGCCCATGAACGCGGATGATCTGCTTGCCGCCAGGCATGTAGAGCATGTCGCCCTTGCCCAGCAGCTGTTCGGCGCCTTGCTCGCCGAGAATGGTGCGGCTGTCGATCTTGCTCGTAACCTGAAAGCTGATGCGCGTGGGCAGATTGGCCTTGATGACGCCGGTGATTACGTCGACCGACGGACGCTGGGTCGCCATAATCAGATGGATTCCCGCCGCGCGCGCCTTTTGCGCCAGTCGCTGGATCAGAAACTCGACCTCCTTGCCGGCGGTCATCATAAGGTCGGCGAGCTCATCGACGATAACGACGATTTGCGGCAGCACCTCATATTCGAGCTGTTCGGTCTCATAGAGCGGCTGACCGGTGTCCGCGTCATAGCCGGTTTGGACTCGGCGGCCGAGCCTTGCTCCCTTGGCCTTCGCCTCGCGTACCTTGGCATTGAAGCTCGGAAGTGCGCGGACTCCGAGGTTGGCCATCATCCGATAGCGTTCCTCCATCTGCTCGACGGTCCATTTGAGCGCTCGGATCGCTTTGCCGGGTTCGGTAACCACGGGCGACAGGAGGTGCGGGATGTCGTCGTAAATGCTGAGCTCCAGCATCTTGGGATCGATCATGATCATCTTCACCCTGTCCGGGGCGTACCGGTAGAGGAGCGAGAGGATCATGCAATTGAGACCGACCGACTTGCCCGAGCCGGTCGTGCCGGCGACAAGCAGGTGCGGCATTGGGGCGAGGTCGGCGATGACCGGGTCGCCGGCGATATTCTTGCCGAGGATCAGCGGCAGCGACATGTTCTGGTCTTCGAACGCCTGACTTCCGATCAGCTCGGAAAGGCTGACCATTTCGCGCTTCGGGTTGGGCAGCTCGATGCCGATGACGCTGCGCCCGGGAATGGTTGCAACGCGTGCCGAAAGCGCCGACATGTTGCGCGCAATATCGTCCGCGAGCGCGATCACGCGGCTGGCCTTGATCCCGCTTGCGGGCTCGAGTTCGTACATTGTGACGACCGGCCCCGGGCGTACCTCGACGATATCACCGCGCACGTTGAAATCCTCGAGCACGGTTTCGAGGAGGCGCGCGTTGCGTTCGAGACCGGCGCGGTCGATCTGCTGGCGCGATTCCTTCGGACGCGGCGACAGGAGATCGACGGTCGGGAGCTGATAGCTATCGCCAAGCGCGAGACTGGGCTGGACGGTGGCGCCCTTGCGCTCCCTGCTTCGAACTGCGGCAATGACCTATCTGGCCGGCTCTGCGACCGCGACCGTCGGCCGCGCCTTGGGAGGCGCAACCGCAATCTTGTGCTCCTCGCGCAGCTCGGTCGAGCGGGGTATTCCGCGGCGCTCGCGCGGGGTGCGGCGGAACAGGCTCGCGAACCAGTCACGCTCGCCTTCCAAGAGACCAAGTGCGAAATAGCCGACGGTCAGTCCGGCGAGCCCGAATAGGAGCAGGGCCGCAAGTCGCGCCGGTCCCGCGATCTGCGGGTTTGGAATCAGTCCGATCGCAGCTCCGACCCAATGCGCGGCGGCGAGCCCGAGCGCTCCACCCCAGCCGGCCGGTAGCCCGGAGACGGCCGAGGCGCTGGTTAGGCCAAGAGCGGCGCCGAGCAGCACCGCCCCGATTGCGGCCAAGAACAGGCCGCGCCCAATCCTTCCTGCCGGCTCCAGACGAAGCATGCGGAGGCCGGCAATCGCGACAACCGGGAGAAACAGGGCCGCGCCGAGGCCGAACAGCAGAAGCATCGCATCGCTGGTATAGGCGCCCAAGCTCCCCAGCCAGTTGGTCGGCGGACCACCCGCTGCAGTGCTGAGCGATGGATCATTGGGATTGTGGGTCGAAAGCGCGACGGCGCCCGCCAAGCTCAGCGCTACGAGGAGAGCACCCCAGCTGCGCACCAAGAAGCGCCGCATAGTTTCACGCAGCGCATCCCGCCAGTCGGGCGCCAGTTCGCGCTTGGGTGCACGCGTCGCCACGGTTGCCATCGTCCCACCCCCAACAAATTGCGACATAGAATCCCCCACGCCGACTCTCCGGTCAAGCAAAGTCGTGACAGTGTTGCGACGAACGGGCTAAGCGCACAGGCCATGGACCGCGCGGACGTGATCATCTTCGGCGGGGGGCTGGTCGGCCCGGCGCTGGCGTCAGCACTTGATTCGAGCGGGCTCTCGGCAGTCATTGTCGACCCCGCCGATCCGGTGGTGCGCGCCGAGGCGTCGTTCGACGGCCGGACGAGCGCAGTGTCCTCGAGCTCGATGCGCATGCTCGAGACGATCGGCGTCGCCGAGCATCTGGCCGAACCTGGTTGTCCAATCTGGCGCATTGCAGTCGCTGACGGGTTGAAACCGGGCGGATTGCATTTTGATCCCGATGACGGCGAGCCATTGGGCTTCATGCATGAGAACCGACATTTGCGCGCTGCACTTCGGGCACGAGCGGATGCGGGCAAGAACATCTGGCAGCTGTGGAAGTCGCATGTGACCAGCGTTGACCGCTCCGATCACGGCGTTGTTGTCGCCCTTCAGGACGGGCGCAGGCTTTCGGCGCCGCTGCTGGTCGCCGCGGATGGCCGCAACTCGAAAACGCGCGATGCGGCTGGAATCAACATCGCACGCTGGAAATACGACCATGTGGCTATCGTGTCGGTACTCCGCCACGAGCGTCCGCATGAGCATACCGCCTATGAAATCTTTTATCCGACCGGACCGTTTGCGCTGCTGCCCATGAACGATGACGCGAAAGGGCACCGCTCGGCGATCGTCTGGTCGGTGCGGAACGAGGATGCTGCCGGCTGGCTCTCGCTAGATGATGGGGATTTCGCCGCCGAAGCTGAAGCTGCCATGGGGGGCTTCCTCGGTAAGATCGAAATGCTTGCTCAGCGCTCGTCCTTTCCGCTCGGCTTCCATCACGCTGCGCAAATCAGCGGGAAGCGCCTGGCTCTGGTGGGTGATGCCGCCCATGCAATCCACCCGATCGCCGGCCAGGGACTCAATCTCGGCTTCCGCGACGTTGCAGCCCTCGCCGAGGTATTGGTCGAGGGTGCCCGGCTCGGGCTCGACCTCGGCGACCGGCAATTGCTCGACAGATATCGGCGCTGGCGTTCGCTCGACGCGCTCTCAGTCGCCTTTGCAACTGACAGTCTGACGCGCGTCTACGGCGTCCCTGGAGCAACGGCCTCGGCGATCCGCCGATTCGGAATGGGGCTGGTCGGCCGAATCTCGCCGCTGCGCGACCGGCTAATGAACGAAGCGCGTGGCACCAGCGGAGATCTTCCGCTGTTACTGAGGGGTCTGCCGATCTGAGGCGCATCTGACGAAGGAGGTTGATGCTTCGAGCTGGCCCTTGAGTATAGCTCGTGAACTTATTGAAGCGTTGGCTCAATTTCGGCGCCGCCGGTTACCGCCATGCGATGGAACTGCATCAGCTGCACCAGCAGGTCGGCGCGGCTGTCGAGCGTTTGCTGCTCAAGCAGAGCCTGTTTTGCTCCGACGTCGAAAGGGGCAACCTGCGCGATAGCGTTGACCAACATCTCGTCGTCGAGACGCGCGACTGCCGCCCAGTCGACCGCAAGCCCCAACGCGTCGCCCAAGCGCTTCGCCTCGCGTTCGACCTCGGCACGTTGGATCAGCGCAAGTGGTGGCGGTTCCTCGTCATCGAATGCCTCGATGTCGACATCGGCCGAGCGATAGGCTGTGTTTACCTCGGCTTCCCTGACCAGCCGGAATCGGTTCGATCCCAAGAGTACGATATTGAACCGGCCGTCCTCGAGTTCCTCGACTCCGACAACCTCGCCAACGCAGCCGACCTGATAGAGCGGCGCCCGGTTGTCGTCATCGAGCCGCAGCGGCTGAACCATCGCGATCCTACCTGCACCATCGATAGCATCGCGCACCATCTCCCGGTAGCGCGGCTCGAAAATGTGCAGCGGCAGCTGCGAGCGCGGGAACAGGATCGCACCGGGAAGCGGGAAGATCGGAACCCTTATCGTCCTGCTCATGTGAAGAGCACGGCGGAAAGGCGGCGGCGCTGCGCCCCCGACCAGGGATCTTCGAGCCCCTGGGCCTCGAGAAGCTGGAGAAAGCGTTGCCTGGCGGTCCCGCCATTCCAGTCGCGGTCGCGGCGAATGATCTCGAGCAATGCGTCGGCCGCGCCGTCGCGGTCGCCAGCAGCCATTTTCGCCGAAGCAAGCTCGAATTGAGCCTCATGATCGTCGGGATTGGCGGCGAGCCGAGCCTCGAGCGGGCCGGCATCGACTGCGGGAGCCGTCGCAACTTCCAGCGCGGCGCGCGCGCGCGCGATCTCGGGCTTCTTTCCCAGCTCTTCCGAGAGGCCGGCGAGGATCTCGCCCGCTTCGGCCGTTTGGCCCGAGGAAATCAACGCCCGGGCGAGCCCGCCTAGCACGTCCGGATTCTCTGGCGCCATGTCGAGAATCTGTCGGAAGATGGCGACCGCGCGAGCTGCGTCGCCGTCAGCCAGCACCTGCTCGCCCATCGCGACCAAAGGCTCGATCTCAGCCTGCGGCGTTGCGCCCTCGGGCTCGATCTTGAGCTGACTCAGCAGTTGATCGAGGATCTTCTTGAGCTGACCCTCTGTGCGATAGTTGGTGAGATCCGCGACCGGCTGGCCGCGGTAGATCGCATAAACGGTCGGGATCGACTGGATTCGAAACTGGGCGGCGAGAAGCTTCTCCTGGTCGACATCGATCTTCGCGAGCTTGACGCTCTTGGCGGAGTAATCGGCAGCGATCTTTTCGAGGATCGGCGAGAGCTGCTTGCACGGCCCGCACCATTCCGCCCAGAAATCAAGGATGACGAGCGCCGTCATCGATGGATTGATGACGTCGCGCTCGAACCGCTCGATCGATTCGCGTTCCGTTTCGGTAAGTCCCAGCGTCGCCACGGCCTTTAAGCGAAGCTCCCTTCAACACCCGTCATGTCGCGCCCATATGGGCGGCTCGGGCGCGGCCCACAAGCGGCGACTAAGCTCCTTGCAGGAGCGCTGGTCGGCATGCTAGGCGCGCGCCTCCACCTCCGCCGGACCTTCCGGCGTCAGCTCAGAGCGGGCGTAGCTCAGGGGTAGAGCACAACCTTGCCAAGGTTGGGGTCGAGGGTTCGAATCCCTTCGCCCGCTCCAGTAAAGAGGACTCAGCCGAAAGGCGCCCCGCAAAAGTCCTCGAGATAGCTGAACAAGCAAAGAGCCAGATCGACTGGCGAAATCCGCGCGCCAATTGCGCAAGCTTCGGCGAATCAAGGCAAGAGGCTGCCCCCCGAGAATCAGACACGCTTCCAGGACGCCGACAGACTTCCGTCGGCATGACGCATAGATCGCCG
>DASVYN010000109.1:0-27310 GCA_036392155.1 Sphingomicrobium sp.
GGGACGACTCGCGCGGACCAATAGGGTCGTGCTCGACTGGCGAAGCATGATGCTTCGTAATCGGGAGCCGGATCTCGCGCCAGACGGCTGGCCGGACTTTTATCCTGGACCAAAAACAAAAGCGCCCGCGGTCGGGCGGGCGCTTTCTAACTCGTTGATTTAGGCCCAAATTACGCCGGGCCGTAAGCTGCTCTTAGGCGTTCGATCCGCCTGAAGCCCAGCCACCACCAAGCAGCCAGCTCCAGAAACCGCGGCCAGTCTTAACCTTCTTCATGATCGTTACCCCCATCGTTACTGCGATTCGGCAGACGAGAGGGATATTAACCTTAATCGTTATGGTTAGCAATTGAGTAACCATAATTAGGGCGCGCGAGTTCAGTCGTACGCCTTCGTTCCCGAGGCGGATCAGTGCTGGACTGGGAAGAATTTAGGCGGCGCTGCGCTTGCGGTCGGAAGCGAGGCGCTTGGTGAGGCTGTCGAGGCTCATCGGCCGGCCGATGGCGAAGCCCTGGGCAATGTCGCAGTTCAATTCGATGAGCACGTCCAGAATTTCGCGATGTTCGACGCCCTCAGCCACGACCTTGCGGCCGAGCGAATGAGCAAGACCGATCGTCGACTGGACCATCAACCTGTCGCTTCGATTGTCGACGATGCCTTTGACGAAGCTCTGATCGATCTTGATCTCGTTGGCCGGGATCTTCTTCAGATAGTCGAGCGTCGAAAGTCCGGTTCCATAATCGTCGATGGCGATGTTCACGCCGATTTCGCGCAGCCGACTGATCATATCCAGGCCTTCCCCGGTCCCGGTCAGAGCCGCCGTTTCCGTCAGTTCGAGCGTCAGATGGCGGGGAGCAAGACCATGTCGCGCGAGCATTGCCGAAAGCCGCAGCGTGAAACCTTTATCGGTCAAGAGCCTGGCCGAGAGGTTGACCGCGATTTCAAATTCGACACCGCGCTTGTTGATCTGGGCCGCCGCGGAAACTGCTTTCTCAAGGACGAAGTCCGTCAGCTTGCCGATGCGATTGTGCTGTTCGGCGGCGGCAACGAATTCCGACGCTGCGATCGGGCCTTTTTCCGGATGGGTCCAGCGGGCCAGTGCCTCGGCGCCGATAATCTGGCGCGTGACGATATCGAGCTTTGGCTGGTAGGCGACCCACACCTCGCCGCGATCGATCGCTTCATCGAGTTGACTAAGCATCGACAGCCTCCAGGAAGCGTCCTCAAGGCTTTCAGGATCGTGATATTTCCATTTGAGTCCGTCATGTGCCGCCTCGTCGGCAGCAACAAGAGCACTGGCCAGGCGGGTGGCGATCGAGCGGCCGCTGCCGACCTCGACACCGAACGCAATCGCCAGGTCCATCGATAGGCCCGCGACCCGGGCCGGGTTGCGGAACAAGGCGTACAGCGCCTCCAGGTGGTTGCCGAAGGGCTGGTGCGGTTCCTCGAACCAGGCAAAGATTCCGGTATCGCCATGATAAAGCACGCGATTGGGCGAACCCACCTTCAAGCGCGCAACGACCTGATCGACCAGTTCCGCTTCGCTGTTCGGCGGCAAGGCAGCGACAATATCCTCATAATTGAGGATGCGTGCTGCCACGAGCGCTTGCTTGCGACCTTCCGAATATGCGTGCAGCGCATTGAGATTGGGGAGGTTGGAGACGGGATTGACCAGACCGCGCGCTCGGAAGTGGCGCCAGGTCAGTACTCCGCCAATCACGAACAGCACGAAAAGCGCGGGCGTAATGTCGACGAAGATCAGATGTGCCTCGAGCAAGGCCGGCACCGTGAGCACTGCCACTACCGCTGCCGCGAATGTCACGAACCGATGGCTGGCGCGCTTGCGGGTCGCGCCGAGAGCCGCCGCTGCAGTCGCGCACAAGAACGCGATGAACCAGCCGAGGTCGACCGGCCTCCCATTCTTCAAGGTTTCGGCGCCGAGCGCATGGACCTGCACCCCGAATGCCCGACCATAGCCCGGAACGAAGAAATTGTCGTTGAGGATCTCCGAACCGGTGCCGACGATAACGTCCTTTCCAGCGAGCTGCTTGCCGGAAACTCGGCCCGTCAGAACATCGAGCGCCGAATAGGCCGGAATGCTCTCGACCTCGATCGAATAGTCGATCGGGAAGGTTCGCCCTGCGGGTCCGTCCTTGTTGGCGAGCGCGGCTGCGAACGATGGCACTCTTTGGTCGCCGACGTTCCCTGACCAGGGCAGGCGCCAAACGGCATTCTGATAATTGTAGTAGAATGTGGCGAGCGCGAACTTTGCATGTTGACTAAAGATCGGCAGCGGACGGCCATCAATATGTTGGGCGCTCATTTGCTGTCCGATTTGGGATCGCGAGAAGAGCGTGACTCGGCCGGCGCGCTGGATCGCTGCAGCCAGTGCATTGTCATCCCCTGGCGTCGACGGGAAAGAAAGATTCATATCGAGGAAGATGCGCTTGGTTGCAGCCGCCGAGAGATTATCGATCAATTTGGCGTCGACGTGGCGAGCCCATGGCCAGTTGCCGACCTGGCGGAGCGACTCGTCGTCGACCAAGACCAGCACGATGTCGCCGCTAGCGCGGTGCGGGTGAAAGCTGTTCCGGACGCTGCGCAGATAGTCCTCGGCGATCTCTCCGAAGCCGATCAGACCGAAGATGAGCCCCGCGACCGCCGTCCACAGCAGGAGCTTCCACGGTTTGTTTTCCAGGCCTTGTTTGCCGCGCGATGACACCGGCCTTTTGCTTCCTTCCCTAGGGTCCCCTCCTCATGCGCGCGCAAAGGTTAGGAAAACGCTAACCGCATCATGATTAACAGCCGAGCTGCACACCGGCACTCGACAGTTTTTGAACGACCCGCCACAACGGCCGCCGGAGCTGAACGGGGAGGGGTTGTGGACTTCATTTCCATCCTATCGATTTTCGTGCTGGCCTGCTTCGTCGGTTACTATGTCGTGTGGTCGGTGACCCCGGCGTTGCACACGCCGCTGATGAGCGTCACCAATGCCATTTCCTCGGTGATCGTGGTGGGAGCGCTGATTGCTGCCGCCGCAGCCGGCAGTCCCAGCTCCAAATGGCTCGGCCTCGTTGCCGTTGCGCTTGCGAGTGTGAACATCTTCGGCGGTTTTGCAGTCACCCAGCGCATGCTCTCGATGTACAGGAAGCGGGAGCGAAAGGATGGCTGAGACAGCCCAGGTGCAGCCCGCCTGGGTGCTGCTCGCCTATCTGATAGCGGGTGTTTGCTTCATCCTGGCGCTGAGGGGTCTTTCAAGTCCGGAGAGCAGCCGGCGCGGCAATTTCATCGGCATGCTCGGGATGGCGATTGCCATTGGAACGACCCTCGCAACGCATGGTCTGGCAACGATCGCCGAGATCGCGGGAGCGATGACTATCGGCGGCGGCATCGGCCTGACGGTCGCACGCAAGATCCAGATGACGGCAATGCCGCAGCTGGTCGCCGCCTTCCACAGTCTCGTCGGCATGGCCGCAGTGCTGGTCGGCGCGGCTGCATTTCTCAATCCGTCCGCTTACGGAATTATCGATGCCGGGGGCCACATCCTGCAGGTTAGCCGCATCGAAATGGGTCTGGGCGTGGCAATCGGCGCGATCACCTTCTCGGGCTCGGTAATCGCCTTCCTCAAATTGAACGGCAATATGTCGGGCAGGCCGATCCTGTTGCCGCTGCGGCACGTGATCAATCTCGGCACGCTGGCCGCGATTCTCTCTCTGATCGGTTACTTCACCCAGGATCAGGCGCCGTGGATCTTCTTCGCCATTGCAGCGCTGAGCTTCGCAATCGGTTTCCTGCTGATCATCCCGATTGGCGGTGCCGACATGCCGGTCGTGATCTCGATGCTGAACAGCTATTCGGGATGGGCCGCAGCAGCAATGGGGTTCACGCTCCACAATAGCGCGATGATCATCACCGGCGCTTTGGTCGGAAGCTCGGGTGCGATCCTCAGCTACATCATGTGCCGGGCGATGAACCGCAGTTTTATTTCGGTGATCGCGGGCGGTTTTGGCGGCGAAGCAGCCGCGGGCGGAGCAGCCGCGGCGATCGACCGCGCCTATAAGCGCGGCTCGGCAGAAGACGCCGCCTTCCTGATGAAGCAGGCCGACCAGGTGATCATCGTTCCCGGCTACGGAATGGCTGTCAGCCAGGCCCAGCACGCGCTCAAGGAAATGGCGGACAAGCTCAAGGCACAAGGAGTGCGCGTGAAATACGCCATCCATCCCGTCGCCGGGCGCATGCCGGGCCACATGAACGTGCTGCTGGCCGAAGCGAACGTTCCCTATGACGAGGTGTTCGAGCTGGACGACATCAACAGCGAGTTCGCTCAAACCGACGTCGCCTTCGTGATCGGCGCCAACGATGTCACCAACCCGGCTGCGCGGACCGACAAGAGCTCGCCGATCTACGGCATGCCGGTGCTGGACGTGGAGAAAGCACGCACCGTTCTGTTCGTGAAGCGGTCAATGGGCGGCGTCGGCTATGCCGGGGTCGATAACGAGCTTTTCTACCGCGACAATACGATGATGCTGCTCGCCGACGCGAAGAAGATGGTCGAGGAGATCGTGAAAGCGCTTGGCTGAACTCCGAGACGCTTTCGCGATCGGGGAAAGCATTGCGCCGGGCAATTCTTTGAACAGCTTGTCGCAAGTTAATTAATTTTGCGGCAAATCAGTGATTTACCGCTTGCCGGGAACGGCCGCTTGCCTGACATTAAGGCGTTCGCGGCCGATTCCATCAGCCGCGGTTCAGCAGAGTTGATCGAGAGTATCGCCACGGGGATAGCGGCAGAAGGGGCGGGGACGTTGCGCAAATTGGGAATCGTCGGCGGTGCGACCTGGTCGTCGACGGCACTTTATTACGATCACATCAATCGGGCCGTCGCTCGGCGGCTGGGCGGCTTGCACAGCGCGCGGCTGATCGTCGAAAGCTTGGATTTCGAAGGCGATTATGCGCGCTTCCATCGCAGCGGCGACTGGGAAGCGGCGAACCAGGTAGTGTCGGATGCGGCCGAGAGGCTGAAGAATGCGGGAGCGGAAGGCATTCTGCTCGCCTCCAATACCATGCACAAAGCGGCCGAGGCCGTGGTCCAAGCGACCGGGCTTCCGCTGATCGACATCCGCCAGGTGACTGCGGCCGAGCTGGTCGCCGACCGCCGCACTCGAATCGCGCTGCTGGGCACCCGCTTCACAATGACCGAAGCCTTTGCGCGCGAGCCGTATGAGGCGCTTGGTATTGTCGTTCACGAGCTGACTGCCGAGTGGCGCACTGAGACCGACCGGATCATCTATGAGGAGCTCGCCGCGGGCCGCGTCGTCCGCGACAGCCAGCGCAAGCTCAAGACGCTGATCACCGAACTCGCCAAGGCCAAGGTTCAGGCGGTGGTACTCGGCTGCACCGAACTGGTGCTTGCGGTCGACGTCCGTGCCAACGTGCTGCCGGTCTACGATACGACCGCTATCCACGCTCGCGCCGCGGTCGAATGGATGCTCGACGAGGAAGAGCAAGCGAGGGCGGCCGCTTAGAATTGGCGGTCAAGTCTGCCCCTTGCAATCTGCGGCGCAGCAGAGAGTGCTGCGATGCGCAAAATCATGGTGATTTCGAGTGCCTTGGCACGGCCCTTGTCGTCGTCGACGGCGGCGCTGGAGAAAATTGATTTTCCGAACCGCGGCAATGCCGCTCCGCAAACGCCGTTCCTTCGCGGCGTGAAGCCTCTCCATGTTTTCGAATTGCTTGGGGACGAGCATCTGGCTCACGCTCGAAAAGCCGAAGCCGCCGATCCGTACCGCAATCCCCTGGCTGCCGCGCCAAATCGCCGCCTGTCCGTCCTTGGATTGAAGGCTGCCACGAGCTCTTGACCTCTCGCGCTGGGCTCTTCCAGCGCTTATCTCGACCCGTGTGACCAAGGCCGATCGTCCCGATCATCCGCGAGCAGCGGAGCGCTTCAATGAGGAGCAGGCGACCCATGCCGTTCGCGGGGCGGAGCAGCCGGACATCGAAACCGGTATCGCCGCAATTCGTGAAGTGCTGAAGACGCTTCCGGCGCGACCCGGGGTTTACCGTATGCAGGATGCACGCGGTGAGGTGCTGTACGTCGGCAAGGCGCGTGCCCTGAAGAATCGGGTAACCAACTACACGCAGGTCGCCAAACTGCCCAAGCGGCTGCAGCGGATGGTCGCGCAGACGAGGTCGATGACCATCGTCACCACGCGCACCGAGGCCGAGGCGCTGCTGCTGGAGGCGCAGCTGATCAAGCGCTTCCGTCCAGCGTACAACGTGCTCCTGAGGGACGACAAGAGCTTCCCGTTCATTCTGCTGCGCGAAGATCATTCGTTCCCGCGAATTCAGAAGCATCGCGGGGCGCGGCGGATCAAAGGACAATATTATGGTCCCTTCGCAAGCGCCGGATCGGTCACCCGAACACTTAACGCTTTGCAGAAGCTTTTTCTTTTAAGAAGCTGTTCCGACAGTTTTTTCGCAAACCGATCGCGCCCTTGCCTGCTCTATCAAATCAAGCGCTGCTCGGCGCCATGCGTCGGCCGCATCAGCGAGGGCGACTATGGCGAGCTGGTTGCCGAGGCCAAGGAGTTCCTCGCCGGCAAGTCGACCGGAGTCCAGTCGCGCTTGTCGAAGCATATGGCCGCGGCGGCCGAGCGACAGGATTATGAACTCGCCGCCGTTTATCGCGATCGACTTCGGGCGCTGACCTACATCCAGGGTAGCCAGACGGTACATTCCGAGGGACTGGGCGATGCCGACGTTTTCGCGCTCGCCTGCAAGGCGGGAACCGTGTCGATCCAGGCCTTCTTCATCCGTGGCGGGCAGAATTGGGGTCACCGGGCCTTCTTCCCAGCACATACGAACGATGTTCCAGAAGCCGAGGTTTTATCGAGTTTTCTAATCCAATTCTATGAGGAGATGCCGCCACCTCGGCGGATCCTCGTCGATCGTGAGCTCAATGACGCGGCCCTGCTGGCGGAAGCCTTAACCGAACGAACAGGGCGCAAAGTCGCAATTGAAGTTCCGAAGCGCGGCGACCGACGAAAGCTGATGGAACAGGCTGCCCGCAACGCCGAGGAGGCGTTGGAACGGCGGCTCGCCGAAACAGCGACCCAGGGCAAGATTTTGCGCGAGTTGGCCGACACGTTCGAGTTGACCGACGTGCCCAAGCGCATCGAGGTCTATGACAATAGCCACATCATGGGGACCAACGCGACGGGCGCGATGATCGTCGCCGGACCCGAAGGTTTCAGGAAGAACAACTATCGCAAGTTCAACATCAATCGACCCGAGACTCAGCCCGGCGACGACTTCGCAATGATGCGCGAGGTCCTCGAGCGGCGGTTTGCGCGACTGGAGAAGGAAGACCCTGACCGGCAGAGTGGAGAATGGCCGGACCTGCTGCTGATCGACGGCGGCAAGGGCCAGCTGTCGGCGGTTTGCGAAGTGATGGAGGATATGGGTGTGCATGACGTGCCAGTTGTGGGCGTGTCGAAGGGGCCGGATCGGAACGCCGGCCGAGAGACCTTCCACTTGCCCGGCGGACGCCAGGTCACGCTGCCGCCAAATTCGGCATTGTTGTTCTATCTCCAGCGCTTGCGTGACGAAGCTCACCGATTTGCGATCGGGACGCACCGCGCCAAGCGGGCCAGGAACCTGACCACGTCGACGCTCGATGAGGTTCCGGGGATCGGACCCAGTCGCAAGCGCGCGCTGCTGATGCATTTCGGGACCGGGCGGGCGGTGAAAGGCGCCGCCCTTGAGGATCTCGAGAAGGCGCCAGGCATCAGCAGGGCGATGGCGCGTCAGCTCTACGACTATTTCCACCCTCGCGGATGAGGATCGAAACAAAAGCGATTGTCTGCGCTCTGAGGAGCCACGGCGAACATGGCGCAGTCGTGCGGCTCATGACCCCGCAGCAGGGCCTGATTGCAGCTTATGTCCGCGGAGCGCGGGGGCGACGGATGCGGCCGGTGCTGATCGCGGGCAATATCGTCGAGGCGCAGATTTCGGCGCGGACCGACACCCAACTCCCGCAAGCGAGTGTCGAGCTGGTCCACAGCCGCGGACCACTGCTCTCGGAGCCGCTGCCGGCGGCAGCGATCGAGTGGGCGAGCGTGCTCACTGCCAGCGCTGCGCCCGAAAGCCAGCCATATCCCAGGCTCTACGAGGCCCTCGAGGGACTGCTCGCGGCAATCGAAGTCGCACCCTCGGCCAGCGGGTGGGGCGCGGCCCTGGTCCGTTACGAACTGCTGCTCCTCGCCGAGCTTGGCTTCGGGCTCGACCTCGAGCGCTGCGCGGTGACTGGAGCCTACGACAATCTTGTTGCAGTCAGTCCCAAGTCGGGGCGCGCGGTCAGCGCTGCCGAAGCCGAGCCGTTCGCCGACAAGCTCCTGCCATTGCCGCCGTTCGTACGTGAGGGCGGCCAAGCCTCGTGGGAGGAGATTGCACAAGGGCTCGATCTGACAGGTCATTTTCTGCTGCGTGACGTCCTCACCGATCGCCTGCGGCCCATTGGGGAAGCCCGGCAACGACTTGTCGACCGGTTGCGCCGCGCCGGTGGACTAGCCTAGGCTGATCGCGTGACTACCGACGCAATGGCCATGCTGTTCCCGAACCTTGCAGTGACGCGCGGAATCGCGGTCCGTGTGGCTGTCAGCTATCTCGCCGAACAGTCGGATCCGTCGACCAATCGCTGGTTCTGGTCCTATCATGTGCGGATCGAGAATGGCTCGGAAGTTGCGGTCCAGCTCCTGTCGCGCAGCTGGACGATAGTCGACGGCCGCGGCACTGTTCACGAGGTTGTCGGCGAAGGCGTCGTCGGGGAGATGCCGCTGATCGCGCCCGGAGCAAGCTTCGATTATGTGTCGGGTTGTCCGCTCGATACGCCGTCCGGAGCGATGAAGGGGAGCTACCGGATGGTCGATGAGGACGGCACTGCATTTGACGTCGAGATCCCGCGTTTCCAGTTGCTTAGCGCCTGAAGGCGTGACCCTGTCCAAGACGATCATTCTCTCGGCGAATAGCGATTGGAACATTGCCAATTTCAGACAGGGACTCATCCGGGCGCTGCGAAGCGGCGGATATGAACCTGTCGTCGTCGCTCCGCAGGACCCGGCGGCGGATGCAAGGATGCGCGAACTCGACGTTCGGCGCTTTTCCGTTCGAATCGAGCGATCGGGAGCCAATCCGTTCTCCGACCTGCAGCTGTTCGCGCAATATCGGCGGCTGCTGAAACTGCTGCGCCCAGCCGCCTATCTGGGCTTTACGATCAAGCCCAATATCTATGGCTCCTTGGCCGCTTCCTCGCTCGGCATTTCGGCTATTCCAAATGTGAGTGGGCTCGGTACGGCTTTCATCCGCCAGAGCCCGCTTCAGCAAATTGTCACTCGCCTCTACCGAATGGCTTTCCGCAGAGTTCCAGTCGTTCTTTTCCAGAATGACGAGGATCGGCAGCTCTTCCTTGACCGTCGGATCGTCCGTCGAGAGCAGGCCCGGGTTCTGCCCGGCTCGGGCGTCGACCTCGAACGCTTCGGTCCGGCTCCGCAGTCTGCAAATCCGGCTACCTTTCTGCTCATCGGACGGCTTCTGGGCGACAAGGGCATTTGCGAGTTCGTCGAAGCTGCGCGACTGCTCGGCCCGGAGCTTCCAAATGCAAGATTTCAGCTGCTGGGCCCGATAGACGAGGGCAATCGAACTGCGATCAGCCGCAGCCAGCTCGATTGCTGGGTGTCTCAAGGCGCGATCGAATATCTTGGGACCACCGACGATGTTCGGCCGTTCATCGCCGCAGCGACAGCGGTCGTGCTGCCCTCCTATCGAGAAGGGTTGCCGCGCTCGCTTCTTGAAGCAGCGGCAATGGCACGTCCGCTGGTCGCAACCGACGTTCCGGGATGTCGCGATGTCGTCTATGACGGCCTCAATGGCTTCCTGTGCACGGTCGGCGATCCGGTGTCGCTGGCCGGCGCGATGCGAAAGCTGGCCGAGCTGCAGCCCGAGCAGCGGCTTGCCATGGGCGAAGCCGCACAGCGCTGGGTTCAGCAGCGGTTTAGCGAGGAGTTCGTAGTGCGCGCGTACCTCGAGATCCTTGCTTCACTGCACCCGCCGAGACTAGGGAATTGATGGTCCATTCCTCGACTCAACAGGAACATCGGCTCGCGGGGGCGCCGGGTTATCGCGCATATGTCGTTGGCGATGTTCATGGGCGATTGGATCTGCTCGAACAACTGCTTGCAAAGATCCACTCCGAGCTTCAGCGACGGCCGGCGGCGAAGGGCCTGCTTGTGTTCGTCGGCGACTTGATCGATCGCGGCCCGAGCTCGGCCCATGTCGTCGAGCGGCTGCGCACCTATCGGCGAGAGGCCATTCAGCCAATCTTCTTGCTCGGCAACCACGAGGAGGTGCTGCTGCGGATTCTGGGCGGCGATGCACAGCTGATCACGAAGTGGCGCTGGTTCGGTGGCGCCGAATGTCTCCAAAGCTATGGCGTCGATCCTGAACAGCTCACCCATCTCGACGACGAGCAGGCCTTGGCCGTCGTACGCGATGCAATTCCGGCCAATCACGTCAAATTCCTCGAGAGTTTTGTCGATAGCTGTCGTTTCGGAGACTATCTGTTCGTACATGCCGGAATCCGGCCCGGGGTGGAGCTCGAGCAACAGAGTCAGTCCGATCTTCGCTGGATCCGCGAGCCTTTCCTGTGCGACGATTGCGACCATGGCTTCATAGTCGTCCACGGTCATACAATCTCCCCTGAGGTCGAAGAGCGACCGAACCGAATCGGGATCGACACCGGTGCCTATCGAACCGGCGTCCTTACCGCCCTGGCAATCGAGGGAAGCGATCGCTGGCTCATCGACACCCGCTCGAATTGACCGAACGAAGCTGCTCCACGCAATTGATTTGAGCGATTCGGGAGAATAGGCGTTGTGGCTTCGTTTATCGTCGGCTTCGGACAGTTGGCGCCTAAACGCGAGGAGGGATCGTGCACGTTGATCATCCGTCCCGTCATCCGCTTGCTCTCATGTCGATCCTGGGGGTCGCTCTATTGTCCGGATGCGCCGATACGCGCGGCGGATCGATACCTTATGGCAAGACCCTGGCTGCCCCGGACGAGCAAGTGTTTCAGACGCTGGCCTCGGACTACAAGATCGCGCCGATGGACAAGCTCGCGATCAAGGTCTTCAAGATGGATGATCTTTCGGGCGATTACGACGTCGATCTCGCCGGAAATATCTCGCTTCCGCTGATTGGCCAGGTGCGGGCGGTCAATCTCACGACCGCTCAGCTCGACGACCAGCTGGTGCGCAGGCTCGGCGCGAAATATCTCGAGCATCCGGACGTCAGCGTGGAGATCAAGGCGTCGACCGCACATGTCGTGACGGTTGACGGAGCAGTGAAGGACGGCGGGCAATTCCCGGTGGCCGGCCCGATCTCGCTGATCCAGGCGGTGGCGATGGCGAAAGGAACGACCGAAGACGCGAACGCCCGGCGGGTAGCCGTCTTCCGGACGATCGGTGGGCAGCGGCAGGCGGCGGCATTCGACCTCACAGCGATCCGGCGCGGCGAAATGACCGATCCGAAGATCTTCCCGGGTGACATCATCGTGGTCGATGGCTCATCGGTGAAGGCGACCGAGAAGCAGCTCTTCCAGAGCATTCCGCTGCTCGCAGTCTTCGGGCCTTTGGGACTTTGAGTGGGGGAGCAGGCGGGGCAAGCGGGAGCTAACGGGACGTCAAGCGGGAGCTAACGGGACGTGAACACAAACATCACCGTCAGAAACGAGGGGCAGTTCCCGGTCGCTCCTTATCCGGACACGACGCTGGGGCGCGGGCAGCGCAGTTATTCGGCGACGGCCGCAATGCTCGATTTTCCAATGCTGGTCAGGATCATCCACCATTGGCGCTGGATGGTGCTGGGCGCGGTCGGCGTCGGCCTTGCCGGCGCGGTCCTGATCACCCTTCTTACCAGGCCGGTCTACAGGGCTTCGGTCACCCTCGAAGCGAACCCGCCGACGGTTGCGATTAGCGACGAGCAGTCCCGCCAACAGAATATACAATCGAGCAACAATTTTGATTTTGTTGCCACCCAGGTCGGTCTGCTTGGGAGCAGGGCAGTTGCCGAACGGACTGCGCAGGAGCTCAATCTCGCCAACAATCCGGACGTCGTCTCGCAAGGCTCGGATGCGTCGCAGCGCCTGCGCGCTGCAACCAGTGTCATACAGCGCGGTCTTAAGGTCACTGCTCCCGAGCAGGGGCAGCTGATTAAATTCAGCTTTGACAATACTTCGCCGCAGCTCGCAGCGCTGGTCGCGAACGGAATTGCGGACAGCTTCATCAACACTGCGCTGCAGCGGCGCTATGAGGCCTCGGCCTATGCGCGCAACTTCCTTGAGCGGCAGATCAACAAGACCCGCGCGGATCTCGAACGGTCCGAACGGGAAGTTGTCGCTTATGCCCAGCAGCAGGGGATTATCACGACTTCGGGAAGCGTCGGCCCGGATGGCAAGTCGACCGGCGGCAGCAGCGACTCCAGCTCCCTCCAGGGGGAGTCGCTCGTCCAGCTCAATTCGGCGCTTGCGGCAGCAACCGCACGCAGGGTTTCCGCGGAAGGCGCTTATCGCGAGGCGCTTGCGACCGGACCGACAAGCGAGGTCAACAACAGCGTCATGCCGCTTCGCCAGGAACTCGCCAAGCTCCAGGCTGACTACCAGCAGAAGCGCGAGTTCATGAAGCCTGAGCACCCTGAGATGCTGAGTCTCCAATCGCAGATCAACGAGTTGCAGCGGCAGATCGCAAGCCAGGCTTCGCAGGCCTCCTCGGGGCGGATCAACGGTTTGCTTGCGGACTATAAGGCGTCATTGGCAGCCGAACGTGCGCTCCAGGGGCGTGTGGCCCAGCTGAAAGGGGATGTCCTGAATCTTCGCGGCCGCAGCATTCAATATACGATCCTGCAACGCGAGGTTGATACCAACCGCAGCCTCTACGATGCGTTGCTGCAGCGGTACAAACAGATCGGTGTCGCAGGTGGCGTCGGAATGGCGCCCGTGTCGATCGTCGACAGGGCCCAGGCGCCGACTCTTCCGTTCAAGCCGAACCTGCTGCTCAACCTCCTGGTCGGACTGGGGTTCGGGCTGATTGCCGGGATTGTCAGCGCGGTAGGACTCGAATTCCTCAACGACACCATCAAGAGCCGTGAGGATGTCCGACGCAAGCTCGCGCTTCCGTGCCTTGGAACTGTGCCCAAAACGCCGGCCAAGGATTCCTTCGTCGAGGATCTCAAGAATCCGACATCAATGATCTCCGAAGCTTATTCGGCGATCGTCGCTGCACTCCGCTTCAGCACCGACGAGGGCATGCCGAAAATCCTTTTGGTGACGAGCACCCGGTCTGCCGAAGGAAAGTCGTCATCGGCATTGGCGATCGCGCAGAATTTCGCGCGCCGCGAGCGCCGGGTGCTGCTGATCGACAGCGATCTTAGGAAACCGGCGTTCAAGGCCGCCAGCGATCGCCTGGGGCTTAGCAAGCTCCTGACGACGGACGATCATGTGACGGATCATATCCTCGAGACTCAGCACCAGAATCTATGGCTGCTGCCGAGCGGACCGCTGCCACCCAATCCGGCCGACCTCCTGTCGACCGGGCGAATTCGCAGGATCATCGCCGAAGCGAAGGACGGATTTGATCTTGTTGTGATCGACGGTCCGCCGACGCTCGGCCTTGCCGATGCCCCGCTGCTTGCGGCCGCAGCGTCCAATGTCCTGTTCGTGATCGAGAGCGGCAAGACTCGGACGCGCGCCGCGATCGAGGCACTGAACCGGCTCGAGGCCACCGATGCGCACATCCTGGGAGCAATCCTCTCCAAGTCCGAGGAGAGCACCGGCGGCTACGGCCGCTATGGCTATGGTTACGGCTATGGCTACGGCTATGGAGCCAAGGGCAGGCTGAAGAAAACCGAGATCCTGATGATTCCGCAGGCCTCGGACCAGGATCAGGACGCTGTAGGGGCAGACGCCTGATTGTCAGACTGATGAGGCGGGGGGAGTGATCGCGAGGACAATCATTGCCATCGTCGCTGCGATCGCGGTTGCGATCTTGGTGATCAGGAACGCGGCGGTTTTTGCGCTCGCCGATACGAAACCCGCTGACGCGGTTCAGTATTGGAGCCGGCATCCGGTTGCCGAAATTTCAGCGGCAATGACCGAGATTGCTCGATCGGCGCGTAACCGCCGGCCAGTTTCCTCATCGATCTTTGCGGCAATGGCCGACGCGGCCGCGAAGGAGCCGCTTGCCCCCGAGCCCTATCTGGTGCGCGGCGTGCAGGCCGAGCTGGCCGGCGACGGCGAGCTTGCCCAGCGCGCGTTCGAGGCGGCGCAATGGCGTGATCCACGCTCGTTGTCTGCGGCCTACTTCCTTGCCGATCGTTACTTCAAGACTGGCGACGTCCACCATGGCCTCCGCGAAATCGCAGCGCTAGCGCGCTTGTCGCCCAATGGCCCGCAGACCGTTGCGCCCTATCTTGGCGCCTATGCGAAAGATCCGGCGAACTGGGGTGCGCTCCGCGCCTTGTTTCGCTCAAATCCCGACCTCGCCGACCCTGCGCTGACTGGATTGGCGTCAAAACTCGACACCGTCCCTGCAGTCCTTGCGCTGGCCGATCCTCGACAGCAGCCGAGCGAGAGCCATTGGCTTGAGCCGTTACTGAGCACGCTCACTCAATCCGGCCGATATTCTGATGCATATTCAATTTGGCTAAGGACCACACACGCCGCTCCAGGTGAGTTGCTGCATGATTCTGCCTTTGCCGATCACTTTTCGCCGCCGCCGTTCAATTGGTCGCTGACGTCCTCCACGGTCGGTCTTGCCGAGCGCCAGCCTGGAGCCCGCCTGCACGTCATATTCTACGGACAGGAGGACGGATTCCTGGCGAGCCAGTTGCTGCTCCTGCCGCCCGGCGCATACCAATTGTCGCTGCAATTGCTTGGCGATCCAGCGCGAGCGCATGTCTTGAGCTGGTCGGTCTGGTGCGACAAGGCGGCCAATCCGATCGCGTCGGCTACGGTAGATTCTTTCGCAGCCCGCCCACTTAAGTTTCAGGTGCCGGCCGGCTGCGGCGCGCAGTGGCTAAGGCTTGCCGGAGCATCCTCCGATATTTCCCAGCAGACCGACGTCACGATTGCAAACCTGAAGCTGCAAAAGCAGGCTCCCGATGCCTAGCCTCGCAAGAAGTGCGGTCGCGCCTTTCTATCTATTCGCCTGTCTGATTCTGGGCGGCAGCGCCCAGGGTGTCTGGCAGAATATGGTCCTGCAGCTATCCGGCATTGCGATCATTGCCTGGGCAGTCGCCGCTCGCACCGAACAGCCGATGCCGCGGTCGGCAAGACTGCCCCTGCTGATCGTCATGCTGGCGATTGCGATCATAGCGCTGCAGGAGGTTCCGCTTCCGCCGGCGATTTGGGCCCATGGCAGTCGCGCTAGGATCGCCCACGACTATCGACTGCTCGGCGCTCCACTGCCGCCATTGCCGTTTTCACTGACGCCTTATGGATCGCTCAACTCGCTTCTTGGAATCATTCCGCCGCTGGCGATCTCCACCGCGATGGTGCGGGTTAATGCCTATCGGCCGGGCTTGCTCGCCGGTGCGCTGCTCGCCGCCACCATCGCTGGAGTGGCTCTGGGCGCGTTGCAGGTCGTCAGCGCCGATCCCAATTCCCATTGGTATCTCTACCCCGAAACGAATTTTGGCCTTGGAGTCGGATTCTTCGCCAATGCGAACCATATGGCCGACCTCCTCGTCATCTGCCTGCCATTCGTGGCTGCAATCGCAGCGGCGGCGAAGGGCGGGGACGTCCAGCGCTATTCGGCACTGCTCTCAATTCTCGCCGGTATAACAGCCGTGCTGGTGGTCGGAATCGCGTTGAACGGTTCGTTTGCGGGCTATGTCCTTGCTGTCCCGGTGCTTTGTGGGAGTGCGTTGATCATGCTGCCGCCGGGGAGCCGCTGGCGCGGCTTGGCGGCCGGGATTGCAGCCTTATCGGTTATCGCTTCGGTCGCAGCACTCGCAAACAGCTCGGTCGGCGGAACGAAAATCGGCAAGGAAGCAAGCAACTCCGTCCAGTCACGCGAGCAAATCCTCCGGACGACCGAAAAGGCACTTGCGGACTATCTGCCCCTCGGCTCGGGTCTTGGCTCGTTTGTGAAAGTGTACCGCCTCTACGAAAGCCCGGACGAGGTGACGAACGAATATGTCATCCACGCGCACAACGACTATGCCGAACTGGCGCTTGAGCTTGGCGTTCCGGGAATCATCCTGCTGCTCCTGTTCCTCGCCTGGTGGATAGTGCAGTGCCTTGCAATTTGGCGAAAGGGCGAGGGCGGGCCCTGGGCCCGCGCTGCATCGATCGCTTCGGCTACGATCCTTGTCCACAGCCTGGTCGACTTCCCGTTGCGAACGGCGGCGATCAGCGCCTGTTTCGCAATGTGCCTGGCCTTGCTCGCCAACCGTCGCGCGCCAGTGCGCCAGGAAACGGATGTTCTCCGGCCGACGCGTCACGTGGTGATCGGTTAGACGACGGTAGCGAACGCATGCTCCATACTCTCTGGAAGTCGCTCACGACGGCCATGTCGTCATGGCATCAGGGGAAGCTCTTCATCGAGCATTCGCTGGCAATCAACCACAATTCGCTGCACATTTTCGTCGGGGTCCTGCTGTGGATCGCGGTCGGCCTGATTTTGCGCCGCCCCCTCACATCCTGGGTACCCTGGCTATGGGTACTGGCCGCGATTTTGTGGAACGAGACGGTCGATCTTTGGATCGAGCAATGGCCGGACCCCGGCCAGCAATATGGCGAAGGCGCCAAGGACGTGCTCCTGACGATGTTCGTCCCGACGGTGATCATGTTCGCAGTCCGCTTGCGCCCCGATTTGTTCCGCGGGTCTGCAGCGCGAAGGCGGCGCTAGAGAGAGATTTGGATGGAAGCGCGAGTCGGATGGCGCATCAGCCTGACTGCCGCCGACTTGATTTAGAACTGATCGAGCGCATCCTCGATTGAATCGTAAATTCGGTCGAGATCCCCATCCTCAATGCAATAGGGCGGCATGACGTAAATCGTATTGCCGAGCGGCCGGACGAGCACGTCGCGGTTCCTGAAATGCGCGAGCAGGTCAGCCGCCCGCTCGGCCAGGTAATTGCTCGACTCTCCGTCAATTTCGAGCGCCGTGATAGTCCCAAGGCGGCGGAGGTTGCTCGCTCGGCCGAGCCGCTTCAGCCGCTGTTCCTGTCTCAAGGCCAGGTCCGCAATTCGCTCGGCGACGGGCTCCTCGCGCCAGATCGCAAGATTGCCGAGCGCTGCGGCGCAGGCGATCGGGTTTGCAGTATAGCTGCTCGAGTGAAAGAACATCCGCGACCTGTCGCGAGAATAATGGGCTTCGAAGATTGCTGATGTGGCGAGCGTAACCGCAAGCGGAAGGGACCCGCCGGTTAGCCCCTTGGACAGGCACAAAAGGTCCGGCGTTATATCGGCTTGCTCGCAGGCGAGGAGGGTTCCGGTCCGTCCCCAGCCGGTCATCACTTCATCGGCGATGAATATGACGTCGTGAACCGCGCACACCCTGCGAAGCTCACGCAAGGTCCGGGCCGAATAAATACGCATGCCTCCGGCACCGAGAATCAGCGGTTCGACGATCAGCGCTGCAGGTGAGCCTGTGCGGCACAATTTCTCGAGCGCGTCGATGGTGTCCTGTTCGCGGTCCCGCTCGGGAAATGGCAGTACGTCGACGTCGAACAGCAAGGGCGCATAGGTCCGATTGAATACGCCTCGGGCGCCGACCGACATGCCGCCGACCGTGTCACCATGATAGCTGCCTTCGAGCACGACGATCCGGCGACGCGCTTGGCCGCGGTTGTGCCAGTAGCCAAGCGCCATTTTGAGCGCGACTTCAACGCTCGTCGAGCCGCTATCCGAATAGAAGACGTGATCCAGCTCGCCGGGCATCAGCTCCAGGAGTTCGCGCGCCAGTCGCTCGGCCGGCTCGTGAGTCCAACCGGCGAAGATGATCTGGTCGAGCCGTTTGGTCTGCTCCTCAATGGCCGCCACGATTGTCGGATGGCGATGACCGTGGGTCGTCACCCACCAGGATGAAATTGCATCGACGATGCGGCGTCCGTCCGATGTGTAAAATGCTGCGCCCTCGGCGCGCTCGACCAGCGGGATCGGCTCCTCAAGCCCGTGCTGGGTGAAGGGGTGCCAGACCGGCGAACTCAACGGAAATCCTCGAGCCTGAAGTTGGCTGCGAAAGCGCGGCCGAGCGCTGCGCTGTCGAGTGGTTCCAGGATTGGCAGGCGCCCGAGCCGCTTCACGTCGCCGAGCGCGCAAATCACTTCTTCGCTGTCGGGGCTTGCCTCGCCGACAAAGGCGATTCCGAGTATCGGAATCTTCCGCGACCGCAACGCTTCGATCGAAAGCAGGCTATGATTGATGGTCCCGAGCGAGGTTCGTGCAACCAGCACGACCGGCAATTGCCAGCTCGCGACCAGATCAATCACGAGCATCTCTCGGCTGATGGGTACCAGCAAGCCGCCGGCGCCTTCGACGATGAGCGGATCCGCATCCGGCAGCCCAAGCCCGTCAGGATCGATTTGAACGCAATCCAGCTCGGCCGCGCGATGCGGTGAGCAGGGGGTCGTCAGCCGATAGCCTTCGGCGAAGACCTTCGGCGGCGGCAGTCCGGCGAGTTTGCGGACGGTGTCGCTGTCGGTTTGCTCGAGAGCGCCGGCCTGGATCGGCTTCCAATAGCTTGCTTCGAGCGCTGCTACGAGTGCAGCTGAGAAGACCGTCTTGCCGACGTCCGTATCGGTGCCGGTAACGAATATCTTCATGCGAGCAATGTTCCGATGGTGTCGGCGAGCGCTGAGATTGCTGCTTTATCGACGTTGAGCGTGATTGAGATGCGAAGGCGCGACGTTCCTTCGGGAACCGTCGGAGGCCGGATCCCACGAACATCAAAGCCGGCCTCCTGAAGGCCTCCCGCGAGCTCCATGGCTGTTGCTGCTTCGCCGACGATCAGGGGCAGGATCTGGGTGCCATGGCAGCGGGCGCCAAGCGGTCCGAGCCGCGCGGCGGCATGAGCGGCGAAGTCATGAAGCCGCACCCGCCGATCCTGCTCCTGCTGGAGAGTCTTGAGGGCCTGGCGGACCGCCGCGGCCATCAGCGGCGAAGGCGCGGTCGAGAAGATGAAACCCCGCCCACGGTTGATAAGGAAATCGGTGATCGCACGGGGAGCGCAGATCAGTGCCCCTTCGCAGCCCAGCGCCTTACCGCATGTCCTGACGGTAATGACATTGTCTTTGCCATCGAATCCCTCGGCCAACCCGCGGCCGCTATCCCCGAACACACCGGTAGCGTGGGCTTCGTCGATGATCAGGAACCCGTCATTCTGGTTTGCGACCGAGAGCAAATCGGTAAGCGGTGCCTTGTCTCCTTCCATGCTGTAGAGGCTTTCGACCGCGAGCCACGGTCGGCCCGTACCTCCCGACTTGCGCCAATCGAGCAAGACGTCGGCGAAGGACTGGATGTCATTGTGGTTTGCCCTGCGCGCCTCAGCCCTGGACAGTCGCATGCCCTCGTGGCTGCTGGCATGGATCAGTGCATCATGGATGATGAGGTCGCCGCGCTGGGGCAATGTCGAGAGCAGTGCTGAATTGGCCGTATAGCCGCTCGAGAAGAACAGAGCGGTTGGCGATCCGAAGAAATCCGCCGCTTCCTGTTCGAGCATCTGATGCTCCGGATGGTTGCCGCGCAGGAGCCGCGATCCGCCCGAACCGATCGGAACGCCCCGCGCCAGCGCTTCGGCAACCGCCGTCCTGAGCGCCGGGCTGCCGGCAAGCCCCAAATAGTCGTTGGAAGCGAAATCGTGACCCTGCCTTGCCGTCAGGCGCCGGCGCTGCCCCTTGCGCTCCAGATCGCAAAGATGCTGATCGAAGCCCGCGAAGAGCGACCCGCCAATCCTGGTCAGCATAATCTTAGATGGGCTGGATTGGAGAAGGCGCGCCGAAGGCTACTGGAAGGCGAGCCAAGCCCGGCAAGGGCCGGCCAACTTCCGATACGAACCAAGTTGAACGGTCCATTTTCCCCTACACAATTGCGTGACCTTGTCATGGTCCTGTCGAAACGACGACGCAGGTCGGCGATCGTCAATAAATGGGATCCCGAATTCACTTTGCGACTTTTCCCGAACGATCGATCAGAACAGCATTGGTGCAGCCTTCCGGCCGATGCTCCCAAGGCGCACAGCGTAAGCGGCAGAAACTCCAAATCATCCACCGCTATGGCTTCCCTGCCGTCCCAATTGCGGACGTGAATGCCCTGCGCAAGGGTAATTTTCATCAATAAATTGAGTGGTTAGCGGTAACAAATGGGATCCCATATTGACATGATCAACGGCATGCTGATGCGGTCTTTCGAAGGCCGCCTCGTCTTGCGTCGAGTGGACCAAAACAAGCAAGCAAATGGGGGGTGCGTGGAAAACGGCCAAGGTGGAGGGTCGCAAGCCCGTTCGTGTGAGGGGCTGTCGCGCCGGCTCGAGGAAGCATTGCGAAAGCTCGAATCCGCCAGTGCACTCATTAGCCGATCGATTCGGGACGAGCTTGCCGGATCAAAGGATCGCGATAGGCTCGACAGGCTTTATGCGGTGAAAGGTGGCATGACCTGCGCGATTGAAGAGGCGCGCAATCGCCTGCAATCGGTGCGTGATGAAGCACGCAAATTCATGATCGCTCGAGCCGAACGGCGGCGGTGACTGAGCGGAACTTACCCAACTCAGTGCAACGTCTCGAGCGATCATGAATTCCAGCGCGCTCCTCGCTTCGGCTCCTCAAGGGGCTCGAATTTCAGCCCATGCGCCTTAGTGCCTCCCCGAAGACTGCTGCAGCTGCTGTTCTGGAATGGTCTCAAACGACAAACAGGAGACTGAAACATGCCTGCAATCGGACACGTTACCCGGACTTTGAACGGCGGCTTTAAGGGCCAGATCAAGACGCTGACGATCCGCGCCGACATCGACATCGTCGCCAATGACGACAAGTCGAGCGACAGCCAGCCTGACTTCCGCGTCCTTTCCGAAGGCGCCGAAGTCGGCGCCGGCTGGAGCCGCCGCTCGGAGACTTCGGGCCGCGATTATGTCTCGCTGAGCCTTGCTGCACCCGAGTTCGGGCCGCGCCGTCTCTATGCCAACCTCGGCCGTGCGGCAGGTGGCGACG
This sequence comes from Sphingomicrobium sp., assembly GCA_036392155.1. Classification (GTDB taxonomy): domain Bacteria; phylum Pseudomonadota; class Alphaproteobacteria; order Sphingomonadales; family Sphingomonadaceae; genus Sphingomicrobium. The sequence continues at coordinate 21,250 of DASVYN010000109.1, forward strand.
AAGACAGCTTCGCAGTCATCTGGAATCCGGCTGACTGAGCGGTTCAGCCGCTTAACCGAGCCCTCGCGTGAAGTGATCGCGCGGGGGCTTTGTGCTCGCCGGGCCGCAAGATGCCGTCACCGGACCTCCAGGAATTGAAACGGGAACGTGGCTGGTGCCCGCCGCGCCTCAGGCGGCCCGGTCTTGCCTCGACAGCAACGGCTTTGAGATCGACCAAGCCCCGCCTTCGGCGCGCTCGATCGGCAAACCACAACCGTCACAAAGCGCTGTGTAGCCGCTCTGGCGCTTCATGATTGAAGTCAGCATTGGGCGATGACGTCCAAAGAGGCAGCTCAAACTCATGCTTTAAGGATACGCCTTCGGCTGGATGATTGGAATCGGTGCGTACGATGAAATTTGTGCAAGCAGCCGGACTGAGAGTGTTACGGAACCTCCGTCGCCGACCAAAATGTTCATAGTCTGGACATATATTGTATTTATGTCTATATTCTATAAAGACGAAGGAAGGCACCAATGGCAGTCCCAGAACTTGATCGCGAGACCAGTGTCGCAGATCTAGGCGGCCCGGCGCTGCGGACCTTCTTCAACCTCGCCAAGGCGTGGGAGCTTAGCGAGCAGGAGCAGATGAAGCTGCTCGGGCTCAACAGCCGTTCCACCCTTCATGCCTGGAAGGGTGGCCGGGTCAGCAAGGTCAGTCGCGATACCCTGGAGCGCATCTCGTACGTGCTCGGTATCTTCAAGGCGATCAACATCCTCCTTCCGGACACCAAGCGGGCAGATGAGTGGATCCGTCTGCCGAACAAGGCGCCGCTCTTCGGTGGCCGCAGCGCACTGGAGCGCATGACGACCGGCAACATCGGCGACCTCTACGTCGTGCGCCAGTATCTCGACGCTCAGCGAGGCTGACATGAGTGGCAGCGACTTTGAGCCGCCGCTCGCGGCCACGGGCTTCAGCGTCTATCGCATCGTGCCCTCGCGCTTCCCGCCGGTGTCGCTGTTCGACAGGATCACGGAGCCAGGCGACCTCGAGGCAGTATTCGCAATTGAGGCAATGACCAACGATCGGCTTCGACAAGAGGTCGGGCAGATCAGCCTCGTGCCGGTTGAGGATAGGGTGGCAGGGCCCGGATCGACCCCGATCATGGCGGCCTTCACCCACCTCAATCCGGATGGCGGCCGGTTCACGGATTCGACTTATGGTGCCTTCTATGGCGGTCTGACGATCGACACCGCCATTGCCGAGACCAAGTACCACCGCGAAGAATTTCTTGCGGCGACCGAGGCTGGCCGACCGATCGACGTTGATATGCGCGTCTACCTCGCCCGCCTCGACGGCGATCTCCACGATGTTCGCAAGGGCGCGCCCGCAGCAATCCACGATCCGGATGACTACAGCGCCAGCCGGGCACTCGGGCGGCGACTCCGCGGCGAGGGATCGAACGGGATCATCTTCAACAGTGTCCGGGATGAGGACGGCACTTGCGTTGCCGTCTTCCGGCCCATTCTACTGTCCGAGTGCCGGCAGGAACGTCATCTTACGTATCAATGGAACGGTGAGCGCATCGTCAGCATCTTCGAGAAGCGTGAACTGGTGTCCGGCCGCTCATGGACGCTGACCTGAAATCGCTCTTGAGCCGAATGCCGCCGTGGATCCGATTTTGGTTCAATGGTCAGTTTTCGGCAGGATGCCGCTTTTCACCCTGCCGGAATGCGGAAGTCTTCACCATCTTCGCAGCCGGTCTGAACCGGTGCCCAGCGCACTTTGATACCTTGGGCGGATGCGCTCGCTATCGCGCGGGGTGTCCGCCAGGGCAGACTTCCTTCTCGGCCGCGCGCGTGAAATCAGCGGTCCAGTTCGTCTGCCACTTGTGGTCGTCAAACGACAATGCCTGCTCCCATCGAGCATGGTCGTGATCCTTGATAATCCAAAGGTAGCGGACCTTCACCGGAAGTCCGTTCACATGATCGAAGGCATAGAATTCGCCGCGATCATTCTGAAATCCGCCGACCACCGGCACCGGATCAAGTCGGCCGGTCGTGCTGCTCACCCAATAGATCGACCATTGGCGCTTCTTCCCATCGAATGTCCGCAAGGTAAGTCCGCTCGAGTGGCGGGTCGGAAAATAGAGTTCATCGACTGTCGCTGCGCCCTCGAGATAGGACTGCATGCACAATTGTCCCGGGAAATCCTCCCATTTGGCGGCTGGGTCGCCGACCTTACCGACCAGCTTGTGTTGCTGGGTCTGCCATCCGCCTCGGAAATAATCGAAGTCCCCGACCGACCCAGTCCGCGACATCGTGAAGCCTTCGGGCACGGCGGCCGAACCGACTGAAGCTAGGACAAAGAGAACTGGAGCAAGCATCAAAAATCGCATCGAGCTGGTCTTTCTCTCGAAGATCTACCGGGAAAAGGGGACTAGCCAATCGGCATCGCGCTTGACACGCGACAGATCAGGAATCAGGCTAAGTCAGACTTATGGTCGACGGAAAGTCTCTACCATCGCTTTCGTCCATCCGCGCGTTTGAGGCCGCAGCTCGGCTGGGAGGCTTTACGAAAGCGGGCGCTGAACTTGGCATCACCGCAGCTGCTGTCAGCTATCACGTGCGTCAGCTCGAACGGCACACCGGCCTTGTGCTGTTCGAGCGGCGCGCTCAATCCGTCACCCTGACGCAAATCGGAAGCGAGATCGCGTCCGAAACGTCGCGCTTCTTCGCGTCGCTTCGAGCAACCTTCGTCAGGGCCACGCACGCGCAGAACCAGAGCATTGCTCTTAGCGTCCTTCCGACACTTGGCGCGAGCTGGCTGATTCCACGCCTTGGCCGTTTTCGCTCGGAACATGCCGAGATCCAGATCACACTCGACCTTTCGGAAGAAGCACGCGAACTTGGGAACGGACTGTATGATGCGGGCATTCGCCACGGGACAGGGCAGTGGCCTGGTCTTCGCGTCGTTCGGTTGTTTCCGGTGCTGTTCATGCCCCTCTGCTCACCGGCACTTCGGGAGCGCGCATCGGCAAGCCTCGAGGCCGGATCGTTAGAGCGTGCGCCATTGATCGGCCGACGCGACTGGTGGAAGCGCTGGCTGCAGACTGCCGGGCTGGCTCCTGGCGACCTCAGCGAACGCTTCGCTAACGTTTATCCCGCCGAACATCTTGACGCTTCAGCGGCCATTGCCGGGGACGGGATCACGATCGGTTCACCGATCCTCTTTGCCGATGAAATCGCATCGGGTCGCCTTGTCCCGGCACATCACGTGATTGCAACCGACGGGTGCTGGTTCTGGTTTGCCTGTCCGATCACCCTCGCCCAGACGAGGAAGATCAAGATTCTGGCCGAGTGGCTGCGGGCGCAGGCCAGGATGACAATTTGCGACGTTCGAGAGCGTATCGGCGAGCTGCCGCCAGGCGTGGCCTAATATCGGGTGAGGGGTGCTCGCTTGATCGTCATCGCAGCCCATGCACGAAGCGCAGATTTCATGGCATCAGCGTAAGGGGATGCCCGAGACTCTCATCGCAGCGTCAAATGTCGCCCGTATCAATCGACCTGAAAAGCGATGCGATCGCACAGCGCCGTTCGGCTGCACGACGTTGGTTGCGCCCTGGCTCGCCGGCTGCGAAATGCGAGGAACCCCCAAAAGTGTCGGCTCAACGGTTCGACGAATAGCTAAAGGTCTGCCGTACCGCCTGAGCTTGTCTAGGGAATGAGTTCCAACAGCAAGTTGGCGCGTTCCTGGTCAATGTCGCCTGTTTGGCACTGATTCCATTCCCTCACGGCACGCGCAGCGTCGGCGCCGACCATCAAATCATCGAAGATCAGTTCGACCAGGCTGCGCAGCGAATCGCTGGCGGCGCGGTTGATGGGAAGCCCAGCGTACTTCATCTGACTTGCGAGGGTCGCAATGAGCCTCCTGCTCGCAAGCTGCGGCTGTCCAGGCGGCAGCACGCGTGACGTTTGCCGAAGAGCCGCTCTCAGGTTGTCGAGAGCCCGCTCGAGGTCTTCAACGTCATTTTGGCCACTGATCAGACGACTTGCCTCGCCAAGCGCATGATCGAGCCGACGCCTTCGAAGCTGACTCAACGCACAATGAAAGCGCGCAATCTCCCTTGCGAAGATGTTCAATTCTTCGCGAGCTTCGACCAGACGTGGTTCCAGTTCTGTCGACTGCAGCTCCATTAAGAAGCTTGCCGCGGCGTTTTCGATCTCGACGATGGACAAAGCCGGAAAGCGTTCGCCAACCTTCTTCCTGGCGGCATTTGACAAACCGGCGAACGGTCCGACTGGACCCAAATAAGCCAAGTCGCCCATACGCGCTCCACTCTTCTAGTAGGTGCCGATCTCGTCGAGTGGGTTTCTGTCCGAGACGGTGATCGTCTCCATCTCGATCTCCTGCCACAGGAGATCGATGAGGCCTGCAAGTTCGCGCACGTGGGGAACGTCATGCCGGCGAACATAGCGGTATTTCTCCGCCAGGAGCGAAGCCTCGGCCAGAATGAGGCGCACGGTCTCGCCATGCTCGTCGAGCGAGCCCATGGCTTCATAGGCTTCGAGTTCCTTGGCCCGGAAGAAGCCGTCGGATGGGATCATCTCAGGGCTCCCGCCGCGGAGGCAATCATCTGAGCAGCATCAGGCGCGATGGCAAAATAGGCGCCAGCGGTCAGAGCCGATAAAAATAAGATCAGGACAATTGCTAACGTCCAGCGGCTTCGTCGCGGCCTTTCCGGTTCGAACAGGCTGTCGGGCTCGAGCCAGCCGTCGTCGGCCTGGGCCAGATCTGCCATTTCGACCGTGCCTGCCTGCGCAACAATATTGCTCGACCGGCGATAGATTCCGGCGGCGAGGGTGAGCTTCTCTCTACTCAGCGCAGCACGCTCGGAATCGAGCTCGCTCCGAAACATGGGTTGCTCCCCAGTCGGGTGAACTCCCATGAGATGGTCCTGCAGCCGCCGGTCGAGCGCAATCAGTTCGTCCAGTACGGTTAGTGCGACGTGGCGGTCATGGCGCTCGATCGCCAATTGCAGACGGATAATCTTGAGCGTGCTTGCGCGCAGCAGCATCAGCTCTTCGGCAAGATCGTTGCTGCCGGCCGAAATGGCCGTCTCGCCCGGCGCTACAGCGCTGTCGATGTACATCTCCCCACCCCGTAGTCTCAACCGGTAAGCATAAATTGCCGGGACGCCGGATTGATCCGCGGTGTGAACCGTTTACGGCCATCCGTTGGTACCGCGCGCCAGTTGCACCGATCTTGCTGCGGTCGTGCGGCGCTCAGCTGGTCCCTTGGCGAAATTCAGGAATGGCGCTTCGGCAACGGTGGCGCCGATCCCGCGGCTGAACGCGTCGAAGAAAAGCAAGCCGTCGCTGCCGCCAGAGCGGCCCTGATCGTCGGCGACCTGCTCGACACCTTCATCAAGCATCACGAAGCGTTGATCGCCAGTAACGATAAGGATCGGCTCTCTGAAAAGACGGTCACCGAATACAAGCGGTTGGCCACCAAGATCCTTAAGCCTGACCTCGGCGCCCCAAAAATCGATGAGCTCAAGCCTGATGCGGTCAAGGCGATGTATCGCGATCGGCGTGCCAAACCAACGCAAGCTGCCCCATCGGTGACGCGGGCGACCTCGCTTGGGTCGAATGGGATCGCATACGCGGGTCGCAAAAGCGGGGTCCAAACATTCTCGGCAGTCCCCTGGGGACGCTTCAGCGAGGACGACGAAGAGAACAACGAGGACTGCGACGCCTTCGAAAATGAACCGCTGTTCGATCGTCGTCAGTGCGCCCTGCTAAATCGCCGTTTTGGTGATGGGCCCGGCGGCGGCAGATTGCCGGACTCTGACTATTCAGACGGCGAGTGAAAGGAGCTTCAGCAGTTGGTGCGAAGCTGAGCGCCGACGAGAGTCGTCTCCGTCATCCTCAGCTTCGATCCGAATTCAGCGGTTCGGCTCCGTGAACTTCTGGATAGCGACCCGCCGAGTAAACGAACAATAAAGCTTGCCGGAGTTTCGCGCCCGACTTCTAGGCGCCCGATGTCGAATCAGATCCAAGATTTGCGCAATCAAGCCGAACG
>DASVYN010000110.1:0-3462 GCA_036392155.1 Sphingomicrobium sp.
TGCAGCAACGAACCCGAATATCCCAACGGCCACAGTCTCTCGCGGATAGGCATGCCACAGCTGCCGCGCGCGCAGCCTCAACTGCCTCGCGCTGCCGCGTAGCCCATCGAATGGGCGAGAGAGGCCGAAAGCCTGATTCATCAACTTAGTGATATAGCCAGCTAACACACTCGTTTCAATTGCTGGGAACTGAAGCGCCTTTAAACGAGCCTGTCTGGATCCACCTCACGAGCGGTTTGAGCGGGAGGATCCAGATCGTTCCCATGACAATATAGAACGCAGCTTGGATCAAAACAGGCCAGCGCCCGACGACCTGCGCCAAGCTTAGGACGAACGCCGTCAAGATGACGATCAACAGCAGGATCGCGCCGATTCCGACGAGTTTGCGATACGAAGGCTCGGCCATGACGGCAGCCCATAGCAGCAACGGTCGGCCGCGTCTGTAAGAACGGGATTATTGGCAGATCGTCGGTGCTGACGGCCCTTGAGCGGCCGAATAGCAATTGCCGGCCGCGGCGTCGGCGCGATTTTGGCTGCGCATGGCAATGAACAGCGCAGCGCTAATACCCGCGAGCACTACAAACGCTATCGCCCTGAATTTCATGGCAGGACCCCCGTCGCGACCCACAACATGCGCCGTGAGCCATACAGTCTAACCTTTAAGCATCGGATAAGAAAGGAGAGTTCCGGACCTCAAAAGTGATGCAAGTCAGGGCTTGGATATGAATTGAATTCTGTGGCGCTTCTGCCACACAAATCAGTCGAGGGGTTTGAAGATTTCCAGTCCGTCGGGCGAGGCGAAGGCATCGAGAGGAATGTCCCAATCGTCGGTGGGGATCGGCTCGATCAGCCGTTGGATCTGCCAGCCGACGCCGATCAGCCGGGCGCCGCTCTTTTTGAGGCTGACAAGCGCGCGATCGTAATGGCCCTTGCCGCGGCCGAGCCGCGTGCCGTGACCGTCGATCGCGATCAGCGGAACAAGGACAAGGTCGGGCTGAACTACCGGGTGGCGCCGGGCGGGCTGCATGATCCCGAACGGGCCGGGCTCGAGCGGATCACCGGCCAGAAATCGAAACGGCTTGGCCGGATTGGCGAAGCAGGGATAGGCTACGATCGCACCTACCGCGCGGGCTTCTTCGGTGGCGGGCAGCGTGCTGATCTCCGATCCGAGCGGGCAATAGCCGCCGACTACGGAGACACCCGCAAAAAGGGAGGTCAGATGTTCGGCAAGCCGGTGCTCGAGCCGGGCGCGGTCAGCGTCCGACAGGGTGTGCACGAACGCCTTGCGTGCGTCCAGCGCAGCGCGGCGCAGCGACTCCTTGCCTAGCGGCTCCATCTCAGCCCGCGGACCGGAATAAAAAGGAGGTGACGGGACCACCATGGCCGTTTGCCCTAAAATCCTCTGACGCCAAAACGTCAGGTGGGCGCCGTATGATCCGGACCAGGGTCCGGGCAGGGACAGCTCCCAGATGGATTCTATCGCCTCAGGGATTTTCCGAAGGCTCGCACCGGGCAGTACCCGTCGGCTCCGGACTTAGGGATTTGCTGTTTCATTCTCAAGCGCTGCAGCAAGCGATTCGAGGCGTTCGGCGAGCAGTTCGGCGCGACCGACCAGCGCCGGGTCAGCTCCGATCGATTGAGCAGCCACTGCCGTTTCCGACTTATTGTCAACCAGCAGGTCGGCGAGAAGCAGCGAGGCAAATAGGAATTGGCGCGCTTCGCTCAGTGTACCCAGTCCCGCCAGCGCTTCGCGGCTCTTTGCGTCGACCAGCCCGGCAGCGGCGCGGAGATTTTCCTCCTCCCCCTCACGGCAGGCGACCTGATAGGTGCGCCCGGCGATCGTCAGATCAACCATCGTCGCCATCAGACGGCCACTTCGCGGATCAGCTCGTCCAACTCTTCAACGACTTCTCGGACCTTTGTTCGCAACTCTTCGTCGCGGCCGACAGCCGGCTGCCGACCGGCAAGCGCACGCTCGATCCGTTGAAGCGCCCGGTCCGCCCGGTCCAGTGCCGAAGAAAGACTGCCATCGTCCATCGTTTTACAGCTACGCAACTTGGCTATTCGCGGCAAGCTTCCGCAGCGCGATTTGACGCGGCGGGCAGGGCGGCTAATGGGGCCGCATCATCGCCCGGACTCCCGGACGAGCCGAACCCCATAAGCGGAGCATCATGCAGCCGACCGATCGCCGCCTCGCCAATGCCATTCGCGCCCTTGCGATGGATGCCGTCGAGACCGCGAACAGCGGACATCCCGGAATGCCGATGGGCATGGCCGACGCAGCCACTGCGCTGTTTACACGTCATCTTAAGTTCGACGCCGCCGATCCGCACTGGCCCGACCGAGATCGCTTCATCCTTTCGGCCGGTCACGGCTCGATGCTGATTTATGCGTTGCTCTTTCTCACCGGATACCAGCAGCCGACTCTCGAGGACATCAGGCGGTTTCGGCAGCTTGGCAGTCCCTGCGCCGGCCATCCGGAGAATTTCGAGCTTCCGGGAGTCGAAGTCACGACCGGTCCGTTGGGACAGGGAGTCGCGATGGCCGTTGGCATGGCCATCGCCGAGCGGCACCTGAATGCGATTTACGGCGACGAGCTGGTCGATCATCGCACTTTCGTGATCGCCGGGGACGGCGATCTGATGGAGGGCATCAACCATGAGGCGGTCGGGCTCGCCGGCCATTTGAAGCTCGGCCGACTGATCGTCCTGTGGGACGACAACAAAATCACCATCGACGGCTCGACGGACCTGTCCCGCAATGAGGATGTGGTGGCCAGGCATGATGCTGCCGGCTGGCATACGACGGAGTGCAATGGTCTCGATTCGGTCCAGGTCAGTCGGGCGATTGAAGAGGCGCTGGCCGACCCTCGCCCGAGCCTCATCCGTTGCAAGACGATCATCGGCTTTGGTGCGCCCAACAAGCAGGGCACTGCGGCGACGCACGGTGCAGCGCTTGGCAAGGACGAAGTCGAGGCTGCGCGCAAGGAGCTCGGATGGAACGTTCCGCCGTTCGAGATTCCCAACGACGTCCTCGAAACTTGGCGCGCATTCGGTGCTCGCGGCGCGCCCGAGCGCGCGAGCTGGATCGAGCGGCTCGAGGCGAGCGGAAGGAAGGGAGAATTCCTCGCGCGTCTTTCAGGCAATGTCGATGATGCCTGGCTCAAGCCCTATCTCGACAAGCTCCTCGGCGAGCTGAAGCCAGTCGCGACGCGCAAGGCGTCGGAAATGGCCCTCGAAGCGATCAACGCAGCAATTCCGGCGACGATCGGCGGATCGGCCGACCTGACCGGGTCCAACAATACCAAGACGAAGGCACTCGAACCGCTGACCGCCGACAATTACGCCGGCCGATATGTCTATTACGGCATCCGCGAATTCGGAATGGCGGCGGCAATGAATGGCATGGCGCTCCACGGCGGTGTGATTCCATATGGGGGCACTTTCCTCGTGTTCACCGACT
>DASVYN010000111.1:0-11501 GCA_036392155.1 Sphingomicrobium sp.
CGCCGACAAAGCCGCCGGCCGAGGCGAACGCCTCCCCGGCTGATCTGTCGCCGGAGCTTGCGCAATGGCTGATCGCGACTGTGCCGCTAGCCCGCCCTCCCAAGAGCGCTCCCGGCGCGGATCACAGGGAGATCTACTATCTGGTGCGGCCCTGGCCGGTCAGCGGGAAGGCGAAGGCGGCCAAGGGTAAAGCAAAAACAGAATCTGATGCGGGTCGCGGAACGCCGTGGCGCCTCGCTGTCGAACCGGTCCAGGTAACGCTCCGCCCGAATGGAAATCCGGTAGTAAGCCCTCAATGGGCCTGGCGGCCGGAGCTCTACGGACCGGATAGGGGATCCGCTCATATCACGCCTGAGGACCGGCTGCTCATACGCCGCCTTCAGCTGCGGATTGGGGAGGTCGATGGCTCGGGCGCGCTCGACGGCACCGCCGGGCTGGAGCTTCTGCGACGGATCATTGCCACCGGCCGTGGCCGCTGGGGGTCGGTGAAGGGGCCGGCAATGGAATGGGGAGTTGCCATCGGCGGGCGCTTTGAATGGCAAACCGACATCGATGCACGCATTCGGCTGACGCTCGCGATCGAGGCGGCGCCAAGCGTCATCGTCGCGGCACTGGCACCGCCGCTTGCGATCGACACCAAATCCGGGCTGCTCATGTCGGTCGAAACAGGCGTCGAGCCGCTTCTCGCCGAACAGCTGCTGCGACTGCCGCCGGTGCCCCCGCAGTCGGTCCAGATGTTGGCAGCCCGCTGGGGCGAAGTCGCGCCCGAACTCGTGCCGGCTCCTGTCCTGCCCAAAATCCGCGAGCTTGGCATGCTTGCGCCGACGCCGGTGCTCACCCTGTTGGTTGATAAGGTGAGCATGGAAGAGCTCTATCACGGCTTTTACCGTTCCTCACGCAAGACCCGCAGCGAGTGGGCGCTGGCCCGGCTGACTTTTGACTATGGCGCGGTGGAGGTCGATTCGGCGAGCGTGGGCGAGACGTTGATGGTGCGTGACGGCGATGACCTCATGCGTTTCACCCGCGACTTGTCCGCCGAGGCACGGGCCAGCGATCGACTGCTGATCGCCGGACTACATCCGCTGGGTGAGCTCGAGGCCGTCTACCCGACCGATCGACAAGATTGGGATTTTGCCACTACGCTGCGCGCCGGGCCCGCTGATTTCGCGCCATTCCTGGTTGGGGATGCCGAGAGGCTCCGCTCCGAGGGGTGGCGGGTCGAGCTGGCGCCCGACTTTCCGCTCGAGCTTGCGACACTGGACGCGGACAGCCTCGCCTTCGAGATCGAGGCGGCAGGCATCGACTGGTTCGACCTGTCGCTCGGCGCGGTGGTCGACGGCCAGCGCATCGATCTGGTGCCGGCGCTGCGCAGCCTGCTCGCCGCTCTTGGACCAGTGGAGATCGACCAGCTCTTGCAGGACGAGGCATTGCTGGATCCGGGGGCCACATTGCCGGTCATGCTCGAAGGCGGCCGTGTTGCTTCGTTGCCGCTCGCCCGCATTGCCCCAGTGCTGAAAGCGCTGCTTCTTCTGGCGGGCAGCGATGGGCTGCCGGCAGGCGGCGGGCGATTGGCAATTGCGCGCACCGACCTCGGCATGCTCGCGGCGCTCGAGCAGACGACGCCCGAGTTCGCCTGGCGCGGCGCCGAACCGCTCCGGGCGCTGGCTCGCCGCCTCGCGACCATGCGCTTCGAGCCCGTGCCGCCGCCCCCTGATTTTACCGCCACGCTGCGTCCCTATCAGCAGACCGGGCTCGACTGGCTGCAGGCGCTCGACGGGGCCGGCTTCGGCGGACTGCTGGCCGACGACATGGGTCTTGGCAAGACGGTGCAGACGCTTGCTCACATCGCGTCACTGAATGCGCTAGGCAGGCTCAATCAGGGGGTGCTGATCGTCGCGCCTACCTCGGTGCTACCCAATTGGCTGGCCGAGATCGAGAACTTCGTGCCGCATTTATCGACTTTGCTCCTGCATGGACCGGACCGGCGGGCGCAGATGGATAGCATCGCGGAGCATGACATCGTGCTGACCAGCTATCCGCTACTCGTTCGTGACAAGGACTTGCTCGCCCGGACGACCTTCGGGTTGATCGTCTATGACGAGGCGCACAACCTCAAGAATCCGAGGACGGCGAGCCATGCCGCCGCACGGCTGCTGTCAGCCGAACGACGGATCGCGCTTACTGGTACGCCGGTCGAAAACCGGCTGACCGACGCCTGGGCGCTCATCGACCTGGTTGTTCCTGGACTGCTCGGTTCGTTGTCCGAGTTTGGCCGCACCTATCGCACGCCCATTGAGAAGCATGGCGATAAACAGGCCAAGGTGCGGCTCGCGCGCCGGCTCAAGCCGTTCCTGCTCCGCCGGACCAAGGAGGGCGTCGCCACCGACCTTCCTGAAAAGTCCCTGATCCCCGAGCTGATTGAGCTTGGGTCCGAGCAAATGGCGCTACACGAAAGCCAGCGCTTGCTCATGCATCAGCGCGTGCGCGAGGAGATCGCGCGCGTCGGTTTCATGCGCGCGCAGATCATGGTGTTGTCCGCGCTGACCAGGTTACGCCAGATCTGCTGCGATCCGCGCCTGATCGGCACATACGGCACCACTCCGCCCGCATCCGCCAAGCTCGAGCGCCTGCTGGAGATGCTCGACGAACTCATCCCGGAAGGACGGCGCATCATTCTGTTCAGTCAGTTCACCTCGATGCTCGATCTGATCAAGCTCGAGCTCGACCGGCGCGCCATTTCGTGGGTTGAGCTGACTGGCAAGAGCAAGGACCGCAAGACGCCAGTGGTACGCTTTCAGGCAGGCGAGGTGCCGCTGATCTTGGTTAGCCTCAAGGCGGGCGGCACCGGTCTCAACTTGACCGCAGCCGACACCATATTGCTATTCGACCCCTGGTGGAACCCGGCCATCGAGGCGCAGGCGATTGATCGTGCGCACCGCATCGGTCAGACGAAGCCCGTGTTCGTACACCGGCTAATCGCGAAGGGCACGATCGAGGAGAAGATTCTGGCGCTGCAAGCGCGCAAGGCGGCGATTGCAGAGACGCTGTGGAGCGAGGATAGCTCCGCCGTAGCCCAGCTCAGCGAAGAGGATATCGCCTTCCTGCTCGGCTAAGGAGCGTGAGTTCGTCCTGATTTCGGGGTGCTCAAGTGATACGTCGCGCCTACCAAATCCGAGATTTGCAGGTGATGGATGACTATTGTCACCGATCATTGCAACGGCCTCGTCCGGTTTGAAGTGCTGGGTCGAACTGCGGACAGGGAACTCTTGAGAACGATCGCGCGCAAGTTCGTCCTCGAACCAGCGATGGGCAGGGTTATGACCGACGATCCGAGAGGACTGTTCCGATACTTGAGTGCTGCTGTCGGGTAATCGCTCTGGATTACCGATGACGCATCACGCATCATTCAGCGAGAGACATGCCAGATTCCTCGAAACTGTCATACTCTATGGGCAGGTGTCGGCAGGGGGGGGATCATATGAAGACATGCAACGTCTTGTTCCTTACTGGGAACTCGGCTCGCGCTATCCCTGGAGAAGCGATCCTAAGCGAAGAGGGCGCAGGTCGCTTCCGTGCATTCTCGGCAGGCAGTCATTGAGAGATTTCTCGCAAGAAAAGCGCTCCTTGGCTGACCAACCATCGCTAGGACGGCGCGTCGCCGCTGAGGCGACCGGCTCCTTCTTCCTGTTCGCCTGCGTCATCGGGTCGGGGATCATGGCGCAGAATCTGTCGGGCGGAAACGACGCGGTGGCGCTCCTCGGCAACACTATCGCGACCGGCGCTATACTGTTCGTCCTCATCACCGTGTTCGGGCCAATCTCGGGTGCCCACATGAACCCGGCAGTGAGCCTCGTGGCAGCTTCTCGCCGAGAGCTTCGATGGCTGGATGCGGCCGCATATATTGCGGCGCAGTTCGCATTCGGCATCATGGGCGCTTGGGCTGCGCACCTGATGTTCGGTCTGCCGCCGCTTCAGTTGTCGGTGAAGGCACGGCACGGCCTGGGCCAATTCGCGGGTGAGTTCATCGCCACCTTTGGTCTCATTCTCACGATTCTCGGCACCGTTCGCTTCCGCCAGACTTGGGTGCCCGCAACCGTCGCCCTCTACATCACCGCAGCATATTGGTTCACGTCGTCGACCAGCTTCGCCAATCCGGCGATCACCGTGGCGCGGAGCCTCACCAATACATTTTCCGGCATCGCGCCGAATGATGTGCCATTGTTCATCGCGGCGCAGCTCATGGGAGCGGCCTGCGCAGCACTGATGGCGCGATCGTTATTCGATCCACGCTAAAATCCATTCAGGCGGAAACTGAACGAGGGGCACGTCTGAGCAGCGATGTCCTGGGGCTCTGGCCGCTTGCCGGGAACGTTGCCTTGAACATGTATCGTGGGTTCGATAGAGACCCCCTTCCGTGGTCGAACTCGGTCTGCGAGTGCCGGTATTTCACGCGAAGAGCTGACGCGGCACATTCCGAGCTATCACCACGGAAGGGACGACCGGGATTGCGGTAAAATCAACCGCTTAAGCCCTGGGTTCGAATCCCAGCCTCGCCATTCGCCATCAACGTGGGGATCGAGAGTGCTCATGCCGACCGAGACGAGATGAACCAAGGCAGCCCAGGAGAACAGGCCTCGCGGATCGGGCCACTTGCCACTCTGCCCCTGTTCCTCAAGCTCACGGGTCAAAAGGCAGTGGTGGTCGGCACGTCAGAGGCGGCGGGGTGGAAGGCGGAACTGCTCGCTGCCGCGGGGGCGGAGGTCGAGCAGCTGAGCCGATGGACCGAACGGGACCTTGGCGGCGCGGCAATAGCGATTGCCGACCTTCCCGATGCGGATGAGGCAGGTCGCTTTCGTAAAGCCGCACGAATGGCGGGCGCGGTTGTGAACGTCATCGACAAGCCCGAATTCAGCGACGTCCAGTTCGGGACCATCGTCAATCGTTCGCCGATCGTGATCGGGATCTCGACGGACGGCGCGGCACCCATGTTGGGCCAATCGATACGTGCGCGGATCGAAGCTGTGCTGCCACCGGGACTTTCGAGCTGGGCGGGGGCGGCCAAGAGCTGGCGCGCGCGATTGAAACAGCGGCTTACGGACTTCGCCGACCGCCGCTCCTTCTGGGAGCGCTTCGTCACGGCAGCGTGGCGCGAACCCGAACGGGACCCTTCCGAGGGCGACTTCGAGCAGCTTCTTCAAAATAGTGCGGCAAAGGGAAGAGTGATCTTCATCGCCGATCCGGGCGACGCCGAACTGCTGACGCTGAAGGCCGCCCGCGCGCTCCAGATCGCGACCGTGATCATCCATGACGGGCACGTCGGTCCCGAAGTTCTCGAGCTCGCGCGGCGCGAAGCGAGACGGATCCTCGCCTGGGAATCGGGCAGGCAAGCGATCGAAATGGCGATCGAAGGAGATATTGTCGCCCGAGTGACGAACGGCGCAGATTTGGAAGAGATCGCAGACTGCAAAGCCGCCGGATTGGAGGTCATTGTCGTTCCTGGCGTCGCCAGGGACGATGCCCACGGACGCTGACCAGGCCGGGTGCACCCGACAATCGGCGAAATGTGAGAAAGTCGACATCTGTTGACTGGGCCTCGGACGGCAATGATGTTGCACTGCAACATGAAGGTTCTGCAGTGCGAATAGCGGTAGTCGATGAAAGCGACTTGCGCTCCGCGGTCGTTGAAGAAGGTCTTCGCGAGGCCGGCTTCCGCGACATCTTCCGCGTGCCGCCACGCGGCGCCTTTGTCGTCGAGCTCGAAAAGCTCTCGCCCGACGTTGTCATTTTCGACCTTGGATCGCCGAGCCGCGACACGCTCGAGGAAATGCTTGCCGTAAGCCGGGCCCTCGCTCGGCCGATCGCGATGTTCGTCGACCAGAGCGACGAGGAGATGACGGCCGCTGCGATCGATGCCGGAGTGTCGGCCTATGTCGTCGACGGCCTCAGGAAGGACCGGGTCAAGCCGATCCTCGACCTTGCGGTCCGGCGTTTCAACGCCTTCGCTGGGCTGCAGAGAGAATTGCAGGAAGCCAGGACTGCGCTCGCCGAGCGGCGGATCATCGACAAAGCGAAGCTGTACCTGATGTCGACCCGCAAGCTGACCGAGGCCGATGCCTATGCGCTGCTTCGGGGAACGGCGATGCGCCAGGGCAAGCGCATTGCCGAAATTGCCCAGGCGCTCCTCACCGCGGCTGAACTGCTCGAGGGAAAGCAGAAGGACGAAAGTAGCAAATGACGCCGATCCGGATCGCCTTCCTGCCGCTGACCGATTGCGCGATTTTGGCCGCCGCGAAGGAGCTCGGCTTCGCCGACAAGCACGGCCTCGCGCTCGAGCTGGTACGCGACGTCTCCTGGGCGACGATCCGCGACCGCCTGGTCTATCGCCAGGTCGAGTGTGCGCATCTCCTTGCACCTTTGGCAGTCGCAGTGACCCTCGGACTGAGCCAGGCTCCGGCACCGCTTGCAGCGCCGTTCAAGCTCAGCCTCAACGGCAATGCGATCGCATTCTCGCGTTCGCTTGCGGAAGCGGTCGGCGGAACGCCGGGCAATCGGGTGCGCCAGCCGGGCCGGACAGCGCAGCGGCTCGCCGACGCTCTGCGCCGGCTGGACCGCAAGCCGGTGCTCGCCGTCGTCCACCGCTTCTCGAGCCATGCGCTGATGCTGCGTTACTGGCTTTCCTACGCCGGCATCGATCCCGACGAGGACGTCGAGCTGCGCGTCCTCCCACCGCCTTTCATGGCGACCGCGCTTGCCGCTGGCGAGATCGACGGCTTCTCGGCCGGCGAGCCCTGGAACAGCACCGCAGTCGAGACTGGGGCTGGCGAGATTGTCGCATTGGGCTGCCGCATCTGGGAGAGCGGGCCGGAGAAGGTCCTGGCGATGCGCGAGGACTGGGCCGAGGCAAATGCGGAGACGGTGGACCGCCTGCTCCGGGCGCTCGATGAGGCAGCATCCTGGTGTGATTCGCCCGAGAATCATCCAAAGCTCGCGCAGCTGTTGTCGGACGAGGCCTATGTCGGGCAGCCGGCCGAGCTGATCGAACGCGGGCTCTCAGGCAGGATCAAGCTGACTTCGGACGGCAACGAGGTCGAAGCCGACAATTTCCTGCTGCTTCACCGACGGGCCGCCAATTTCCCGTGGCGCAGTCAGGCGCTGTGGATCTATTCGCAGCTCGTTCGCTGGGGCTTCGTCGAACCGTCCAACCAAGCACAGACGGCAGCGTCAGGCGTGTTCCGCTCGGACATTTACCGGCGCGCGCTCGCCGGCGGGCGGACTCCGCTGCCCGGCGCAAGCCTCAAGGTCGAAGGCTCGCTCGGCGCCGAACATGGCGTCGCGTCGGACAAGGGCACGCTGACCCTCGGACCGGATCGCTTCTTCGACGGGTTGGTGTTCGACCCCGCTCACGTCGGTGAATATCTCACGCAGCTTGCCCGTTGACTTGGCGATGGTGCACTGCACAATAGATTTCGCATTAGCAACATAACGGCCGCGTCCCCAAGGCTGGGGATGAGGTCCGACAACCAGCACAGCCGCTGACCAGCCGCCGCATTGAAGCGGGCAGGCCGGGAGGCGGCTTTTTCTTTTGGCGAAACAGGGAGCTGACCGAATGAAGACTTCCTTTCTCAAGGCCGGCCACACGCCGACGCTCATTGCCGCATTCCTCTACTTCGACGTCGCCTTCATGGTCTGGGTGATCCTCGGACCCTTGGCTCCGCTCATCTCCAAGGATCTCGGCCTAAATGCCGCCGAAAAGGGCCTGATGGTCGCGACTCCGACACTGGCAGGGGCGGTGCTCAGGATCGTCAATGGCCTGCTCTGCGATCGCCTGGGTCCAAAGCTGTCGGGAACCATCAACCAGCTGATCGTGATCGCGGGATTGCTGTTCGCCTGGTACGTCGGCGTGCACAGCTTCGCCGGAACGCTCGCGCTCGGCGTGATCCTCGGTTTTGCGGGTGCGAGCTTCGCCATCGCCCTTCCGCTCGCCAGTCGTTGGTACCCGGCGGAGCATCAAGGCAAGGCGATGGGCATTGCTGGAATGGGTAATTCGGGAACCGTGCTCGCGTCGCTCTTTGCGCCGGTGCTCGCCAAGGCGTTCGGCTGGAACTCGGTGCTCGGGCTTGCCTGCATCCCGCTGACGATCGTGTTGGTCCTCTATATAGCGTTGGCCAAGGATGCGCCGGAGCAGCCGGCGCCCAAGCCTCTCGCCGCCTATTTCGAAGTCTTGAAGACGGTCGATGCCTGGTGGTTCATGCTGTTCTACAGCGTCACCTTCGGCGGCTTCGTCGGGCTTGCTGCTTCGCTCTCGATCTACTTCACCGACACGTTCGGATTGACCCCGGTACAGGCCGGCTATGCGACCGCGGCCTGCGTCTTCGCCGGTTCGCTCGTCCGTCCGATGGGCGGCGCGCTCGCCGATGCGATCGGCGGCATCCGCACCTTGACGATCGTCTATTGCGTTGCAGGCGCGGCACTCGTCGGGGTTGCAATGAACCCGCCGGGCTTCGCTGCCGCGCTTGCGCTGTTCGGAATTGCAATGCTTGCATTCGGTTGCGGCAACGGAGCGGTCTTCCAGCTGGTCCCGCAGCGGTTCCGCAAGGAGATCGGCGTGATGACCGGCCTCGTCGGCATGGCCGGCGGAGTCGGGGGCTTCTACCTGGCCTCGAGCCTGGGCTTCGCCAAGCAGGTGACAGGATCCTTCGGTCCCGGTTTCCTGATCTTCGCAGGTCTTGCCGGGGTTGCGTTCCTTGCGGTGACTTTCGTCAAGGGAAAGTGGCGCAGCAGCTGGGCTGCGGCGGCGCAGGGCGTTCGCATCTGATCTTCAGCAATTGATCCGGGCCGTCTCGCGGGGAGGCGGCCCGGGACACTTCCGAAAACCAAAACCAGACACAATCACGCGAACCGCCAACGGCAGTCCGCGAGCGGGGGAACTCACGCATGAAAAGACTGCTCATTGGCTTTCTCGCCACCACCTTCGCGGTTCCGGCAGCCGCGTCCGACACGACCATCAAGCCGATTCTCGATCTCAGGCTCCGCTGGGAGAATGTCGATCAGGATGGAATTGCAAAAGATGCGGATGCTCTGACGCTTCGCGCCCGCACCGGAGCCGAAGTGACCGCCGGAGATTTCCGCCTGCTCGGCGAGGCGGAAGCGACAATGCCCCTCGTTGAGCATTATTTCAGCGGCCTCAACGGCAAGACCCAATATCCGCTGGTCGCAGATCCGGGCAATTTCGAGCTGAACCGGCTGCAGCTCCAGTATCGCGGGATCAAGAAAGCGGTAGTGACCGTCGGCCGACAGCGGATCAACATCGAGGATCAGCGCTTCGTCGGCGCCGCCGGCTGGCGGCAGAACGAGCAGACGTTCGACGCAGCGCGCGTCGAATATGGCGATCCCAAGGGCCTGCAGCTCGATCTCGCCTATGCCTGGTCGGTCCGCACCATCTGGGGGATCGATGGAGCCGGCGCCCGTCCGCAGGCGATCGACGGCAGCAATGTGTTCGCGACAGCGAGCTATCCAACGCCGATCGGGAAGCTGACCGGCTTCGCCTTTCTGGTCGACCAGGACCAGGCCGCGGTGCAGAACTTCCGTCAGTCGAGCCAGAGCTACGGAGGCCGCCTCGCCGGAAGCCGTCCGCTGTCGAAGGCGGCAAAGCTCACTTACGCGCTCAGCTATGCGCGGCAGAGCGACTATCACCGCAACCCGAACCGCTACCATTCCGATTATGTGCTCGCCGAAGCGGGGGTGGAAGTTTCAGCCTGGAGGCTTGGCGCTGGGTACGAGCTGCTGGGGGCCGACAAGGGCGTGGCGTTCACCAGCTTCCAGACGCCGCTCGCCACGCTGCACAAGTTTCAGGGCTGGGCCGACAAGTTCCTGATCACCCCGCCCAACGGCATCCAGGATTATTATGCGCAAGCTGGATACGGCTGGAAGAATGTGGCCGGCCTCGACGCGATCAACGCGCTCGCCGTCTACCATCGCTTCGACAGCGCTCGCGCCGATCAGCACTACGGCGATGAGTGGGATGCTTCGCTTGCCGCGAAGAAGGGCAAGTGGACCGTGACCGCGAAGTTCGCGGACTATCAGGCCAAGCAGTTCGCGACCGATACGCGCAAGCTGTGGCTCCAGCTGGAGTGGGCCTATTAGATCGTCGCAAAGGTGAAATTGTTGCACCGCACAATTTCTGCTTGCAGCGACTCGCGCAGGGACGCATAATTGCGGCCCGGACAAGGACGTCCGTGACATAGCCTCGCCTCTCCAATGCTGGAGACGAGCGAGGCGGTCCAAGCGGCAAGCGCCGCAAGGACCGAGGCAGCGCCGCCATCGGGCACCCGCGAAAGCGGGCCGCTCGGGGCGGCTTTTTTGATGTCCGGAGATTTCGGCGCTTATGTATCTCGATCCAGAGTTCAAAGGTGATGGTGAGACAGCGCAGCGGTTTGAGACGCGCGAGCGCCTGGTCGTCATCGGCAACGGAATGGCCGGCTGCCGCGCCGTCGAGGAAATCCTCGAGCGCGATTCCGGCCGATACCGAATCACGATTTTCGGGGCCGAGCCGAGAGTCAATTACAACCGCATCATGCTCTCGCCGGTGCTGGCCGGCGAGAAGAGCTTCGAGGAGATCGTCCTCAACGACGAGCGCTGGTATGCGTCCAACAATATCGAGCTGATCGCCGGCGATCCGGTGCTGGAGATCGACCGCGAGGCGAAGCTGATCCGCGCCAAGTCCGGGCTCGAGCGCGGCTATGACAAGCTGATCGTCGCCACCGGGTCCGATCCGTTCATCATTCCGGTGCCGGGCCGCGACTTGCCCGGAGTGGTCACTTTCCGCGACCTCGACGACGTCAACCTGATGCTCGAAGCGGCCGAGGCCGGCGGGCGCGCGGTGGTGATCGGCGGCGGCCTGCTCGGCCTCGAAGCCGCTTACGGTCTCAGTCTGCGCGGCATGGACGTGACCGTCCTTCACCTGATGCCGACCTTGATGGAGCGACAGCTCGACGAGGCGGCGGGGTGGCTGCTGAAGCAGGAGCTCGAAGGCCGCGGCCTCACGATCATCACCCAGGCGGACACCGCCGAAGTCATGGGCGAACATCGCGTCGAAGGCGTCCGGTTGAAGGACGGCCGCGAGATTGCCGCGGACCTGGTCGTCATGGCGGTCGGCATCAAGCCGAATACCGCCCTCGCGCTCGATGCCGGCCTCGAGACCGGCCGCGGGATCAAGGTCGACGATCATATGGTGACGTCCGACCCGGCGATCTTCGCCGTCGGCGAATGCGTCGAGCATCGCGGCGCCTGCTATGGCCTGGTGGCGCCTCTGTTCGAAATGTGCCGCTCGCTCGCCGAGGGGCTGACCAATGAGCCGGCGCCCTACGAAGGTTCGGTTACTTCGACCAAGCTCAAGGTTTCGGGCATCGACGTCTTCTCGGCCGGCGACTTTTCCGGCGCCCCCGACAGCGACGACATCGTCCTGCGCGATGCATCGCGCGGTATCTACAAGCGCCTTGTCA
>DASVYN010000112.1:0-2737 GCA_036392155.1 Sphingomicrobium sp.
CGCCTCCCGCGCGACGTCTCATGGACGCTCGCCCAGCGAATGGCCGCCGAACGGGATGCGTTCGGCTTCTACTTCTCGGCGCATCCGGTGGACGCGTCGCGCCATCTTCTGGTTGCGCACAAGGTGAAGACCTTCGCCGAAATCGCGGAAATGAGTGTAGGTGAGGGCGAGCGTATCGGCGCGACCATGGCGGGTCTCGCCGAGGATGCACGCTGGCGGACCTCTGCCAAGGGCCGGCGCTACATGATGGCGACGCTGAGCGACAGTAGCGGACAGTTCATTGCCACGGCGTTCGACGAAGAAGCGACGACAGCCCTGGAGGCTGCAGCAAAGACCGGACAATGCGGATTGCTAAGCGTTGAGCTCGACCGCCGCTCGGGTGACGACACGCCGCGGGTGACGATCAAGCGTTTCCAGCTCCTTTCCGACCTGGCCAAGCGAACGCGATTGCAGCTGACCATAAGGGTCGGCGATGTCCGAGCCTCAGAGCGCGTTGCAGGCGAGCTGGCACTCGCGCGCGGATCGAACGGCCTTGTCCGCTTCCTGGTACCAATCTCCTCAGGCGGGGAGGCGGTGATCATCGTCGGGCGCGACTTCCTGCTCGACGGCGAACTGGCCGCCCGAATAGAAAGCATATGCGGTGATGGGAGCGTCGATCTGTCGGCGCAGGAGCCGCTGAAGCTCGCTCTCGTCGGCTAGACTTTGTTGAATCTGACAGGAGGATTGAACCACCAACCTCCTGGGGCGGAGAAGTGTGGCGCGTCGGCAGCGTTGGCAGAGCCATTCCGATGGATCCCGTGCACAGGACCAGTCCGGCGCGGCCGGTCCATCGGAAGGCTCGGCCTCGCGAAGCTCAATCCTGCGGCAGCTGATGCGGACCTTCGTAGACGACCCTGCACCTGCCAAAGTGATCGAAGGGCTTGTGCGCCTTACGATCAGACGACACGATCTGATCTAAGACATCCAGAAGCCGTCGCGGTTCACGAGAGCGGTGACGTGCGCGTTCTGCTCGTCATCCATATCGCGCTTGAAACGGGGGAAGACCTGTTCCTCCTCCATCTGGGCGTGCTCGGAAACGAGCTGGCGGAACTCGCGGACCTTGTCGAGCCAATCGGGCGATTCGTGCCCCATCTCGTTCAATTCATAGATGAATGTCTTGATGTAGCCGTGCTCGCTTTCGAGGCTGTCAGCGTCTCCCGCCTCGCCCGCATCGCGAAGCGCCGGATAGACGACCATCTCCTCCTGGTGCGCATGCTTGTCGAGCGCGTGGCACAGCTTCATGAACAGCATCTTGCGCTTGAACGTCTGCGTCTCGTCGGTCGCGAGCATCTTGTCGAACAGCGCCAATGCCTCATCATGCTCGGCGGCAAGAATCTCGTCCCAATCGCCGATCGAGGATTCGATGCCCTGCATGATTGCCTTGCGGCCGAAATTGGCGGCGAGGCCGATTGCTGCGCCGCCAATCGCCGCCGCAATGATCGGGCCGGCGCCGTCGCCCCATGAAGAGGTGCTGCGGGCCTGGCTGGAGCTGCTGCGGTTCGAAGTGCGGCTTTGGGTGCGAGTGACCATCAAATCCTCCTCCTTGGCAAAGACTGGGAAGTTAACGGGAGGCCCGCGCCGTCGTTCCTCGCATCAGCGCAAATGTGAACGCTTAGCCGCTATTGCCGGGGACTGAGGCCGGTTCCGCGGAGGGCTGACCGGGCGCGGCCTCGTTGACAGCAGGCGCTTGGGTGGCGGCCGGTTCCGGTACCGCATTTTCGATCGGCGGCAGCGGCTTGGCGCTTTCGAACTCCTCGCCGGGAATCGGCCTTGGCTTCTTCACGATTACCGGCGGTGCCTTGGTCGCCGGCGCCGCCGCACCCTTGTAAATGCAGGAATCCAGCCCGTCGCGAGCAATGATCGGAATTCGCGCAGCGATGATGTTGCCGTAGCGGCGGGTGAAGCCCCGGGGGGCAACGGCTCCGCGCTTCTTTGGAAGCGGGAACACCGCAGCCAGCCTTGCCGCCTCTGTCGGTGTCATCGCGCTCGCGTCATGGCCGTAATATCTCAGAGATCCGGCATTGACTCCGTACGTACCGATGCCGGTCTCATCGAGGTTCAGATAGACTTCCATGATCCGGCGCTTGCCCCACAGATTTTCGATGAGGAAGGTGAACCAGGCCTCGACTCCCTTGCGGGCATAGCCGCCGCCCTGCCACAGGAACGCGTTCTTTGCAGTCTGCTGGCTGATCGTCGATCCGCCACGGATACGTCCGCCGGACGCGTTCCTTTGCATTGCATTTTCAATAGCCTGATAGTCGAAGCCGTGATGCGAGCAGAATTTGCTGTCCTCTGCGGCGATGGCGGCACGGACCATGTCCCGATCGATTTCGCTGATCGGCATCCATTGCTTGTGGGCGCCGCGGCCGGTGACGACATCGCCGATCATTGTGAAGGTGATCGGAGGATTGATGAACCGATAGGCGAGGACCCACAGAATTGAGATCAGAAAGAAGCCGAGGATCAGCTTGACGATCAAGCCGGACAAGCGGCGCAGCCATGAGTGCGTGCCGCTGCGCCGGCGCTTGTAGCGGGGGATCGATGAGCGCTTGGCCATTGCAGCTGCCTAGCCGCCCGATCGGACAAACGCCAAGCCTTCGCCTTGCCGCAGTGCAGCAGCGCATTTACATCGGCTTGAGATGAACTCGACCAATGATATCCGCCGCAGCTTCCTCGACTATTTCGAGAAGAACGGCCA
>DASVYN010000113.1:0-26179 GCA_036392155.1 Sphingomicrobium sp.
CCGTCGGGCTGCAAGGCAGGGAAGCAATTGGCCGAAATCCCGCCGAGCACGACCACCGGCGGGTTCACCCGATCGCCAAGCGCAGACGCACGCACGCTTTCGCCGAACTGACGCAGGTCTGCCGGAACGGCCACCTTGAAAATCGTCGGTCCAGCCGCTGCGGCGGGACATCGCTCGCCGGACGGCGCATTCTGCTGTTGCTGGCGCGGCAACGTAGACAGCTCCATAATCCTTCCTTCTGGAGCCGGATCGATACTGCCGTGGATGGCCCGCTTCGTTGCCCTCTCGGCCGCATCGTCCCGCTCGGGACCGCCACCTTGCCCGGGCGGGCAGGTTGGCGTGGGATACAGATTGCTCCGTGTCCCACTCTTGATGCTTCCCGCGCTCCTTGCGAAACGCGTTGGATCCCAAATATGCTGCGCTGCGGCTTAACGTCAAGTCATTCGTGAGTGCGCCCGCCCTCGAGCCCGAAAGTCCGACGCGCCGGCGCCGAATGGCCGCGCATCAGCGTTTCCGCAACGTCGGACTGCCCGTCTTCGATCGCATCGACGATCGAATGGTGCTGCCGATGGCCGGACATCAGGATCGGATAGATTTCGTCCAACGGAATACGATTGGACGCGACGACATTCGGAGCGACGAACGGCACCGAATAGACGCGGTGGACAAGGTCGGCGAGCAGGGGATCGCGAGCCCCGCCCACGATCAGGTCGTGAAACCGGCCGTTCATCACCGCATAGGCTTCTTCGTCCTCCTTGACGACATGACCCTTGGCGAAGATCGCATCGCCTTCCTGCAAGCTTTCGCGCAGCTGCCGAACCACTTCGCCGCGGTCCTCTCGAGCGGCAAGTTCGCGCGCAGCATAGCCTTCGAGAACGCAACGGATCTCGGTCGCGCGATAGCTGTCCTCGACAGTGAAGTTGCGGACTGCATAGCCGCGCTTTCCGGCGGGCTCGAGCAGGCCCTCGGTGGCGAGCGCCGGGAGCGCATTTCGCACCGGAGTTCGTGACACACCGAGCCGCTCGGCAATCGCAGCCTCTGCGACGCGAGTTCCGGGCATCAAAGCGCCCTCGACGATCAGTTCACGAATGCGCTGGGCTACGCGGCTGTCCACCCGCCGCCCTTGTTCGTTGTCATTGGCCACACTTCCCACTCCTGAGGCGCCTCATAACCCCAAGCGGGAAGTCCCGTCCACCGGCGGGATCCCAAGCCCGTCTATCGGGTCGCTCGTCCGAAATCAGGCGCGGCCACATCCTGTCCTTCGTAGACAATGGCTCGGCGGATTGCGCGAGTGCGGCTGAACCAGTCGAACAGCTTGTCACCGTCGCCGCCTCGGATCGCCTGCTCGAGCTGCTGAAGATCGCTGAGAAAGCGGCCGAGCACGTCAAGCACCGCCTCGCGGTTCGACAAGAAGATGTCGCGCCACATCGTCGGATTGGAGGCGGCAATGCGGGTGAAGTCGCGAAAGCCCCCGGCCGAATATTTGATGACTTCGCCTTCGGTGACGGCTTCGAGATGTGAGGCGGTGCCGACGATCGTATAGGCGATGAGGTGCGGGAGGTGACTGGTAACCGCGAGTACGAGATCGTGCCGCTCGGCAGCCATCACTTCGACCTGCGCCCCGAGCGCGCTCCAGAAGGCGGCAAGCCGCTCGAGGGCCGAGGGGTCCGTCTGCGGCTCGGGAGTGAGAATGCACCAACGATTACGGAACAGTGCAGCGAAGCCCGCCTCCGGTCCGCTATTCTCGGTTCCCGCGATGGGATGGGCGGGAATGATGACGGCGTCGGGGAGAACCTCCCTGAGCGTGTTCGCGACCGGCGCCTTGCAGGAGCCGACGTCGCTGACGATCGCCTTGTCGCCAAGACCGGGAGCAAGCGCTCGCGCGGCATCGGCAATGGCTCCGACCGGAACACATAGGATGACGAGGTCCGCGCCCTCGACCGCTGCCGCCGGATCGTCGGCAAAGACATCGACCAGACCCAGCCGCGCTGCATGCCCGCGTACCTGCGGGTTCGAATCAAAACCCTGAAGCCGGGTCGAGGGCATGGCTTCGCGCACACCCCTTGCGATCGACGATCCGATCAGCCCGAGGCCGATCAGTGCGACTGATTTGAACGGCGGACCTTCATTATCCTCGCCGGTCATGCGGCGAGCAGCTCGTCCTGGGCGGCAACTTTCGGATCGATGTCCGAGAGGCCCTCAAGCTCCGCGCACAGGGCGGCAAAGTCGTTCTCGCGCACGATGTCGAGCACGTCCTCGAACCGGTCGATCACAAAATAGGACTTCTGGAAGTCGTCAGGCCGGTAGCGGGTCCGGAGCACGCGCTTGAGGTCGAATTTGAGGCGGTGCGGGCGCGGGCTCTCCAGACTGTAGTGAGTCTCGCCGAAGCTCGATGCAATTCCCGCGCCATAGATTCTGGTTCGGCCGTCCTCACGCGCGAGTCCGAACTCGATCGTGTACCAATAGAGCCGGGCGATCCGCTCGATTTCGCCAATCTCGAGCGCCTGAAGGCCGAGATTGCCGAGCTCGACCATGAAATCGGCGACTGCCGGCTGAGCAAGCAGCGGCACATGTCCGAACACGTCGTGGAATACGTCCGGTTCCTCGAGATAATCCAGCTGCTTGGGGGTGCGGATGAAGTTGCCCGCGGGGAAACGGCGGTTGGCGAGATGGTCGAAGAAGACGGCGTCAGGTACCAAGCCGGGCACGGCCACGACCTTCCAGCCGGTCCGCTCGCCGAGCCTGGCGTTGAGCTCGTCGAAATTCGGGACGCCCGGCTGTGACAGGTTGAGCACCTCAAGCCCCTCCTCGAAGGCGTGCACGACCTTGTCGTTAAGCAAGGTCTTCTGCCGCGCGAACAGCGTGTCCCAGACCCAATGGTCTTCGTCGGTCAGCTCGTCCCAATGCTGCGGCACTGTCCAGTCATCGGCAGCGCCGGGCGGAGGCTCGGCTCCGGCAGGAGCCCGGTGCTTGTGCTGGCTCGGTTCGAGCAATGTGTTGGGGTGGCTCATCATGATTCCCTCGCAACAATGAAGAAACCCCGCCAGGAGGACCGGGCGGGGTTCGGACTGTTCAAGCTATCTAACTAGCGCTTCAGACCGTCTCCGCCCAGGCGGTAAAATAGCCGTAATAATAAGAGAAACGCGCACGGCCGCTCGCGCGGCGTGAAACGTCGCGAAGCATGGAGCGGAAGGTGCCGTTCATGGTCATTGGATCCCCAAAAGCCTCATCAACCAGCCAATGTCAATGCTTCAGACCGTATTTGTATCCCATTCAAGCTGAATACCGCCTGTCTGTGATGAGAAGGTGACGAAGCTCGTCAGTTGGCGGGGGAGGGGGCTTGCCGAAGAACAGCTCGAAAGCCCGGGCTGCCTGACCGACGAGCATGGACAGGCCGTCGACGAGCTTGCCGCCCGCCTTGCTGGCGGCCGAAAGAAATTCGGTTTGCGTTGGCGTGGTGACGAGGTCGAACACTGTCGTCCCGGCCGCATGACTGCGCACCGCGTCCAGCAAAGTTTGCGGCATCGGAACAGCGCCCGACATCCCAAGCGGGCTAGCATTGATAATTGCAGCTGCGCCGCCGAACGCCGCTTCGGACCGATCGAAGCCGAGAATGCGGACACTCGCTCGGGGAGCAAGCGCGCACAAAGTCTCGGCCCGTTCCAAATCCCGGGCGAGAATCGCAATCCGGCCGACGCCGCGGCGCGCCAGATAGGCGACGACCGCGCGGGCTCCTCCGCCGGCACCGATCAACGCCGACTTGCGATTTTGAAGCGGGGTCGAATCGAGTGCTGCTGCGACTCCATCAATGTCGCTATTGTAGCCGACAAGCGCACCTTTCTCGGGCACCACGCAATTGACTGCGCCAATCGTCTCCGCGCCCGCCTCGAGGCGATCGAGGAGCGGAATGATCGACTGCTTGTGCGGGATCGTGACATTGCATCCGCGCCAATTCGGATCGGAGCGGCTGCGGTCGAGGAAATTTGCAAGCTCGGCGGCAGCGAGGCGAGTGCGCCGATAGTCGCCCTCGATCCCGAGCTGATGGAGCCAATATTTGTGAATGACCGGCGACTTGGAGTGCGAAATGGGATCGCCGATGACTTCCGCGTACGGCACTTTGGTCATTGCGCGCGATCGAGAAAATCGGCGACGTCGGCGAGCTCGACCGCCTTGTCGACGAACGCCTTGCCGATGCCGGACACGAGAATGAATGCAGTCCGGCCTCCCTCGCGCTTCTTGTCGTGCATCATATGGGCGACGAGCCTCCTGCCGGATCGGGTCAGCCCCAATTCGGCAAGCTGGGTCGGAAGGCGGGCAGAAGCGAAATGCGCGCGCACGCGCTCCGCGTCGGCCGCGCTCAAAAGGCCGCGCGCGGCGGAGAAATCGAATGCCTGGACGCAGCCCAAGGCAACCGCTTCGCCGTGCAGCAGGCGATCGCAATAGCCGGTCTCCGCCTCGAACGCATGGCCGAACGTGTGGCCAAGATTGAGGAGTGCGCGGCGGCCGCTCGTTTCGCGCTCGTCCTGTTCGACGATGCGCGCCTTTCCGGCAACAGCCGCAGCAATCGCCCGAGTTCGCGCTGCAGGATCGCCGTCCAGCACCTTGGCGCCATTTTGTTCGAGCCAGGAAAAGAGATCTGCATCTTCGATCAGCGCATATTTCGCGATCTCGGCATAGCCGGCGCGGACCTGCCTCGGATCGAGCGTATCGAGCAGCGACGGATCGATCAGCACCAGCGAGGGCTGATGGAATGCGCCTACGAGGTTCTTGCCGGCAGCGACATTGATCGCGGTCTTGCCTCCGACCGAGCTGTCGACCTGCGCAAGAAGGCTGGTCGGGATCTGAACGAAGTTGCAGCCGCGATTGACGATCGCCGCAGCAAAGCCGGCGAGGTCGCCGATTACGCCGCCGCCAAAAGCAAGAATATGATCTTTGCGTTCGACGCCGTGGGCGAGGAGGGCATCGACGACCGTTTGGAGTCCGGTCCAGCCCTTGCTTTCTTCACCGGCGGGCACGAGGATCGGAGCAAGCTCGATGCCTTCGAGGCATTTCGCAAGCCGC
The DNA here is from genome assembly GCA_036392155.1 of Sphingomicrobium sp. Lineage (GTDB taxonomy): Bacteria > Pseudomonadota > Alphaproteobacteria > Sphingomonadales > Sphingomonadaceae > Sphingomicrobium. Next base: position 5,062 of record DASVYN010000113.1, read on the forward strand.
GCCCCTTGCGCCCTCCAAACGGTCAGATCACTAACGACAAGCAGGCGGCCATTGCGGGCGAGCGGCGCCAGATATCCGGCGCCGCGGTCGAGCAGCCCCTGGTCGATCAATATGTCGTAGCTGCGCTCGCCCAGAGCGACCCTGATGGTCTCCATGGCTTCAGCCGCACTGCGCCCGATGGAGCAATTTCTGGTCCGCGAGCACCAGCGCCATCATTGCTTCGACCACCGGAGCGCCGCGGATGCCGACGCAGGGATCGTGGCGGCCCCTGGTGACGATTTCCGTCTCATTGCCGTCGCGGTCGATCGTCGGTGCCGGTGTCAGGATCGATGACGTGGGTTTGAAAGCGACACGCACGACCACCGGCTGACCGCTCGAGATGCCGCCGAGAATCCCGCCGGCATGGTTCGAAAGGAAGACCGGTCCCGAGCGGATAGCGTCCGCATTCTCCTCGCCGTGGAGGCGTGCTGCGGCAAAGCCGTCACCGATCTCCACGCCTTTGGCGGCGTTGATCGACATCATCGCCGCGGCGAGCTCGGAATCGAGCTTTGCATAGACCGGGGCGCCCCAGCCGGGCGGCACACCCTCGGCGACGCATTCGACGACTGCTCCGAGCGAGGAGCCGGCCTTACGGGCTTCGTCGAGCTTGTGCGCCCACCGTTCCGCAGCGGCCGGGTCTGGACAGTTTAGCGGGTTTCGATCGATCTCGTCGAGGTCGATCGCCGTGCGGTCGACCGCATCGCCGCCCAGCTCGACGAGATAGGCGGCGATGCGAACCTCGGGCACGATGAGCCGGGCGACCGCGCCTGCGGCCACACGCGCGGCCGTCTCGCGCGCCGAGCTGCGCCCGCCGCCGCGCCAATCGCGCACGCCATATTTGGCGTCGTAGGTGAAGTCGGCGTGGCCGGGACGATAGGCCTTAGCGACATCCGAATAGTCCTTCGAGCGCTGGTCCTCATTCTCGATCATGAGGCTGATCGGAGTGCCGGTCGTGCGTCCTTCGAACGTGCCGGAAAGGATGCGGACCCGGTCGCTCTCGCGCCGCTGGGTCGTGAAGCGGCTCGCGCCCGGACGACGCTTGTCGAGCCACGGCTGGATGTCATCTTCGGTCAGGCTGATCCCTGGCGGACAGCCGTCGACGATCGCGCCGATCGCCGGCCCGTGGCTTTCGCCCCAGGTCGTCATCCGAAGCACGCGTCCGAAGGTATTGAAGCTCATTGGCGCGTTACCACGACGAAGGTCGTTTCATTGACTTCGCGGTCGTGCACGTTGCGCTTGAGAACGACAAGCCCATAGGCCTGGGCGGCGGCTTCGGAAGCAAGCGCTGCTTTTGTCGGGTCGCTCAAGGTCTGCGCTGCGACCGAGGTGCTCGGCGCCGCTTCGGCGCGTAGTCCCAGCGATTGCAACGTTTCGGTGCACTGCTTGATCGCCATGGGGTGGCTTACGGCCGTTTCGACCCGATCGATTGTCGAACCAGGCAAGCCGAGCAGGTGGATCCTGATCGGCAGCCTGTGCTCGGCGACAATCCTCAGCGGCGAACGCGTGAGCAGCTGACGCACCTCGTCGACCTCGCCCGCATTATTGTTCTCCAGCGGAAGCACGCCATAATCGGCTTCACCGTTTTCGACTGCGCGGATGACTTCAGCGAAGCTGGTCAGTCCCACCGGCCGCTCGTTGGGCAGGTAGTTCAAACAGGCTTCGTGACTGAACGCGCCGGGAACTCCGTGATAGGCGACCGTCATCCGATGCGAGCCCCCAGAGACTGCATCAGCGAGACGAAATTGGGGAAGCTCGTCGCGATCATGTCGGCACTGTCGACGGAGACGGATTGGCGAGCAGCGAGACCCATGACGAGAAAGCTCATCGCAATACGGTGATCGTGATGAGCCCGGACTCGAGCCCCGCCGGCCGGCGGGTCGCCACGGCCCTCGACAATGAGGCTGTCGCCTTCCTCGCGGGCGTCTACGCCGCACGCCTGCAGCCCGGCGATAATTGCGGCAAGCCGGTTGCTTTCCTTCACCCTCAGTTCTGCCAAACCATGCATGACAGTCGTTCCGCGAGCGAACGCTGCGGCAACTGCGAGGATCGGATATTCGTCGATCATCGACGGCGCGCGTTCAGCGGGTACTTCGACGCCGTGCAAATCGGATGCGGCGATCGTCAGGTCGGCGATCCTTTCGCCGCCTTGGAGGCGGTGGTTGTCGAGACGCAGGTCTGCGCCCATTTCAATCAGGGTCGTGAACAAGCCTGTCCGAAGCGGGTTCACCATCACCTTGCGGATGGTGATGCACGAATCCGGCACAAGCAAAGCTGCGACCGACGGGAAAGCTGCCGATGAAGGATCGCCCGGGACGAGGACGTCGGTTCCGACGAGTGTGCGCTGTGGCCCCAGCCGGATCACGCCACCCTCGCTTTCGACCTCGCAGCCGAAGGCGCGGAGCATATTCTCGCTATGGTCGCGGCTGGGAGCCGGCTCGACAATCTCGACCCTGTCCGAGGCATGCAAACCGGCCAGCAGGATCGCTGACTTGACCTGCGCCGACGCCTTTTCGTTGACGTAGCTGATCCCAGCAAGATTGCCGCCGTGGATGGTCACCGGCAGCCTGCTCCCCTCGGTCCGCGCGCCCATCGCGCGCAGCGGTTGCAGGACCCGCTCCATCGGTCGGCTGCTGAGCGATTCGTCGCCCGTGAAGGACACGCTGATCGGAAAGCCCGCTGCGGCACCCATCAGCAGGCGCGCTCCGGTACCGCTATTGCCGCAGTCGACCGGCTCATTGGGGCTCCGCCACTCGGCGCCACGAACCCGCCATTCGCCCGAAGCGACGCGTTCGACCTCGGCACCAAGGGCGCGGACGGCGCCGGCAGTGTGAAGCACGTCGTCGCCCTCGAGCAGGCCGCTGATCCGAGTCTCGCCACTGGCGAGGCCGCCGAGAATCAGCGCGCGGTGGGAAATGGACTTGTCACCGGGAACCTCGATTTCGCCGCTCAACGCCTTCGACCGCGAGCCGGCGAGAAGGGCCTCCGGCGCAGTTTCGGCCACCGCGTTCATGCCGCGTCTGCGCGATCAGCCGCGCGCGCGGAGAGCAGCTCGGCCACGGCCTGAGCGACATCGAGCGCCTGTCGCTCATTGAGCCGTGGGTCGCAGTGGGTGAGATAGCGTCGTCCGAGATCCTCGCGTGCGAGCTTCGGGCTTCCGCCGATACATTCGGTCACGTCGCCTCCGGTCATCTCCAGATGCATGCCGCCGGGATGTACGCCTTCGGCGCGGGCGATTTGGAAGAAACTGCGGATTTCTGCCACGATATCACCGACCATTCGTGTCTTCAGACCCTCGATCGTACGCGTATTGCCGTGCATCGGATCGATGCTCCAGATGGCGTTGCGGCCCTCTTTCTTGGCAGCTCGCATGAGCTCGGGAAGATGCCCGTCGATATTCGCAGCACCGAAGCGCCCGATCAGCACCAGTCGGCCCGGTACATTGTCGGGGTCGAGCCGCTCCATCAATCGCAGCAGGTCGTCGACCGCCAGGCTCGGACCGCATTTCAGTCCGATGGGATTGCCGACGCCCCGCGCGAACTCGACATGGGCGCCGTCGAGCTGGCGCGTGCGGTCGCCGATCCAGATCATGTGACCCGAAGTCGCCCACCATTGCTCGCTCGGTTCATCGTAGCGGGTGAGCGCCTGCTCGTAGTTGAGCAGCAGCGCCTCATGGCTGGTGAACATCGCAACCGGGCGTGACGGCTCGTTCAATCCGACATCGCGATGGACTTTGGGAAGATCGGCATAGGATGCCGAGGCATAGGCCTGAAGCAGCTCGATCGTGACCTGCGCCTGGCGATGCGCGTCAAGCAGTCGCTTCGGATCGGGCGCGCGCGCCGCCGCGGTGAAGGCCGGTCCATTGACGGCATCGCCGCGATAGCTCGGCAAAGTCACGCCATCGATCGTCTCCAGATTCGACGAGCGCGGCTTGGCGAACTGTCCGGCAATCCGCGCGAGGTGAACAACGTCGGTGGAGCTCGCCGCTCGGAGCATCGCGCCCATGCGCAGCAGCAGGTTGTAGGTGACCCGGACCTTGTCCGCATTGAACTCGGCGAAGCTTTCCGCGCAATCGCCGCCCTGGACGATGAAGGCTTCGCCATTGGCGACGCGCGACAAAGCGGCGCGCAAGTGGATAATGTCGGCGATTTCGACCAGAGGCTCCGATCCGCCGAGGCGCCGTTCGACACGCAGCAATGCATTGGCGTCGGGATATTCGGCAAGCTGCTGGGCGGGTCTGCTGCGCCAGCTGTCGGGCGACCATTGAGCGACGCTCGCAGCTGCCGTCGCGGCCGGTGTGGCTGGAACCTCGATGAGTATGTCGTCGGCGGCGACGCGGCCCGCGGCATAAGCGATAATGCTTCCGTCCTCGGCTTTGAGGGCATCGAAGACCCGAAGCTCTCCTTCTCCTTCGGGCAAGGATTCGGAGATGATCGCGATTGCTTCCCCGCGAAGCGCGGATCGAATGGCGTGCGAGGTGCTCGCCGCCCAGCGGATTGAGGATGCAGAGCCGAAGTGCGCGCGGACCTGTGCTTCGAGCAGCTCCGGCTGGTCGGACGGCGCCAGGACAAGTTGCGTCTGTGCCTGTGACTGCAAGCTGTGCGCCATGATCTCGCGCCAGACCTTGTCGACCAGCTCCGGAGCTGCGCGCCGGGCGCGCGCTTTCAAGCGGTCGAGGATCTGCGCCTGACGGCGCGGCCGCAACTTGAGGTGGCGGTCGCCCTCGGCATTTTTCAGCGCGGCTATCTCACCCGATGCGGAGAGTCGGCGCTCGATCAGATCGAGAATCTGGTCGTCGATTCGGTCGAGCTCGGCTCGCAGCATGGCGAGCCCCTGCAATTGTTCTTGAGTCACTGTTCGTCTCGTTCTTTCGCCGCTTCAACCGCGGCAGGGTTACGGGGGTCAGTTGGTCTGCATCATCTCCGGCCGCCCGCAGGCGTACCGGCCCGTAAACGAGACATAGAAAAAGCCACGAAGCGAGGTCGTGCGGATGGATCCGTTGCTCGTGCTCGTGGTCATTGGTGTTGCTCCGTTACCCTTTAAGGCTGACGAAAGCGACGCCGCATGTCAACATTGGATCCAATTCTTCGCATTGTCCGCCGGAATGAACACCATTAGACGCGCCTTCCCATGCCTGAACTCGCTGAGGCTCCCGTGCGCTCCGTCGCGCTGATCAAGGCTGCGCGCCGAATCACCATCAAGGTGGGATCCTCGCTGCTCGTCGAAAGCGATGGGGACGGCATTCGCACATCGTGGCTTCGCAGCCTCGGCGAGGACATCGGCAGACTGCGCTCGGAGGGCCGGCAGGTCGTGATGGTCTCGTCGGGAGCAGTCGCGCTCGGGCGCCGGCGGCTCGCGCTCAAGCAATCCGCACGGCTTGCGCTCAAGCAGGCGGCCGCAGCATCGGGTCAGCCGTTGCTGATGAGGGCCTGGGAAGAAGCGCTCGCGCCGTTTGGGATCCCGACCGCGCAGCTTCTCTTGACGCTCGAGGATACCGAATCGCGGCGCCGCTGGCTCAATGCCCGCGCGACCATCGAAGTGCTCCTTGGCAATGGCGCGCTGCCGATCGTCAACGAAAATGATACAGTCGCGACCGAGGAGCTGCGCTATGGCGACAATGATCGTCTGTCGGCGCGTGTCGCGCAGATGATCCAGTCGGACCTGCTGATCCTGCTTTCCGACATCGACGGCCTGTACACCGGCGATCCGCGGCGAGATCCCGATGCGAGGCATGTGCCCCATGTCGCCGCACTCAGTGCCGAAATGGAATCCTGGGCGGGGGGTGCCTCGACTGCCGGCGTCGGCTCCGGCGGGATGCGCACCAAGCTCGCTGCGGCGCGGATTGCGCAGAGCTTCGGCTGCGCGACAATGATTGCCTCGGGTCATGAGGAGCATCCGCTCGCGCGGCTGGAGCGCGACGATGTGCGCTCGACATTGATCGATGCGAAGGGATCGCCGGCGCGCGCCTACAAGCAATGGATCGCCGGAACGCTCGTGCCGGCGGGAAGCCTGCATGTGGATTCGGGCGCGGTCAGCGCACTCGCCGCGGGCAAGAGCCTGCTTCCCGCCGGAGTGCGCTCGGTTGACGGGACCTTCGAGCGTGGGGTCTGCCTGCGCGTGCTCGGACCGGACGGCTGCGAGGTTGCGCGCGGGATCACCGCCTACACGTCCGGAGAAACGCAGGCGATCATCGGCTGCGCTAGTCGCGAGATCGAGTGGCGGCTCGGCTATACCGGGCCCGACGAGCTTATCCACCGCAATGATTTGGTGCTGATGTGAGCCTGCGCCAGCGCCTCGAAGCGATGGGCCAGGCGGCGCGCAGCGCTGCGGACGTCCTGCGCGTCGCTCCTGCCAGCCAGAGGAGCGATTCGATCCGGGCAATGGCCGGCCAGGTGCGCTCGCGTGCATCGGAAATTCTTGCCGCCAATGCCGAGGACGTCGCGGCCGCGACGGCGATGGTTGACCGGCTGATGCTCAACGAGGAGCGGCTGGAGGGAATTGCCAAAGCGCTCGAGGAGATTGCCGGATTGCCCGATCCTGTAGGGCGGGTGATGGATAAATGGACTCGGCCCAACGGCCTCGAAATCAGCCGCGTGAGAACTCCGATTGGGGTGATCGGAATGATCTACGAGAGCCGTCCGAATGTGACCGCCGACGCTGCAGCAATCTGTCTCCGCTCCGGCAATGCGGTCATCCTTCGCTCGGGCTCCGAGGCATTGCGGAGCGCGCTTGCCATCGGCAGCGCAATCGCCGGCGGCCTTGCGCAAGCGGGCCTTCCCGAGGGCAGTGTTCAGATCTTGCCCACACGCGATCGCGACGCTGTGGGGATGATGCTCGACGGGCTGTCGGGAAGCATCGACCTCATCATCCCGCGCGGCGGGCGATCGCTGGTCGAGCGGGTGATGACGGATGCGCACGTGCCGGTGCTCGGCCACCTCGAAGGCGTGTGCCATACCTATGTGCATCGCTCGGCCGATCCGGACATGGCGGCCAGGATCGTTGCCAATGCCAAGCTGCGACGGGTTTCAGTGTGCGGGTCAACAGAGACGTTGCTGATCGACCGCGAGGCAGCGCAACGGCTGCTCCCGGGCATCGCTGCCGCGCTTTCGGGCTGCGAGCTTCGTGGCGACGAGCAGGCGCGCTCGATCGTGGAGATGGCTCAAGCGAGTGAGGAGGACTGGGGCAGAGAATTTCTTGCCCCGGTGCTTGCGGTAAAGGTCGTCGATGATGTCGATGCCGCCATCGCTCACATCCGGCGCTATGGCACCGGGCACACCGAGGCGATCGTCGCCGAAGAGGGTGAAGCTGCGGAATATTTCCTCAATGAAGTCGACAGTGCGATCGTGCTGTGGAACGCCTCGACCCAGTTCGCCGACGGCGGCGAATTCGGGTTCGGAGCAGAGATTGGCATCGCCACCGGCAAGCTCCACGCGCGTGGCCCGGTCGGGCCGGAGCAGTTAACGAGCTTCAAATATCAGGTGCGTGGATCAGGCCAAATCAGGCCTTGACGGGATCCCGTCGGCAAGGATTGCATGAGCAAAAGCGACGAAGGGCCCGAAGCCCGAAAATCCAAGTCGCTTCGCTCTGGCGGCAATGAGTTCGGGCGCGGTCAATAATTGTATCCCATTTGCCACGACAGCGGCGATTTTTGCGCCTTCTCTCCTTTGTGGGTTGACGCGCCAGCCGCACCCGGGCATTTTTGGGATCCCATGATGAGTCGGCTAATCAACACTGGCAACCGCGCGCTCGAGAGCGCAGCGATGCCGCGCGCCGGCAGCATGATCATTACGACCATTATTACGATGACCACGCGCGAGCGGGGAGCAATCGGCTGATAACGGTCTAACAGAACCAGATTTCATCCGACCCGCTCCCCGAACCAGGCGAGCGGGTTTTTTTGTGCCCAGATCCAAGTCCCGAAAGAGAGTAACCAGATGTCGAGCGCGGTGGAAGAAAAAGGAGGAGCCTTCGGGCAAGCAGCGGCCAAGCGCCTTTGCGTCCTGAAGTTCGGAAGCTCGGTCCTCGGACGTGAAGAAGACTATCCCAAGGTCGTCGAGGAGATCTACCGCCACGTGCGCGACGGCGAGAAAGTGGTCGCGGTTGTGTCAGCCCTCGCCGGCGAGACCGATCGCCTGCTCGAGCAGGCGCGGCGGGTCGGCGGCGAAGCGGCTCCGGCGGCACTCGTTGCTCGAGTCGCTCGCGTCGGCGAGCTTCACTCGGCGGCGCTGCTCGCCCTCGCGCTCAGCAAAGCGGGACTTCGCGCAGCAACGCTCGATCCGCACGAAATGGGACTGGTCGCGGACGGGTCGCCGCTCGATTCCAATCTCGTCAGCGTCGATTCGCGCGCTGTCTGGTCGCGTATCGACGTGAACGACGTGGTGGTTCTTCCGGGCTTTATCGCCGATCATGCCGACCATGGCGTCGTTACCCTCGGCCGCGGGGGCACTGATCTCAGCGCGGTGTTCTTCGCCGACCGGCTCGACGCTCACCGCGTCCGGCTGATCAAGGACGTCGACGGCGTTTACGAAGAAGACCCGGCCAAGAATCCCGATGCGCTTCGCTATTCCTACCTCAATTATGCCGAGGCCGAGCACGCGAGCAGCGGCCTCATTCAGGCCAAGGCGATCCATGCTGCCGACGAGTGGGACGTGCTGATCGAAGTCGCATCGCTCGGTTCGGCCGAGGCGACCACTGTCGCGCGCTTCCCGGCAATGAAGGCGCGGCCCGCCCGTCCCGAGCGGCTGAAGGTCGCGTTGCTCGGCTGCGGCTCGGTCGGCGCCGGAGTCCTCGAGCTGCTTCAGGCGCAGCCGGATCTGTTCGACGTCGGTCCGGTGCTGGTCCGAAATCCGGAGCAGCATGACGAACCGGCGCTGTTCACCGACAGCGTTGAGGATGCGGTCGCCAGCAATCCCGATATACTGGTCGAGCTGGTCGGCGGTGTCGACCTCGCGCGCGAAGCGATGCACCATGCGCTGCTGCAAGGCGCGCAGGTCGTGACTGCGAACAAGGCTGCTCTCGCCAGGCATTGGGATTCGCTTCACGCAGCGGCTGCCCGGAACGGCGGTGAGCTGCGTTTTTCCGCGGCGGTCGGTGGTGGTGCACCGATCCTCGAAGCCCTACGACGACTGGAAGGCCGGGTGGTCTCGGTCGAAGGGGTGATGAACGGCACCTGCAATTATCTGCTCAGCCGTCTGGCAGAGGGCTGGAGCTTCGCGCAGGCGCTGGCCAAGGCGCAGGAGCTCGGCTTCGCTGAGGCGGACCCGAGTGCCGATGTCGACGGCCTCGATGCCGCCGACAAGCTGTCGATCCTGGTGCGCGAGGCATTCGATGTGGCACTGCTTCCGAAATGGATCGACAAACACTCGCTGCGCGACCTGGTGCCCGAAGCAGCCGCCGAAGCGCTCGAGAGCGGCGAAGTCCTGAAACAGGTCGGCAGCTGCCGGATCCGGCCCGACGGCAGCGTCGAAGCCGAGGTGCGGATCGTCGCGCTTCCGCGTGAGCATCCGCTTGCCCAGACCCGCGACGAGGAAAATCGCTTCCTTGTGACCGACGTCGACGGCAATGTTCACGACATATTCGGCAAAGGCGCCGGCAGATGGCCGACCGCGACCGCGGTGTTCGCCGATATCATGGACGCGCAGCGCGCGCTGCTGGTGCGCGAGCCGCTGCTCGGCCAGGACGCCGAAAAGATGCGGGCCTAGCTCTCCATGCTCAGACAATCAGCAACCGCCAGCGCCCCTGCCAGCATCGCCAACGTGGGCGCAGGCTTCGACATCCTCGGCCACGCTTTCGACGCGGCGCGGGACGTGGTCACCGCAGTTCGCGACGAAAGGCCGGGGGTCCGGCTGATGCAGGTCAGCGGACTCGTCAATTCGCTTCCACCCGAGCCTGAAAGGAATACCGCGCTTGCCGCCGCGCAGGCGGTGCTCGAAGCGGCCGGCTCCCCCTGCGGTCTCAGGCTGTCCATCGTGAAGGGTGTGCCGCTCGCTGCGGGAATGGGTGGCTCGGCGGCTTCGGCAGTGGCGGGCGCAGCGGCTGCAAACGCGCTGCTCGGCGAACCCTTTTCGGTCGAAGAGCTTCTGCCGTTCGCGCTCGAAGGAGAGCGCGTGGCCTCGGACCCGCCGCACTGGGACAATGTGATGGCGAGCCTGCTCGGCGGCCTGGTCCTTGCAGCACGCGAAGCTCCGGTCCTCGTCCAGCGGTTGCCGGCGCCGCAAAATGTCGTTGCCGTCCTGCTGCATCCGGAAGCTGCGGTCGAGACACGGATGGCGCGGTCGATCCTCGCTCCGCAAGTACCGTTGAAGCTTGCGGTCGAGCACAGCCGGCGTGTGGCGGCATTTGTTGCCGGCTGCGCGACCGATGATCTGGAACTCGTTCGTGCCGGCCTGGAGGATCTGCTCATCGAACCGCAGCGGCAGCATCTCGTGCCCGCATTGCCCGAGGTAAAGGCGGCCGCGCTCAGGGCGGGCGCGCTCGGCTCCTCATTCTCCGGGTCGGGCCCCTCGGTGTTCGCCTGGGCACTCGAGGCGGACGCAGACAGCGTCGAAAAAGCCATGTCGGAAGCCTTCGCTCAGGCCGGAGTTGGCGCACGCGCCTATCGCGCGCCGGTGGCGTCCGAAGGCGTGCGTGTCCTGGCCTCAGACGAGACGCTGGTCGCCGCATGAGGTTCGTCAGCACCCGAAAAAAGGCGCCGCCGGCGAGCCTGTCCGAAGCTCTGCGCAACGGCGCCGCTCCGGATGGCGGCCTGTACATGCCGGAGGAATTGCCGGCGGCGAAGCTCGACGAGATCGATCCAAAGGCGCCGCTCGCAGAGTTTGCCGCAGCGCTGCTTCGTCCCTTCTTTGCCGGGGACATGCTTGAGCAGAAGCTCTCGGCCATCTGCGCTGACGCGCTGAATCTTGCCGCACCGCTGGTCACTGCGGATTCAGCTAAGCCTTCGCTGCTCGGGCTGGAACTGTTTCATGGCCCGACCGGTGCGTTCAAGGACTTCGGCGCTAGGTTCCTCATGTCCTGCTTCGACCGCATTGCCGATGGCCGCCCGCTCACGGTCCTGGTCGCGACATCCGGCGATACTGGCGGAGCGGTCGGCTGCGCCGGAGAAGGGCGGTCCTCGGTCCGTTCCGTGATCCTGTTCCCGAAGGGCCGGGTTTCGCCGTTCCAGGAACGTCAGCTCACTTGCTGGGGCGGGAATGTTCTGGCGGTCGAGGTCGACGGAGACTTCGACGATTGCCAGCGGCTGGTGAAAGCGGCGTTTGCGGATACGACACTGTCGGCTGAGCATCGCCTGACGTCCGCAAACTCGATCAATTTCGGGCGGCTGATGCCGCAGCTTGCCTATGTGGCGCAGGCAGCGGTGCGGGTGTTCGCCGATACCGGGGTAAAACCCGGCTTCGCGATCCCAAGCGGCAATCTCGGTCATGGCTTTGCAGTGCTGCTTGCGAAGGCAATGGGTCTGCCGGTCGGCCCAGTGCTGCTCGCGACCAACGCGAACCGAACGCTCAAGGACTGGCACGAAACGCGCCTGTATGAACCGCGACCCTCCATCGCGACGCTCGCCAATGCGATGGACGTCGGCAATCCGAGCAATTTCGAGCGCGTCTCCGCTCTGCCGCCGGAGGCCCAAGAGGTCCGCGTCGAACTGGTCACCGACGAGGAGATCAGGGCGCGGATCGCGGCCGAATATCGCGCCAGCGGATACGTCTGGTGCCCGCACTCGGCGACTGCTGTCGAATCTTGGTCGCGACTGCCGCAAGCCGAGCGTTCTGGCCGGCCGTGGATCGCAATGGCGACTGCCCATCCGTACAAGTTCGCGGAAGTCGTCGAGCCGCTCGTCGGACAGGCGCTAAACCCGACCCCTGCGCTTGCGACGATCTTCGACCGGCCGATGCACAAGATCCGCATTGGCGCGAGCCTCGACGCTCTCGCCGATGCGCTGCAGGAACGCGCCGCGGCGGCCTAGTCGGGCAGGGTCACGGCCCCGTGCGACGCGGACCCGACCAGCGCAGCATATTTCGCAAAGGCACCGGTGCACTCGCGTGAAACCGGCCATTCGGGCGCCGGACGAGCATCGAGGTCGGCGTCGGTTTCGACTACGCGCTGCTCGACGTCGATGACGATCTTGTCGCCGTCCTGAAGCTTGGCGATCGGCCCGCCGCGCGCAGCTTCCGGCGAAATATGGCCGACCATGAAGCCATAGGTCGCCCCCGAGAAGCGGCCGTCGGTGATCAGTGCGACATCATTGCCGAGGCCCCGACCCTGCAGCGCGGCCGTGACCGCCAGCATCTCGCGCATTCCGGGACCGCCGACCGGTCCTTCCCCGCGGATCACCACGACATCGCCGGCGACAATGCCGCCGCGAGTCAAGGCGTCGAATGCAGCTTCCTCGCCATTGAATACTTTGGCGGGACCCTCGAACCGGAACTCGCCCTTGCCTGCGAGCTTCACCACGCATCCGTCGGGCGCGAGATTGCCGTAGCAGATGCCGAAGCCGCCGCGGGCCTTGAGCGGTCGGTCAACCGAGACGATCACCTCCTGGCCAAGCGTCGCGCTGGAGTCCGCGAAGCTCTTGAACAGCGACTGGCCGGCGACTGTCGGCGTGTCGGCAAGCAATCCGGCATCATGAAGCCGCTGCGCGAGCAATCCGCTGCCTCCGGCGGCGAACATGTCCGGCGCCATGAAACGGCCGGCTGGCTTCAGGTCGGCGATGACCGGAGTCGCGCGCGAGACTTCATCGAAAATGTCGATGCCGAACTCGCTTTCTGGAATTCCCGCTTCGCGCGCGATCGCGAGGAGGTGAAGGACGAGATTGGTCGAACCGGCAGTCGCAGTGCCGGCAACCGCCGCATTGCGCAGGCTGGCCGGCGTGACGAGATCGCGCGGGAGACGTCCGGCGTTGAGCGCCTCGACCGTCAGCCGGCCGGCCTCATAGGCTGCACCCGGTTTGTCGGGATGCACTGCGGGAATGTCGTTCAGACCCATCGGCGAGAGGCCGAGGAAGGTCATTGCCAGGGCCATTGTGTTGGCGGTGAACTGCCCGCCGCAGGCGCCGGCACCGGGACAGGCGTGCGTCTCGACGGCCTTCAGTTCCTCATCACTGATCGCTCCCGCGCCGTGAGCGCCGACAGCCTCGAATACGTCCTGGATCGTCAGTGCTTTGTCCCTGAGATGCCCCGGCATGATCGAACCACCGTAGAGCACGACGCTGGGGCGGTTCATGCGCACCGCCGCCATCGCTGCCGCCGGGATGGTCTTGTCGCAGCCGACGATGAACAGCACGGCGTCAAGCGAATGGCCACGCACTGCGAGTTCGGCCGAATCGGCGATCACTTCGCGGCTCATCAGCGACGCGCGCATTCCGCTGGTGCCCATCGCCTCGCCGTCGGTGACGACGATCGTGTTGAACTCGATCGGCGTTCCACCGGCCTCCTCGATGCCGCGCGCTGCGTGCTGTGCAAGGTCACGCAAGTGCATGTTGCACGGAGTGACCGTCGAAAAGCTGTGGACGATTGCGATCAGCGGCTTTGCAAGGTCCGACGAATCGAATCCAGCGGCGTGGAGCATTGCGCGGGCAGGGGCCCGAGACGGCCCTTCGACCATCTCGCGCGAGGGCAGAGGCTTGTCAGTCATTGGTTAACCATGTCGTGTTTGGATACAATTTGCGCGCTGAAGCACAGAGGGAGTGCGGTGAACAGGTGAAAATTTGCGCTCGTGCGGCTGTTTTGCACTTGCGCGACATAATGCAATGCAGCATAAGTTACGGCGAATGGGATCCCAAACTGGATCCAAAAAGGTGAATTGGCTGATGCTTTCGGTTTCGAAGCTCATTGCGAAAAACTTTGCCGCGACGTTGGTGGACGTGCGCGTCGACCTTCTTACGCTCGTGCTTATTAGCCGGCAAAGGGGAGCGGCCTAGAGTTCCAAAAGTCTCCGAGAGACAGGACCTCAAGACCCCCGCTCCCCGACCGGAGCGGGGGTTTTCTTTTATGCGCGAAAGGAAAACCTCGAAGTGGAACGGATTTACACTGATGAAGACGCGAAGCCGGAAGCGCTGAAGAGCGCAACGATCGCGGTTATCGGCTACGGAAGCCAGGGCCGAGCGCATGCGCGCAACCTCCGCGATAGCGGCTTTAGCATCATCGTCGGTGCACGAAGCGGCGGCGGAGCAGAGCGCAAGGCGCTGGCGGACGGCTTCCGTGTCGCTTCGCCTGCAGAGGCAGCGCGTCGTGCGCAGCTGGTCTGCATGCTGACCCCCGACATGACCCACCGCGAGGTCTATGCGAACGAGATCGAGCCGAACCTTTCGGCCGGCGACACTCTGCTCGTCGCTCACGGATTCAGCGTTCTCTACGGCGAGGTGAAGCCGCGCGCCGATATCGATGTGATCCTCGTTGCTCCGAAAGGGCCGGGCGACCTGGTTCGCCGCGAATATGAAATCGGCCGCGGCGTTCCCTGTCTTTTCGCAGTCCACCAGGACGCGACCGGATCGGCGCGGGACAAGGCTCTGGCCTATGCGAGCGGCATCGGCGGCACCCGTGCCGGCGCAATTGAAACGACCTTCCGCGAAGAGACTGAGACTGACCTGTTCGGCGAGCAGGCGGTCCTGTGCGGCGGCGCGACCGAGCTGATCGCTTCCGGATTCAAGACGCTCGTCGACGCGGGCTACAAGCCCGAAGTCGCTTATTTCGAGTGCCTCCACGAGCTCAAGCTGATTGTCGACCTGATGTACGAGGGCGGCTTCAAGAAGATGCTGCACTTCGTCTCCGAGACGGCGAAGTACGGAGACTTCGTTTCGGGTCCGCGAATCATCAACGACGAGACGCGTGAGCGGATGAAGGAAGTTCTGGCCGACATCCAGAACGGCGCCTTCGCCCGCCAGTGGATCGCCGAGAACCAGGCCGGCAAGCCTGAATATCAGCGCATGTGGGACGAGGATCTGGCCCAGCCGGTCGAACAGGTCGGCGCTCAGCTGCGCAAGCACATGGCCTGGCTGAGCAACGAAGCCCCGGCCGAGCAGCCGCTCGCGGCGCAACCGCAATCGCAGGCCGCCTGACATGAGCAGCGCCGCCCAACGCGTTGACGCACCCCAGGCCGAGCCCGTCACCGGCGCGCGCCTGGTGGTGGAGGCGCTGGAGCGCGAAGGCGTCACTCACGTCTTCGGCTATCCGGGCGGCGCAATCATGCCGGTATATGACGCCCTTACCGGCTCGAACCTCCAGCACATCCTGGTTCGCCACGAGCAAGCGGCGGCCCTGGCCGCCGATTCCTATGGCCGCGTCACCGGGCGTCCGGGAGTGTGCATAGCGACCTCCGGACCGGGCGCGACCAACCTCGTCACCGGAATCGCCAATGCGTTTCTCGACAGCGTTCCGATGGTTGCGATCACCGGCCAGGTCGGCTCGCCGCTGATGGGTACCGACGCATTTCAGGAAGTCGACATCTTCGGAATTACGCTGCCGATCGTGAAGCACAGCTTCCTGATTCGGCGCACCGCCGACATTCCGCGCGTGTTTGCCGAGGCATTCCGGATCGCGAGCTCGGGCAGGCCCGGTCCAGTGCTGATCGACCTGCCCAAGGATATCGGCGTCATCGCCGCCGTTCCTGAAGCCTTCGAACTGCCCGAAGAAGTGGCGGAGGAGCTGGACGAGGCGGCCATCGCGGCCGCCAACGCGTTGATCGCCCAAGCTTCATCGCCGGTTCTCTATTTCGGCGGCGGAGTTGCGATCGCGCGCGCCGAACGGACGCTGCGGGCGTTTGCCGAGCGCAGCGGAATTCCGTCGGTCGCGACGCTCAAGGGCCTCGGAGTCATTCCCACGGAAGAGCCGAGCTTCCTCGGCATGCTCGGCATGCACGGTACCCGGGCGGCGAACATCGCGATCGACAATTGCGACCTGCTGATCTGCGTCGGCGCACGCTTCGACGACCGTGCCACGGGCAAGCTCGACAGCTTCGCGGCGCGGGCGAAGGTCATCCACATCGACCGCGACGCCGCCGAAATCGGCAAGCTGCGCGTTCCCGAAGTCGGGATTGCAGGAGATATTGCGCAGATCCTCGACCGGCTGACCGCCGCGCCCAAGGCGACCGAATGGGCGATGCAGTGCCGCAGGCAGAAGGAGATGTGGGCGCCGCGCTACGATGCGCCGGGCCAGGGTATCTACGCTCCAGCGCTGCTGAAGGAACTGTCCGAAGCGGCGGGCGACAAGGCAATTTTTGCCTGCGACGTCGGCCAGCACCAGATGTGGGTCGCGCAGCATTGCCGTTTCAGCCGGCCGCAAGCGCATCTTACGAGTGGCGGCCTTGGAACGATGGGCTACGGCGTCCCGGCCGGTGTCGGTGCGCTGCTCGCCGAGCCCGATGCAACGGTCATTACCGTGTCGGGCGACGGATCGTTCATGATGAACGTCCAGGAGCTGGCCACCATCCGCCGGTACCGCCTGCCGCTGAAGATCGTCCTCATCGACAATTCACAGCTCGGCATGGTCCGGCAATGGCAGGAACTGTTTTTCGAGGAGAATTTCTCGGAGATCGATCTTAGCGACAATCCCGACTTCGCCGAAGTCGCGCACGCGTTCGGCATCGAGGCGTTCACCATCGATCATCGCTCGCAGGTCAGTGACGCGATCCGCCGGCTCCTGAGGACCGACGGGCCGATCCTGTGCCACGTTCGCATCGATCCGCGGGAGAACGTCTGGCCGCTGGTTCCACCCAACAGCTCCAACGTTCAGATGATGGAGAAGGGCTGGTGACCGAGCGGCTGACGATCAACTTCACGCCAGCCGAGGGCGCGCTTTTGCGCATGCTCGGACTGGTCGAGCGGCGCGGCTATCTGCTGCGCAATGTCACGATGAAAGAAGACGGCGGCACGGCCTCGCTCGTGATCGATGTCGAGCCGCGCGATTCGAGCCGTCGCGTGGAGGTCGTCGCGCTGCAACTCGGCCGCCTGATCGACGTCAATTCGGTCAACCTTGCAATTCCTCACGCAGGATCATTTTCATGACGCAGATCCGAATCTTCGACACCACCCTGCGCGACGGCGAGCAGGCTCCGGGCTTCTCGATGACTCCCGAAGCCAAGCTCCGCATGGCGAAGGCGCTCGCAGCGCTCCGGGTCGACGTCATCGAAGCGGGTTTTGCCGCCTCCTCGCCCAAGGATGCGCAGTCGATCATGGAGATCGCTGCGGGGATCGATGGGCCGATCATCTGTTCGCTTTCGCGAGCCACGCGCGGCGACATCATTGCATCGGCCAGCGCGCTCGCGCCCGCCGCGCGCAAACGCTGCCACATCTTCATCGGCACCAGTCCGCTTCACCGCGAAGCCAAGCTGCACATGAGCCGCGAAGAGGTGCTTGAGGCGATCCGCTCGTCGATCGGCTTTGCCCGCGAATATTTCGATGACGTCGAATTTTCGGCCGAGGACGCAATCCGCACCGAGCGCGACTATCTGGTTGAGGCGCTGTCCGTCGCTGCTGCCGAAGGCGCATCGACGCTCAATGTCCCGGACACTGTCGGCTACACCACACCCGACGAAATCTACGAGCTGTTCCGCTTCCTCGACGGGGCGGTCGACCGGCCCGAAGGTGTGATCTTCTCGACCCATTGTCACGACGATCTTGGAATGGCCGTCGCCAACTCGCTTGCCGCGATCCGCGGCGGTGCGCGGCAGGTCGAGTGCGCAGTCAACGGCATCGGCGAGCGAGCCGGCAATTGCGCGCTCGAAGATGTCGTGATGGCGCTGCGCACGCGGCGAGATGCTTATGGTGTCGAGACCAACGTCGATACCACCAAGATCATCCCCGCCAGCCGAACGCTGGCGCAGATCACCAATACGCCGCCGCCGCGCAACAAGTCGATTGTCGGAGCCAATGCCTTCGCGCACGAATCCGGCATTCACCAGCACGGCGTCCTGCAGAACCGCGAGACGTATGAGATCATCAAGCCCGAGGACATCGGGCTTGCGACCGACGGCATCGTACTGGGCAAGCACAGCGGACGGCATGCGCTGGCGGCGAAGGCCAAGGCGCTCGGCTATGTCCTCGAGGGCGAGCAGATGGATCGCGTGTTCAGCGCCTTCAAGGCGGTCGCGGACGAGGTCGGGATCGTCGACACGGCGCGCCTCGTCGCGCTGCTCTCCGAAGCGCAGACGCATCGTCCACAGGACCTGTGGAAGCTGTCGAAGGTCGACATCCGCGCACCTGTCTCGGCCAACGCCTGGCCGGTGGCGAGGGTCGAGCTCGAGCATGGTGAGCGGGGCAGGGTCACTGACATTGCGAGCGCCCCTGGAGCGCTCGACGGCGCCTTCGCTGCAGTCAGCCAGATGATGGGTGTCCTGGCCCGTGTCGACAGCATCGAAATGCAATATATCGCCGCCGATCCGGACGAGCCTGCGACCGACGGCCAGGGCGCGAGCGTGCTCGTCGACATGACGATCGAAGTCGACGGCGAGATCTTCGCCGGCCGCGCGCGGGCACGCGATATCCTGCCCTGCTGCGTGTCAGCCTATATCGACGCCGCAAGCAACGCGCAGGCCGTGCGCGAGCTGCGCGAGTCAAACACGAGAAAGGTCCAGGCCGCATGATCAATATCATTGTTCTGCCTGGCGACGGGATAGGCCCCGAAGTGACGGCCGAGGCGGTCCGCTGCCTCGAGCAACTTTCGGCCGAGCGCAATCTCGGGCTCAGTTTCACCGAATATGATTTCGGTGGAGTGGCAATCGATCGTCACGGCGATCCGCTGCCGGCGGAGACTCTGGAGGCGTGCCGAAATGCGGACGCGGTCCTGCTCGGCGCCGTCGGCGGCGACCAGTGGAACGATGCTCCCGTTCGCCCCGAAGCCGGCCTGCTCCGTATTCGTGAGGAGCTCGGGCTGTTCGCAAATCTTCGGCCCGCCAAGGTAATCGACGGCCTGCAGGATATGTCGCCGCTGCGACCGGACATCTCGAAGGACGCGGACATACTCGTTGTTCGCGAACTGACCGGCGGAATCTATTTCGGCGAGCGCAGGGTCGAGGCGGGTTCAGCATCGGACCTTTGTTCCTATGACCGCGATGAGATCGAGCGCATTGCGCATGTCGCGTTCCGCTCGGCGCGACATCGGCGGCATAAGGTCACGTCCGTGGACAAAGCGAATGTGCTCGCGACGTCGCGCCTGTGGCGCGAGACGGTGACGCAGGTCGCGAAGGAATATCCGGACGTCGAGCTGGATCACATGTATGTTGATGCCTGCGCAATGGCGCTGGTGACGCATCCGCGCCGGTTCGACGTCATTCTCACCGAAAATCTCTTCGGCGATATCCTCTCGGACGAATTGTCCGTGATCGGCGGGTCGATCGGCCTGCTGGGTTCGGCCAGCGTCGGTCTCGGTGGTCCGGGATTGTTCGAACCGATCCACGGCTCGGCGCCGAATATCGCGGGCCTCAACGTTGCCAATCCGGCCGGTGCGATCGCCAGCACGGTAATGATGCTTGAGGAACTTGGGCTCAGCGACAGCGGACGCCTGCTCGCCAATGCGCTGGAAGTCACTTTGCTCGACGGATGCCGCACCGCCGACCTCGGCGGGAGCGCCAGCTGTTCCGAATTCGGCGAGCGCGTTCGCGAGAATCTGGGCAGCGGCCTGACCCGTTACAATGCATATCGTGAGCTGATCTCGATGAACCGTGGATGCTGCGGATGAGCGATCGTCCCCGCACTCTCTATGAGAAGATCTGGGATGCGCACGTTGTTGCGCGTCGCGACGACGGCACGTGCGTGATCTACATTGACCGCCACCTGGTCCATGAAGTCACGTCGCCGCAGGCGTTCGAGGGCTTGCGGGAGGCCGGGCGCAAGGTCCGGCGTCCGGATCTGACGCTTGCCGTTGCCGACCATAATGTGCCGACGACTGCTCGCGGCACAGGCAATGGCGGGCCGTTGCTGATCGAGGATCCGGCCAGCGCGACGCAAGTCGGCGCGCTCGAGCAGAACGTCCGCGAGTTCGCTGTCCCCTATATCGACGTGCTCGCCGCCGAGCAGGGAATCGTCCATGTCGTGGGTCCCGAGCAGGGGTTCACCTTGCCCGGAACGACAGTGGTCTGCGGGGACAGCCATACGGCAGCCCATGGAGCCTTGGGCGCGCTCGCGTTCGGCATCGGGACGAGCGAGGTCGAGCATGTTCTCGCCACTCAGACGCTGATCCTCCGCCAATCGAGAACGATGGAGGTCCGCGTCGACGGTGAGCTCGGATTCGGCGTTACGCCGAAGGACCTGATCCTCGCAATCATCGGCCGGATCGGGACTGCAGGCGGTACTGGCCACGTCATCGAATATCGCGGCAGCACGTTCGCCGAGATGAGCATCGAGGGACGCCTGACCGTCGCCAACATGTCGATCGAGGCCGGTGCGCGTTCGGGATTGTTTGCACCTGACGAGAAGACCTTCGCCTATCTCGACGGTCGGCCGATGGCGCCGAAGGGCCGGGACTGGGACCTTGCGGTCGCCCAGTGGCGGGAACTCGTCACCGATGAAGGCGCTCGCTTCGACCGGTCGGTAAGCTTGGACGCCGGCGACATCGCGCCCACCGTCACCTGGGGCACGAGCCCTGAGGACGTGCTGCCGATCACCGGCACCATCCCGCATCCCGACAGCTTCGCTGACGAGGTGAAGCGCAATTCTGCCGCGCGCGCGCTCGACTATATGGGACTGCGGCCCGGCCAGCGTCTGGAGGACGTGGCGGTGGAACATATTTTCATCGGCAGCTGCACCAACAGCCGCATCGAGGACCTTCGTGCAGCCGCCCGCGTGCTCGAGGGCCGCAAGCGCAGCGAGAAGATCAAGCAGGCGCTCGTCGTCCCCGGCTCGGGGCTGGTGAAGCGGCAGGCCGAGGCGGAGGGCCTCGACCGGATCTTCATCGAAGCGGGTTTCGAATGGCGTGAACCAGGCTGCTCGATGTGCCTGGCGATGAATCCCGACAAAGTGCCGCCACGCGAGCGCTGCGCCTCGACCTCGAACCGCAATTTCGTCGGACGCCAGGGGCCGGGTGCGCGCACGCACTTGATGTCGCCGGCAATGGCCGCGGCCGCGGCGGTGACCGGTCGGCTGACCGATGTCAGAGAG
>DASVYN010000114.1:0-5091 GCA_036392155.1 Sphingomicrobium sp.
TCCAGCGCGGCATCAGCGGCGCGTCGCCGGTGAGCCAGCGATATCCGGCGATCACCTGGTCGGGTTCGGGGCCGAGGATGAAATCATAGTCGATTCCACCTCCGGCCTCATTGCGTATGACCAGCGGGTATTTTGCGCCCGCCTTGCCGACCTCCACATCCATGATCGAAGGGTTGTTCCAGAGGATCCCGAACCCCTTGGGACTCAGGAGAAACGGGACTGCGACATCGCCGTTCTTCTGCTGCAGGTGGACGCTCGTCCCCCGATAATCGAGCAAGCCGTTTTGATGCTCGCCAAGTCCGTAGATGGTCGGGCTCGTCCGGAACGCCGCGACCGTGCCGTTTCCGATGCTGCGCTCTGCCTCTTCGAGCAGTGTCGCACCGCTCATATCCTGAAACGAAACGGAGGATGTCGCCTTGTCGACGCGCAGCCGCAGGCGCGGCGTCGAAAGCAGATAGGCGTCGGGCGTCTCACGAACGCTGAGGTGGACCTTCCCGCGCGTTGCAATGACCGAAGGATTGTAATTGCCAGAGTAATTCGGTGGACCGAAGCGGACGTGAACGATTCCATCCGACCAGGGCTCTAGCAGCAGCACGCCATCGGCGGTGCGAAGCTCCAGGCCACTTGGCAGCTGGCGAACGGAATCAATCCTCGCGGCTTCTGCCGACGTCGTGCCTGCAAAAACGGCAGCAATCAACGCCCATGAACGCATCCAAATCCCCCTCAATAGTCAGACTATTGCAAAGGGTCGGCGCTGACGCAATAGCAATGCCGGGCATGGTCGATGCATCGAGGCCCCGAACGCGAAGCGCGCCTCAATTTTGCTGAACCAAAATTAGCGGCCCATCAGCTTCTGGATCAGAAATTGCCGAACGAACCTGCGGAGCTCGGCATTCGATCGGCCGAGAATTCCCCGAGCGGCTGGCGGGAGATGCTCGGCAGGGTCGCCGTTTCGCTGGAACACGTAATGATCGAACAAAGTACGCCAGCGCTCACGCTTGCGCTTAGCGAGCGGGCTAATTGCAAGCAGCCCATGGCCGAGCGCGTGCATCGGGGATTCGAAGTCAACCGGCCCGCCGTGCCACCAATAGTTGACCAGCAGATTCAAGGGACCAACCGCCTCGACTCCGTGCCACCAAAGGCATGGGATGTAGATTGCGTCGCCGGGCCCAAGCTCGGCGGTCCGGGCATGTTTCAACGCTTCACGAAATTTGGGAAAGCGACCGAAATCCGGGGCAGCGAGGTCGACCAGGCTGGTAGGCTGGCCGGCAACTGTTCGCTCGAGCGGTCCGACATAGAGATTTTCTACCTGATCGGTCGGAAACAAAGTGAAGCGGCGCATGCCGCTGACGACGCATGCGACATTGTCGGATTCGTCGAAGTGTACCGCGATGCGACTGCCATTGCCGATCCAGGCACGCGGTTCGGCTCCCAGCTGTTCGACCGATCGCAGAGGATTTTGCGCCGCAAATGCCGGCAGAATTTCTGCAGTCGATGTCGAGCCCATATAGATCGGCTGGATCGCCTGATCGCGGCCGAGCTGAAGAAGCAGGTTAACCAGCTCCATGAGCTTGGTTTCGGTGACCCCGAAATTGAAGCCTAGAAGATCGTCGCTGTAGAAGAAGCGCCCGCCGTCCGCCGGATCACCGACAAAGGCGCGGATGGTGGCGCCGCGGTCGAGACTCGTCAGATAGTCGGCAAGATCCCCATCCGACTTTCTTGCCGCCGCAACCACCGGCCAGCTCCCGACCAGGCCGCGGAACACGGCCGGCTCGTCGCGATCTTCGATAATCTCTTCGAAGCGACCGGGATCGCACTCCTCAATTGCTCGAAGCAGATTCATCTTGGCGCTGTCCTGCGCCGACTAGGGACAGGCCAGTGGCCCCCGAGATGATGAAGGTTGCACCGAGGCTTCATTCCAGTGCCGATCCGTTCAGCGTCTTGGTCCCGAAGAGGCCTGCACCTGTCCGGAGCGCGCAATCTTCGACCAGCCGACCCGTGGCCCGCGCAACGCCTGAATGACCGCCTTGATCACCACATAGTACATGACCTGGCGGTATCCGAAGCGCTGCGGAATGAGCCATATCATGAGGCGCCAGTTCTCACGCCGCTCAAGCGCGAAGGCGACCAGGCCGGCGGTCAAATCGATTGCGGCAAACAGGATCCAGAACAGCGCGACATGCTGAAGATCGCCCTTGACGGCAGTGTAGCCGTGCTCGTGGATCGAGCTGACCGTGCTGAAGATATTCCATGCCAATGCGAGGTCGATGATCGGCGAAATAAGCGCGAACAGCAGCTGGAAAAGAATCGTCTGAGGCAAGCCGATGAACGCCAGCCCGCGCGGCCAACCATCCGCCATGACACGCTTGTGCTTCCATACGCACTGGATTGTGCCAAAAGCCCAGCGGAACCGCTGCCGAGCAAGCTGCCCGAGTGTTTGGGGGGCTTCGGTCCATGCGACGGCGCTCTGGTCATGGGCTACGCTCCAGCCGGCCCGTTGAACCGCGATCGTCAGATCCTGGTCCTCCGCAAGCGTCTCCGGCGGATAGCCGCCCACCTCGAGAATGGCTTTCTTGCGCCAGGCGCCGATCGCGCCCGGGACGACGGTCATTGCGCCAAGCCGGTGAAGAGCGCGACGCTCCAAATTCTGTGCAGTGATATATTCAAGCGCCTGCCACTTGGTGACAAGGTTCGTGCGATTGCCGACCTTGGCATTTCCGGCGACTGCGGCGAGCCGGTCATTGTCGGAGAACCAGCGCGCGAGCCGCGCGATGGTTGTCGGCTCGAACTGCGTATCGGCGTCGAGCGCAATGACAATCTCGCTATTGGCAAGCGCAAGACCGTGGTTGAGCGCTCGGGCCTTGCCGCCATTTTCGAGCTTGATCAGCCGGACGCGAGGCTCGCTGCCGAACGCCTCTTCGACAATGTCCGAAGTGCGGTCCTTCGATCCGTCATCGATGACGATCACTTCGAGCCGAACGTTCTCGCTGGCGAGCACGCCGCTTACCGATCGTTCGATGACGCGCTCTTCGTTGTACGCCGGGATGAGCACGCTCACGAATGTCGTCGGGTCGATCTCGGGTCGGCGGCGGCGCATTTCGACCCATGCGGAGACCAGCGCGAGGCCAGTCAGCACCAGCGCTCTCCCGATGCCAAGCGTGATCGCGACGGCGAAAAGAAACCCGAGCGCGCGAATGCCAAAACCGAGCGTTTCAAAAACACCTAGATCGAGACGGGCGACGAGGAAGTCGGACCTCGATAAGGGAGGCATGGCTTGCGCTCGCGACAATCCGGCGAGCTCCGAAACGGGTACGAAGCGATAACCCTTGGCGCGCAGCTGATCGATCAGGATCGGCAGCGCCGCAATCGTCTGCGTGCGATCGCCGCCCGAGTCGTGCATCAGCACGATATTCCGGCTGCACTGCGGTTCGGAGGCAGCGTTGCAGGTCGGTGGACCGCTCAGCACCCGCGACATGACGTTGTTGACGATCGCGTCCACGCCGGGCCGCTGCCAGTCCTCACTGTCGACATGGAGGCCGACCGAGACGTAGCCGCGGTTCTGAGCCGCCAAAACCGGATCGATTTCGTCCGCGGTGGTCGGCTCGGCATCGCCGAAGAACGGCGCGCGGAACAACTTGAACGTGCGGCCGGTGAATGCCTGAAACAGACGCTGGTTTGCGTTGAGCTCGAACAGCACCCGGGTGTTGTCGACGGTGGCGAGATTGGGATGCGTATAAGTGTGGCTGCCCACCTCATGGCCTTCGAGGATCATCCGCTGGAGCAGGCCCCGCTCGGTTAGCGCATTTTCGCCGACCACGAAGAAGGTCGCCGGGACATTCCTTTGTTTGAGGATGTCGAGAATTCTCGGCGTCCAGCGCGGGTCGGGACCGTCGTCAAAGGTCAGCGCGATCAGCCCCGGACGATATCCTGTCCGAGTAATCGTGTACGGTCTCGGCACCCGCACGAAATCGACATTGGTCAGCAGCCCATTGGCCCCGAACGCCAGTTTGCGCTCCCCCGGCGTCGGAAGCGCCGTGATACGCAGGATTTCGCCCTGACCTTCGATGTCCACGTCGGTCCCCTGGACGACGTTGGGATTAACGGCCGCCAGTTGAATCAGCCCATTCGCGTTGCGCGGCGTTCGAACGTTGTGCCCGAAGATCGACCACAAGCCGGGATCTTCGGAGCCGAGGGCCCACAGCGCGACATCGTGCAGTCCGGCGCGATCGAGCAGCGACAGCTCATTGTAGGCGCTCGCCGCATCGAGGATCCACACCGTGTGGGAATGGCCATTCTCATCGTCGTAGGCGAAGGTGCTGTTGCCGGCGATGCGGTCGAACACCGGTGCTGTCTGGCTGTCGGCCGCATCGACCCATGCCTCTTCGACATTCTCCACGTCGGCGCCATTGTCGTGCCAGTCGTAGGCATAATTGCCGATGGTCACGATCGCCTTGCCGCGCGGAATTTGCCGGACGGCCGCAGCGACCGTGCTCACCCACCATTGCTGCGACGCGATCGGACCCGGCGGCCCGTCGTTCGAATGCTCGTCATATGCCATGACGAACAGCTTGTCGGCGACAGCGGAGAAGGCGCGGTAGTTCCACGGTTCGCCAACAGGCACTGCCACCGTGACCAGCCAGCCGCGTTTGATAAAGCGTTCCCGAGCTTCGCGCAGGAGCTGCAGGTAGTTGAACTGCCCGGCCGCATCGAGCTCCTCGAAATCGAAGACAGCGCCGGACGCGTGGTTCGCGAGCAGGAACGCTTCAAATTGATCGAGGAAATGCTTTCGGGCCCTCGGATCGGCCAATAGAGAGCGGATGGCCGGGTCGACCTGGCCGTTCACGAAATTCTGGACGACCGGCAGAATGAGCGGCCGTTGCGCAGCGGAGGTTATCACCGCTCGGCCATCGCGGTCGGGCAATTCGTTGAACTGGTGATTGGGCCCAGTTACCGTGGCCCAGACCGGAGCAAGCCAATCGAGATCACCGATGTGCCGGTGCAGCGATGCGACCGACTCCGGATCCCACGGCTTGTAGAATCCGACGTACAGCGGCTTGCTCATGGCCGCCGCTGCGGCAGTGGCTTTTCGCG
>DASVYN010000115.1:0-10230 GCA_036392155.1 Sphingomicrobium sp.
GATAATCATTATCGCCGAGCTTGATCAGGTCGAACGGCGGATAATTCTCCTGCCCCTGACCGAGGCTCGAACTTTCCAGCATGTCGAACAGCCGGTCGAAGCCGACGGTAGAACGCCGAAACGGCGAAAAGTCGAAAGCACTACGCATGGTTACGTCCTCCAATTTGAGCGACTGGCGGAGCGGACGTGCAGCGTATGGGAGCATCAGCCGCTCCGTCGCCGAACCACGATGGCGTCCGGCGTCCCAAAGATGGTGAGAAGACTGCGGTTTTCAATGATATGGATCAAAGCCGCAATCGCGGTCCGACGCGCTCGCGTAACCATTCGGCGAGTTCCCCATCGCTGAGTTCGCCGGCGGCCAGGGCTTCGAATGCGACGACAATTTCGGGCGTCGGATCCGTCGAACCGATAACCGTTCAGGCCAAGGAAGGTCAGGCTCACGCCTGACGCGGTTGGTTTATTGCCGTCGACAAACTGATCACACCGTTCGAATTGCCGATGGGAATGAGCTTCAGCGGATTGTTCAAACAAATCTTATAGCGCAGAACCTGTGGATTCAACGTGCGCTCCGCTTGGCACGCCTCGAATCCACGCCCTATAGCGTTCCACAAATGTCCGACCTGTTCTCGCCCAACGCTTCTTCCTCGCCCGACAGCTACGATGCTTCCGCCATCGAGGTCCTCGAGGGGCTCGAGCCCGTCCGCCGCCGCCCCGGCATGTATATCGGTGGGACCGACGACCGAGCGCTTCACCATCTTGCCGCCGAGGTCATCGACAATTCGATGGACGAGGCCGTCGCCGGCCATGCCAGCCGCATCGAGGTCGTGCTCGACAAGGGCAACCGCCTGACCGTCACTGACAACGGCCGCGGAATTCCCGTCGACCCGCATCCCAAATACCCGGGCAAGTCCGCGCTCGAGGTCATCATGACTACCCTCCACTCGGGCGGAAAATTCGAGGGCAAAGCATATTCGACCTCCGGCGGTCTCCACGGCGTCGGGGTCAGCGTCGTCAACGCGCTGTCGAGTGAGACCGTCGTCGAGGTCGCGCGCGACCGCACCCTCTACCGGCAGAGCTTCTCGAAAGGCCTCGCCACCTCGCCACTCGAAACCGTGGGCGCCGCGCCCAACCGCCGAGGCACCACGACGAGCTTCGTTCCTGACCCGGAGATCTTCGGCGCCGACGCCTCCTTCTCGCCGGACCGCATCTACAAGCTCGCCCGCTCCAAGGCCTACCTCTTCGCCGGGGTCGAGATCCGCTGGCGCTGCGATCCCTCGCTTGCCTCCGCCGACGTTCCCGAAAGTGCAGTTTTCCAATTCCCCGGAGGCCTTGCCGACCATCTCGCGGAGCAGCTCGGCGACCGACCTGCGGTCACCAACCAGCCCTTCACCGGCCGCCAGGACTTCTCCGTCGATTCTTCCGGGCAGCACCAGGGCAGCGCCGAGTGGGCGGTCGCCTGGCCGCTCTACTCCGACGGCAGCGAAAGCTATTATTGCAACACCATTCCGACCCCCGACGGGGGCACTCATGAGGCGGGCCTCCGCGCCGCCCTCACCAAGGGCATCCGCGCGTTCGGCGAGCTCATTGGCAACAAGAAGGCCAAGGACATCACCGCCGACGACGTATTCAACGGCGTCGAGCTGATGCTCTCGGTCTTTATCCGCAACCCGCATTTTCAAAGCCAGACCAAGGACCGCCTCACGAGCCTCGAAGCAGCCCGCTTTGTCGAGGCCGCGGTGCGCGACCATTTCGACCATTATCTTGCCGACAATATGGACCGTGGCCGCGCGCTCCTCGGCGCGATCCTCGAACGGATGGAGGAGCGCCTCCGCCGAAGGGCCGAGCGCGAAGTGCAGCGCAAGACCGCCACCTCAGCGCGCAAGCTGCGCCTTCCGGGAAAACTCACCGACTGCTCCAGCGACGACCCCGAAGGCACCGAACTCTTCATCGTCGAGGGCGACAGCGCCGGCGGCAGCGCCAAGCAGGCGCGCAATCGCAAGACGCAGGCAATCCTCCCCATCCGCGGCAAGATCCTTAATGTCGCTTCCGCCTCCGCCGACAAGATCCGCACCAACAACGAGATCGCCGACCTCCAGCTCGCGCTGGGCTGCGGCATACGCGACAAGTTCAGCGAGGGCGCACTGCGCTATGAGCGCGTAATCATCATGACTGACGCCGACGTCGACGGCGCCCACATCGCGACTCTGCTGATGACCTTCTTCTTCCAGGAGATGCCCGAGCTGGTCCGCCGCGGCCATTTGTTCCTGGCCCAGCCTCCCCTCTATCGCCTCACCGCCGGCGCAAAGACCCTCTATGCCCGCGACGACGCTCACCGGGCCGAGCTCGAGGCGCGCGAGTTCAACGGCAAGAAAGTCGAGGTGTCACGGTTCAAAGGCCTCGGCGAGATGAACCCGGGCCAGCTCAAGGAGACGACGATGGATCCGGCCACGCGCTCGCTCCTCAAGGTGACGCTGCCGAGCGCTTACGAGGATCGGCAGCCGATCAAGGATCTGGTCGAGCGGTTGATGGGCCGCGACCCGGCGCAACGGTTCGAGTTCATCCAGAGCCGGGCCTCAGCCTTGGACGAGCAAGAGATCGACGCCTGATCGTCGTTCGATCAAGGCCCGTCGCCCGTATATATTGCTTTGCCTGCTGCCTGTTCGTGAGGCTCGCTGAACGGGGTGCACGCGGACCGCGATGGGGGGTTGTTGGGCAGCTGGCTGGGATGGCGCTGCCCGAAGCAATTGGCAGCGATTGGGAAGGTGGAATTCGGCTGCCCCCCGCCGCAAGGAGACCAACAGATGTCGGCGAATCCGCAATGATCCCCACCAAGCCTGCGCGCGGCAGCGCCAAGGGCCTGCGCCAATTTCTCGATCTCGGGCAGCAGCGCGCCTGGATGGAAGGCGAAGCGAACCTGACCGATTCCGACGAGCGCTCTCAATCGCTTGAACACCGATTCAGATATGTCGCGCGGTTCGAGAAGCTGCTTCGCCGGCCGCAGGCACAAGAGGTCCTGGAACTCCTCAGGATCTACGGCGAACACTGCATACCGATCCCGCGCCGGACCGAGCGTCATTACTGGTCGGTTTCTTGTCTGCCGTCGACATCGGACAAACCGCTCGTCCGGGTCAATGCAAGCTGGATGGAGCTTTTCACACTCCTCGCTGACGGCGACGGGCTTCGCGCAAGATTCATTGTGCATCTTTCGGATTTCACCACGGACCATTCACCCGTGCAGGCCCATTTGGACGAGCCGTTTCTCGAGCAATGCGTCGCCAAGCCCGAAGACGTCGATCACTTCTTCGCGAACGGCAAGGACATATTCGGCATCAAGGTGCGGGGCTCGGACTCGATCCGGAAATTGATCGGGGAACCCCGTGCGCTGCGCGCCATTCGGAGGTTCAATTTGACACATATGAACCGGGGCCGAAATGCCTATCAGGCGAGCCACTGCTATAGCGTGGCGGACGCCATGCTCGCCGATTGAGCATCATTCGCGATCTTGTTTCAATTCGGACAACGGACTGAGCGAGCTTCGGGCACCGGGGTCGCGTGCGCGTCATCCCGTTCCTCCCCGCGATTTCAACGAACTGTGCCGCTGTCATAATATACAGAAACAATAGCCGTCGAACGAATTTCCCCCATATTGTGTCAATATGGTTCGACGATAGACCATCATCATAACCAGAAAGCGCAATTTCTACATTGAAGTCCACGCGCCCGCGTTGAGCCTGGCCGTACAGGGCTTGAGTGGGAGTATGAAAGTTGGAAGGTTACGGCGCCGGCGATCGTCTGCTCTCAGCGCCAAGCCGGCCTCCCTTCCTGGAACGGGCGCCGTGGCGCGACGTTGCACGGCAATTCACTAAGGCCCGGGATAGGTGGGCGGGCTTTGATTATAGGCCTTGGCGAGACTGATGGGGCCAAGCGCGATCGTCTTCAAATGGCGGGAGTTGAGCTCATCGAGCCACCAGGCGCCAATAAGACCGCAGAGCAACCAGATGAACAGCAGAACACTGAAAGCCCACTTCATTGCGCGTCATCCATGACGATCGACGTCACCGGTCTCAGTCCAGTGACGGCTCCTTCCACCACCGTCGGGTCGTAGAGCATATGCGGAATGAACACGGATCGCGCGTGAAGTCAAAGGCGGACCGCGCCAAATCGGCGCCGGCCCAGCGAGCGCGCAGAGCCTACGACGCTCTCAGGTGCCCGCTGGTCCGCTGGACACCAGGTCGTCAGCGCAGCTGGTCGGCGCCGAAGACGTCGGGTTCCGTCCGAGCGCCGCCGAACGCAGCGCATGCGTCAGTTGGGAATCGGCCACTCGACTTTGGTCGGTGGGGCATCGCCGAGTTCCCTGACCCCGTCGATCGGAAGGGGAACCAGAATCGGCTGGCGGATCGAGCGTTGCTTGGAAATGTCGCGCAGGCGCTCGAGCGACGCGGGCCGGCTCATTTCGGAGCTTCCGGTGCCTGCTCCGGCTCGGCCGGCGCTGCACCATCGGCCCGCGCCCGATATCGACTCGCGATCGCGGTCAGCCGCAAATCCCTCGCCCGGTCCGCTTCGGACAGGAACTGTTGGTTAGCCTTGAAAAACCTCATCAGCGGTGCCCCCGTTTCAAAAGGTCCACCTGCCACGCCGACTTCATCAGTTATCCGACATTCGTTGACGAAATGTTGCCCGGTGGATCAGACTGGACAGTCCTTGACGAACTCGGCCTCGATCACCGCGCCGCGCCGAGATGTGACCCGCGCCCGAATCGAGCCCATTCGATACAGATGAATGCTGATCAGCTCGCCGGTAGTGAATTGAAAAGCCGACTCGAATTCGCAGCGATCATAGGCAAGCAGCCTCAGTCGCACCGCCACACCGGTCCCATCAGCTCCGCTGACCATGACCTGCGTGCCAAGTTCGCGCGGTCGGTCCGGCGTCAGATCCATGTTCGACATTCGCGTCACGCCGGTCCTGGCAAGGCGCTGCAGATCGTCAAGATTGTGCTTCCAAACTGGGTGAAGGGAGCTTTCAGCATGAGACCCGGGTTGCGAGCCGCTGGTTCTTACTTCCCCTCCGCTGCATCCCCCGCAGTGAGATAGTTCGGCGTCATGACACTCGACGATTTGGCGGTCGGTTTGGCGGGCTGCAGCAGCTTCAGATCAAATTTCTGCGTGAACTGGCAGCCGAACTGCGTACCCTGGGTCCAGCGGATTTCGGCATCGACCAGACCACCCGCGGCGAAGTCGAGCTGGACATGGGCGCCGACGGGCAGCTCCTCGCGACATTCGACCAGCGCCCCGCCGCTCGAAATGTTGCGGAGGCGAGCGCCGAGCACTCTGCCCTGGTGATGCAGGAGGGCCGCGCGGATGATACGCATGCGCGGCTCGCGGGGCGGAAATTGGGCAGCCGGAAGCGTCGCTGCGCCCTTCTTCGCAAGCTCAAGCGCCTCTTCCGGAGGCATTGGCCGGCCGAAAATATACCCCTGGACCAACGAGCAGCCGAGATTGCGCACGAGGGCCAGCTCGTCTGGCGTTTCGACGCCCTCGGCAGTGGTCTGCATCTTGAGGTCTGAGGCGAGCCCGACCATTGCCCGGATCAAAGCGGCGTTGCGACCCTCGGGATCGGAAGCGCCGGTGACGAAGCTCCGGTCGATCTTGATCTTGTCGAACGGAACACGCTGCAAATAGCTGAGCGACGAATATCCGGTACCGAAATCGTCGAGTGCAAGCTTCAGGCCGATGGCCTTGAGACTGTGGATCATCTCATGGACGTGATCGTCGTTGCTGAGGAAGACGCCCTCGGTGATCTCAAGCTCCAGCCGGTTGGCGGAAAGACCGGTGTCGTTGAGCACCATCCGGACCACCGTAGGCAAGGCGTGCGACTTGAACTGGATCGGAGAGAGATTGACGGCCACCGTGATGTGCGAGGGCCATTTGGCCGCCTCGGCACAGGCGGTCCTCAACACCCACTCGCCGATCTGGTTGATGAGGCCGATTTCCTCGGCGAGTGGAATGAATTGCGCGGGACTGACCGCACCATGTTCAGGATGGTCCCAGCGGATCAGCGCCTCGAATCCGGTCACCGCTTCGCTCAGGGCGTCGACGCAGGGTTGATAGGCAAGGCGCAGCTGGCCCCTTTCGAGCGCGACCCTGAGGTCGGACTCCATCAGCTGCCGCTGGCGCGCGGCCTCGTGCATTTCCGGCGCAAAGAAGCGGTAACAGCCCTTGCCGGCGGCTTTGGCGGCATAGAGCGCCAGATCCGCGTCGCGCATCAGATCATCGGAGGTGCGGTCGTCATAGTCCGATGTGACTATGCCGACCGATGCACCGATCGTTACCACGGTGCCGTTGATGGTGTAGGGTCTCGACAGGCTGTCGATAATGCCTTGGGCGAGTTTCGACACGTCGGCCTTGGACGACAGGCTGGGCAGCACGACCTGGAATTCGTCGCCGCCAAGCCGCCCCACCTGCCCCAGCTTACCGACTTCGTCGGTCAGCCTAAGCGCGACCAGGCGAAGCAAGGTGTCGCCGGCCGGATGGCCGAGCGTGTCGTTGACCGCCTTGAAGCGGTCGAGGTCGAGCAGGAAGACGGAGCAGCGATGCTTCCTTCGAACTGCACCGACCAAAGCGTCGTCGAGCGCTCGCCGTAGAGCTTCGCGATTGGCAAGTCCGGTCAACGAATCCTGACGCGCGAGCCGGTCAAGCTCGACCTCCGACTGACGCATCTTGGTAAGGTCAGAGGCAAAGCCGCGGAAGCCGAAGAAACGACCGATTTCGTCATGAATCGGCCGCCCGGAGATCGACCACCAGATTTCGTTCTTGGTCTTTGCCCGGACGATGAGATCCTGAAACGCAACGTGCGATGAGAGATAGAAGCCGAGCGTCCGTTCGGATGTAGCCGCCCCTTCAGTCGCTTCGGTCGAGACCAGGTCCGTGAATGGCCGGTCGAGCAGATCGGCGGACTCGCGCCCTAACGACCGTGCCACGCTCTGGCTGATGTAGGAAAGGGTTCCATCGCGGGTGCTTTCCCAAAACCAGCCCTTTCCGCTGCTCTCGAACTCCTCGATGAGGCCGTCGGCGCGCGAGGAGTGCGGACGCGACTCCTCCTGGGGAGAATTGTCTCCGCGCCCAGACCTCAACAGGCGTCCGATACTTCCCACTTGTGACTCCGATCGTAAGAAGCGCCATAGGCACTTGTGGTTTAAATTCGGTTAGGTCTGCGAAAAGGAAATCGCTCCTATGGATGCGCAAGAAGTCGGCATTCGATTTGGAGACGAGCAGCTTTCCGGCCTGCTGCTTCGTCCGCGAAAGCCAAAAGCGCTCTACCTCTTCGCGCACGGCGCCGGCGCCGGAATGCGTCACAAGGCGATGGAATCGAACGCGCTGGGCCTAGCCGGTCGCGGCATCGCCACGCTGCGCTACCACTTTCCTTTTATGGAGAAGGGATCGCGCCGTCCGGATCCGCCGAGAGTTGCGCAGGCGGCAGTGCGTGCGGCGGCTGCGAAAGCGGTCGAGCTCGCGCCCGACCTTGCGTTGTTTGCGGGGGGGCGGTCGTTCGGCGGCCGAATGACGTCGCAGGCCCAGGCGATCGAGCCGCTTTCGAACGTGCGCGGCCTCGCCTTTATCGGCTTTCCGCTCCATCCCGCAGGCAAGCCGGGCATCGAACGCGCCGAGCACCTCTCGCGCGTCGACATCCCGATGCTGTTTGTTTCGGGCGATCGTGACGCGCTCGCGGAACTCGAACTGCTGAAAAGCGTCGTTGCTGGCCTTGGCGAACGCGCCGCCCTGCACCTCGTCCCAGGCGCCGATCATTCGTTCAAGGTAGCGGCAAAAAGCGCGCGTATCGCCGGCGAAGCGGAAGCCGAAGCGCTCGATGCGCTTGCCGCGTGGATCTTGGAAAGGAGCGCCTGAGTGGCCGGACCCGTCGCATTTCTGTTCGATCTCGACGGGACACTCGTCGACAGCGTCTACAACCATGTGCGCGCCTGGCACCTCGCCCTCAGGGAGGAAGGGATCGAATTGTCGATCTGGCGAATCCACCGCAAGATCGGAATGAGCGGCGGCCTGTTCACGAACCAGCTGCTGCGGGAGCTCGGAATCGCGCTCCAGGCCGAGACTATCCAGCGGCTGCGCGCGCGCCACAGAGAGCATTTTCTCGCCCTATCGGATGAAGTCGTACCGCTACCTGGCGCGCGCGCGTTGCTCGCGAAGCTGACGGAACTCGACCTGCCCTGGGCAATCGCGACCAGCGGGCGGATCGAAACGGCGAGCGCCAACCTGGCTAGTCTTGGTGTCGATCGGGACGGCGCAGTCGTCGTCACCCGCGACCAGGTGAATTATGCCAAGCCCGATCCCGACCTCTTTGTCGAAGCCGCACGGCGGCTGGGAACGCTCGCGCAGGGCAGCTACGTCATCGGCGACAGCATCTGGGACATGATCGCCGCGGCCCGCTGCGGCGCTCTCGGCATCGGCCTCCTCTCGGGCGGCTACGGCCGCGATGAGCTCGAGCGGGCCGGCGCGCTGAGGGTCTATGACGACCCCGCCGACATGCTGCTTCATCTGGACGAGATTGCGCCGCGGACGAAGGACTGATCAGCCGCGATATTCTGGGAGCTTCACTTTTCCGGTCTGGTCTTGCCGACCACGGAAACAACGACCTTGTCGGCCGTCTTGAGCCTCACCCCGGTCCGGATCGAATATATTGCGCCGTCCTTGATCCGCCGGTCCCACAGACCGAATGTCCTTGGCACTCGAGCAGCAGAGCGAGCGCGCGCGCTTTTTCCGGCATACTGGCGGACATAGCCCAGGACAGCGCCGGACATTTGCCAACCCTCGTTAGCCGCCGCAGATTGGCGCAGCCGGGAACGGCAAGCCAATCGAGGATGCTGGGGCCGATGACCGGACGATGCCAGGACTCTGTTCTCCCGCCGCATTCGCTCGGAGTCGCGGCCTTCTCGACGATCGTCGAATGGTACGACTTCACCCTTTACCTCTATTTCGCGACGGTCCTCGCGAGGGTCTTCTATGGCGGAGGCAGCGGTTCGCTGCTCCTGACTCTGGGCGGCTTTGCGATCGCCTATCTGATGCGGCCGCTCGGCGCTGTGTTCTTCAGTCACATCGGCGACAAGAACGGCCGCCGGCACATGATGCTGATGTCGGTTGCGCTGATGACCGCGGCGATGCTTGCAACTGCGCTCCTGCCGACGCGCGCAATCGCCGGGCCGGCAGCCGGATGGATGCTGCTTGCGCTGCGCTGCATCATGGGGTTCTCGGTGGGCGGCGAATATACCGGCGTGGTTGCTTACCTCCTCGAAGGCGCTCCGGTTCGTCGCCGGGGCCTGATCACCTCTTCCGCCTCGGCCGCAAGCGAGGTCGGTGGGCTGTTCGCAGTAGGAGTCTCGGCGCTGACGGTCAGCCTGATGAGCCCGGCCGATCTGGACAGCTGGGGCTGGCGCATTCCCTTCTTCGTCGGCGCTGCACTTGCGGGATCGGTGTGGATCGCGCGCTCGACGATGCATGAGAGTCCGGAATTTCGCCGTCAGCAGGACGCGGGCACTGTGCCCGATGTTCCGCTGCGTCACGCAATCGCCAATCATCTGCCGGGGATTGCGCGCGCCTTCTCCATCTCTGCGCTGGGGTCGATCACTTTTTATGTCGGAATTACCTATGTGCCCGCCTTCCTCACCTCAGTCGGGAAGCTCGGCGAACGGGAATCGCTGTGGCTCTCGACGATTGCCGCGGTAGCGGTGATCGCGATCACTCCCCTTATCGGAGCACTGAGCGACCGGGTCGGCCGCAAAATCCTGCTCGTCATCCTCTGCCTTGCGAGCGCTGCATTGCCGATCACCATGTTCTCGCTGATGGCAAGTACCGCCCGCGCCGAAGCGCTCATCGGAGCAGTCATTCTCGCAATGCTCGCCGGAGCGGTCAGCGCGGTCGGCGCAGTTGCAACCGCCGAGCAATTTCCAGGCGAGGGCCGAATCACCGGTCTCGCGCTCGGCGCAACCATGGCAACTGCAGTTTTCGGCGGCCTCACGCCTTATGGAGCGCAATGGCTGGTCGAGCGCACGGGCTGGGCGACCGCACCTGGAATGATGATCGCGCTTGTGGCCCTTTGCGTCGCTCCGGTCTTGCTGACGATGCGCGAAACCGCGCCGGCGTTGACAGCCGCTCCCGATGCGGCAGGAATTGCGGTCGAATGAAAAGGGGGAAACCATGACACAGGAAAATGAAGCGATTG
>DASVYN010000116.1:0-8380 GCA_036392155.1 Sphingomicrobium sp.
CGGAGTTACCTTGCCCTCCTCAGACTTGGCGCCGGCGCCGACTGCGACGACTTCGCCTTCCTGCGGCTTTTCCTTGGCGGTATCGGGAATGATGATCCCGCCGGCGGACTTCTCTTCGGCCTCGACGCGGCGGACGAGGACACGGTCATGAAGCGGCCTGAAACCCATGGGTCTGAACCCCTCTTCTCTTACGGTTGAACATTTTTCCGTTGGCACTCCTACCAGGAGAGTGCCAGCGACGGCGCGCATATGGTTGTGCCCCGTTCATTCGTCAACAGGTCGATTCAAGGCTTTTGTTGTTAGGTGTGTGCTCGGCGGGCCAGACCGATCTCCTCGCGCAACGTCCACCGCGCAAGCATCAGCGCAGCGACCGCTGCAAGGCCGCTTGCAAGGCCGACCCAGATGCCGACCCCCTTCCAGTCGCGTGCGAACGCGAGCCAAAGACCGATGCCGAGCCCGACGACCCAATAGCCGACCAGCGCGAACAAGAGCGGCCAGCGAGTATCGTGCAGCCCGCGAAGCATACCGGCGCCGATCACCTGCGCGCCATCGACCAACTGGAAGGCCGCGGCAACTCTGAGGAAGCTCACAGCGAGCGCGATGACCATCGCATTTGCCGGCACATCCTTGAGGAACAAGCCAATGAGCTCGCGCGGGATGCTCCACATCAGGAGCGCCATCGCCGCCATGAAGCCGACGCCGATCGTCCATGCGGTCCACCCGGCCCGGGTGATCCCAGCCGGGTCGCGCCGTCCGAGCGCCAAACCGACGCGGACTGTCGCTGCCTGTCCAAGGCCGAGCGGAACCATGAAGGTCAGCGCTGCGAGCTGCAATGCGACGGCGTGCGCAGCGACCGCCGGCGCTCCGATCCAGCCCATGAAATAAGCGGCCAGCGCGAAGACTCCCATTTCCAGCGCCATGGTCAGGCCGATCGGTCCTCCCAATCTTACCATCGCGAGAGTGCGTTGAGCATCGAACCGCCACCAATGACCAAATAGATGGAAGCGGCGGAAGCGGCGGTCGATCGCGGTGACGAGGATCAGCGCGCCGCACAGGATCAGCCAGGTGAACGTACTGCCAAGCCCGCCGCCGACCAGTCCAAGGCGCGGCAGACCCAAATGGCCGAAGATCAGCGACCAGCTCAGGAGCGCGTTGACGGCGATACCGGTGAGGCTCAGCCATAGCACGACGCGCGGCCGCTCGAGCGCCGAGACAAAATTGCGCAGCAACTGAAACATCAGCCACGGCGCTGCACACCACATATATGCGCGCAGGAAGGTCTGGCCCTGGCCCGCGAGTTCCTGCGAGATCCCGAATGCGCGCATCATCGCGCCGACGTGCCAGAGGAGCAGCCAGTAGGGAGGCATTGCGAGCGCGATCAGCCACAGGCCGGCACGGAAGGTGCGGCGAACGTCGCGAACGGCATTGAAGCGCTGGCCAAGTGCACTTGCCATCATCGGCGATGATGCAGTGATCAGTCCGAACAGAAGCAGATTGAAGGTGAAGGTCAGATTCAGCGCCAGCGTCGCCGCCGCCAGCTGGCTCGCGCCGAGCCGCCCCATGAGCAGCACGTCGGTCGCCTGGATCAGCTGCTGCGTCAGATTGGCGAGAATCAATGGCCAGGCGAGCGCCAGCGTGGCTCGCAGCTCCTGCGCCCAAACATCGGTGCGGCGCGTCAGCGCAAGATCTGCGACAGCTTTCACTCGACGCCATTGCGGTTTGCGAGGCTCGCAAGCAAGTCGGGGTCGCAATGACGACCGTTCTAGGCTAGCAACACGCCGACATTATCTGAGGCATTCCCAATGAAGTTCGTGCGCGCGATCTGGAAACTGCTGGTCGGGATCAAGGACGCCCTCGTCCTCTTACTGCTCATCCTGTTCTTTGCCGGGCTTTATGGCGCATTGTCGGCACGCCCGGCGCCGATCCGGGAGGGCGTGCTGGACCTCAATCTTAACGGAAGCGT
This sequence comes from Sphingomicrobium sp., assembly GCA_036392155.1. Taxonomy (GTDB): domain Bacteria; phylum Pseudomonadota; class Alphaproteobacteria; order Sphingomonadales; family Sphingomonadaceae; genus Sphingomicrobium. The sequence continues at coordinate 1,964 of DASVYN010000116.1, forward strand.
GGTCGAACAGCCGGCGCGGCACCAATGGTCGGACGTCGCCGGATCGCCGCGAGTCCAGGAATATCGGTTGCGTGACCTCGTCGCTGCGCTCGACAAAGCAAAGGACGACAGCCGCGTTAAAGCCGTCGCGCTCGATCTCGATGGCTTCTCAGGCGGCGGAGCGACTGCGATCGGAGACCTTGCGGATGCCGTTCGCCGCGTGCGCTCGGCGGGCAAGCCGGTGGTCGCCTACGGGGTCGGCTACACCGATGCCAGTTATGCTTTGGCTTCGGCAGCTTCCGAAATCTGGCTCAACCCGCTCGGCGCCGTTCTGATCTCCGGCCCAGGCGGGTCGAACCTCTATTACAAGGGCCTGCTCGACAAGCTTGGGATCACTGCCAATGTCTACCGCGTCGGCGCCTACAAATCGGCAGTCGAGCCTTTCATTCGCAACGACATGTCGCCGGAGGCGCGGCAGAATTACACGGCCCTCGACGAGGCACGCCTCGAGACCTGGAAGCAGCAGGTCAAGCAGGCGCGTCCGAAAGCAAATGTCGACCTTTTCCTCAGCAACATGAACGGCGCGGTCGCAGCCGCCGGCGGCGATATGGCGAAGGCCGCGCTGCAGGCCGGCCTCGTCGATCGGATTGGCGAGCGCCGTGAATTCGAGGCGCGGCTCGCTTCCCTGGGCGGCGGCGAAGGCAGCGGAGGCGCACCGTTCAAGCAGGTCAAGCTCGGCTCCTATGTGGCCGATGTCGTCAACCGCAATCCGACCGGACCGATCGGCATCGTCACCATCGCCGGAATGATCATCGACGGCAAAGCGGGTCCTGGCACGGCCGGCGGCGACACGATCGCCAAGGAGATCGAAGACGGCATTCGCAACAAGGGGCTCAAGGCGCTCGTCGTCCGCGTCGACAGCCCCGGCGGATCGGTGCTCGCGTCCGAGCGGATCCGCCAGGCGCTGCTGGAAGCGAAATCGAGGAAGATCCCGGTCGTGGTATCGATGGGCAGCGTCGCAGCCTCGGGCGGCTACTGGGTCTCGACTCCGGCCGACTTCATCTATGCCGAACCTTCGACCATCACCGGTTCGATCGGCGTCTTCGGAGTGATCCCCAGCTTCCAGGGAACGCTCCAGAAACTCGGCGTCGGCGCTGACGGAGTGAAGACGACGCCGCTGTCCGGCGAACCCGATCTGTTGAAGGGGCCGTCGCCTCAGGCCAGCCAGCTGATCCAGACCGGCGTCGAATCCATGTATGGCCGATTCCTCGGAATCGTCGCCGCTTCCCGGCACAAGACGACGCAGCAGATCGACCAGATTGCTCAGGGGCGGGTCTGGGACGGCGGAACTGCACGGCAGATCGGCCTCATCGATGGTTTCGGCGGTGTCACCGACGCGATCGCCAAGGCGGCGCAGCTCGCGAACCTCGGCAACGAACGGAGCGTCCGCTACCTCGAGCCGCAGCCCAGCTTCAAGGATCAGCTGATCGAGGCGCTCGCCAATCAGAATGAGGATACAGCAGCGCCGGCAGATGCCTTCTCGACCCTCGCCCGCGGGCCGGAACAGCAGCTTGAGGCGATTCTGGCGGAGGTTCGCTCGATCGTCTCCGGCCCGAGCATCCAGGCGCGCTGCCTCGAATGCCCGCCGGTTGCACCCGCGCGCATCGAGCAGAAGGACCTGACGCTACTTGGAATGATCAAGAGCTTGTTGAGCTAGGCCGGGAAAAGATCCGCAACCGTTAGTACGGGCGTAGGGCCGCAGTATCTGCTCTTCAGATATGGATCGGCTTGCCCGTCACCGCCATCGCAGCCTCCTTCAGCGCCTCCGAATGCGTCGGATGAGCGTGGCAGGTGTAGGCGATATCCTCCGATGTTGCGCCAAACTCCATTGCCTGGGCGGCCTGGGCGATCATCGTGCCGGCGACCGAGGCGATCATCCACACGCCGAGCACGCGGTCGGTCTTGGCATCCGCGATCACCTTCACGAGGCCGTCGGGCTCGCGGTTGGTCTTGGCGCGGCTGTTGGCGAGCATCGGAAACTTGCCGACCTTGACCTCACCATGCTCCTTCGCCTGCTCCTCGGTCAGACCGACGCCGGCGATCTCGGGCATGGTGTAGACGACCGACGGAATTACGTCGTGGTTCACGATACCGGTGAGCCCCGCGATATTCTCAGCGACCGCAATGCCCTCGTCCTCGGCCTTGTGGGCGAGCATCGGCCCCGGGATCACATCGCCGATCGCCCAGATGCCGGGCACTGACGTCCGAAAGTCATGGCCGGTCTCGATCTGCCCCCGCTGATTGGTCTGGAGCCCCGCTTTTTCGAGACCAAGGCCTTCGGTGTTCGGCTTGCGGCCGATCGAGACGAGGACGACATCGGCTTCGATCGTTTCCGCCGCACCACCTTTGGCGGGTTCAATTGTCAGAGCAACCGTGTCGCCCTTGCGCTCGGCGCCGGTGACCTTGGTCGAAAGCTTGAAGTCGAAGCCCTGCTTCTTGAGAATCTTGTTGGCTTCCTTGCGGACATCGCCGTCGAAGCCGGGCAGGATCTGGTCGAGGAACTCGACGACCGTGACCTCAGCGCCCAGCCGCCGCCAGACCGAGCCGAGCTCGAGCCCGATCACTCCGCCGCCGATCACGACCATGCGCTTGGGCACTTGCGGCAACTCGAGCGCGCCGGTCGAATCGACGATCCGTTCCTGGTCGATGGTGACGCCGGGAAGCGGCGTCACCGAAGAGCCGGTCGCAATGACGATGTTCTTCGCCCGAACCGTGCGGTCACCGACTTTGACCTTATCGGCGCCTTCGAAGCTGGCATGGCCCTTCAGCCACTCGACCTTGTTCTTCTTGAACAGGAATTCGATGCCCTGGGTGAGGCCCTTCACCGCCTCCTTGCGCGAACCGTGCATCGTGTCGAGATCGACCTCGACGCCGCTCGTCTTCACGCCCCATTTGGCAAGCGTTCCGTCATGCGCTTCCTCGAACAGCTCGGAAGCATGAAGCAGCGCCTTGGAAGGAATGCAGCCGACGTTGAGGCAGGTGCCGCCCAAAGTCTCGCGGCTTTCCGCGCAGGCGGTCTTGAGGCCGAGCTGGGCTGCGCGGATTGCCGCTACATAGCCGCCGGGGCCGGAGCCGATCACGAGCACATCATAGTCGAAGCCAACGGCCATTCTTCACTCCACAAAAACCGGGATTTGCAGCGCGACTTAGGCAGCCTGCGGCCTGCCAGCAAGGCGAAGAAAAAACGCAGACAAATAAGGCATCCGGTAACGTCGGCTTAACGACGATCTGATAGCGCTATCAAAATCAGTGGGGAGAGCTTGAAGGAAATGATGAGTCCAGCGACCTCGGGCGTCCGCCCATGGCTCTTGATTGAAGCTTCGAGTGAAGGCGTGCTTCGGTTCGCAACAGCGATTCCGTCGACTCGGCCGAGGGTGTCAAATATTCACGAGGTCGAAGTCGCAGGAGTCCCCACGTTCACCGATGCATTGCAGCGGTTCGAGCGCGAAAAGGGCGTGCCGCTGTCGGGCCTGCAATGCGCAATGGCGATCGCCGGCGCGGCCAGCGGAGAAGCGATTTCGCTGGTCCGTTCGCGCTGGACGATCAGCCGTACCGGACTTCAGGCGGTGTTCGGCACCTCGCCCGTTATCCTCAATGACGTCGCCGCCAGAGCCTGGGCTACTCGGTCGGGAACGGCCAATATCCAGTCCTTGCGCGGCGCCGGAATGCCGAGCTTCAGCCGTCCCGGCCGCTATGGAATGATCATGGTTGAGGAAGGCGTCGGTGCAGCGATCGTCGACGTCGATCGCGACGCGGGCGTGCGCGTGCTCGAGACCGAGGCTGGTCATATGGAATTCTCGCCGGGCAGCGAACGCGAGGAGCGCCTCGCCAAAGCAGTGCGCGGCAATGCTGCGGTGGTGAGCTGGGAAATGATGCTGATGCTCGATCGCCACTCGCCGATCTGGGGTCAGGCCTGCCCGGAAATGCTCGAACCCGAGCGCCCCAAGTTGCTGGCGACGCTCCTTGGCCGTTTCGCGGTCAATCTGATGCACAGCTTCGGAGCATGGCAGGGCATGATGCTCACCGGCACACGCGCGGGCCGGATGCTCGAATCCGGGAACCGGGTCTATTTCGATTCCGCGTTCGCGACTCGGCGCAACTTCAGCCGGCTGCTGATTGGCACCTCCGTATGGCGCGTCGATCAGCACGAGGCTGTGCTTACCGGCGCGGCCGAGCGGCTCGCGCAGGATCTGTCGCCGAATATCAGCGCTGCAGCCTAAAGGTCGATCAGCAGCCGGGTCGGGTCTTCGATCGCTTCCTTGACACGCACCAGGAAGGTCACCGCCTCGCGCCCGTCGATCAGCCGATGGTCGTAAGACAAAGCGAGGTACATCATCGGACGGATCAGCACCTGACCTTTGACGGCGACCGGGCGCTCCTCGATGCGGTGCATCCCGAGCACCGCCGACTGGGGCGGATTGATGATCGGCGTCGAGAGAAGCGAGCCGAATACGCCGCCGTTGGTAATGGTGAAGGTGCCGCCCTGCATGTCCTCGATACCGAGCGTGCCTTCCTTGGCGCGCCTGCCGAACTCGGCGATCGACTTCTCAATCTCGGCGAAGCCCATCCGGTCTGCGCTCCGGACTACCGGGACGACGAGGCCCTTGGGCGCAGAGACTGCGATCGAGACGTCGAGATAATCGTGATAGACAATCTCGTCGCCTTCGATGCTTGCGTTGACCGCAGGCACGTCCCTCGCTGCCAGTGCGCATGCCTTCACGAAGAAGCCCATGAAGCCGAGGCGGATCCCGTGCTTCTTCTCGAACAGATCCTTGTAGCGGCTGCGGGCGTCGATGACCGCGCTCATGTCAACGTCGTTGAACGTCGTCAGCATTGCGGCGGTGTTCTGCGCTTCCTTGAGGCGCCGAGCGACAGTTTGGCGCAGACGCGTCATCTTCACGCGTTCTTCGCGCCGTTCGCCCGCGCCTGCGGGAGCCTTGATCTGCTGAGCAGGTGCTGATGGCGCAGGAGCCGACGGCGCTTTCGCCGAAGGCTGCGCCGGGGCAGCCTTTTGCGCCTCTGCAGCTGCGATCACATCGTCCTTGGTGAGGCGGCCATCCTTGCCGGTTCCGCGGATCTTGGTCGGATCGACATGAAATTCGAGCACCGCCCGACGCACTGCCGGTGACAGGGTCGTGATGTGATCTTCCTCGCGCTCCAGCTCTGCAACGGACGCTCCAGCATCGGCGCGTAGCGCCGGAGTCTCGCCCGCGCCCGCAGGATTGGTGGTTGCAGCGGCCGCTACCTCATCAGCTCTTGGCACGGCAGGAGGAGCAGCAGCTGCGGACGTCGCTTTCTCGTCGATTCGCGCGATAATCGCTCCGACCTCGACATTGTCACCCTCTTTGACCAGCTGCTCGGTCAGGACACCGGCGACCGGCGAAGGGACCTCGACACTGACCTTGTCAGTCTCAAGGCTGGCGATCGGTTCGTCCGCAGCGACGGCCTCACCGGGCTTCTTCAGCCATTGAGCGAGCGTTCCTTCGGTGATCGATTCCCCGAGTGCGGGGACTTCAACGTCAGTGGCCATGACTTTCCTTCATTCCGCGGCGACGGCTGCCTGGCCGCCGCTCGTCGAATTATGTCCAAGGGCTGCGGCAATCAGCGCAGCCTGTTCCGCTGCGTGACGCTTGGCGAGACCCGTCGCCGGCGACGCGCTGGCATCGCGGCCGGCATATTGCGGACGCATGCGGGCGAAGCCGGCATCGGCGAGGCATTGTTCGAGCAGATCCTCAACGAACAGCCAGGCGCCGTTGTTCTTCGGCTCTTCCTGCGCCCAGACGAGCTCGGTGAGCTTGGGCATTGCGTTGAGGCGCTTGACCAGCGGCTCGGACGGGAAGGGATAGAGCTGCTCGATGCGCACGACCTCGACGCCGAGGTCGCCCGCAGCATCGCGCGCTTCCATTAGCTCATATGCAAGCTTGCCCGAACACAATACCAGCCGACGGGTTTCGCCCTCGGCAGGCGGATTGAGGTCGGAGAGGATTCTCCGGAAATGGCTCTCGCCGGTGAAATCGCCGAGCTTCGAGACTGCAAGCTTGTGCCGCAGCAGCGACTTGGGCGTCATGATGATCAACGGCTTACGGAAGTCGCGCCTTATCTGCCGCCGCAGGATGTGGAAGTAATTGGCCGGCGTGGTGCAGTTGGCGACCTGGAGATTGTCCTCGGCGCAGAGCTGGAGATAGCGTTCGAGCCTAGCCGAGCTATGCTCCGGCCCCTGCCCTTCGAAGCCGTGCGGGAGGAGCATGACCAGGCCGCTCGCACGCAGCCACTTGGCTTCGCCGGCAGCAACGAACTGGTCGATGATGCTCTGCGCACCGTTGGCAAAATCACCGAACTGCGCTTCCCATAATACGAGGCAGCGCGGATCGGCGAGCG
>DASVYN010000117.1:0-2796 GCA_036392155.1 Sphingomicrobium sp.
GTCGCGATCGTCCAGGTCGACGCCGACAATGCAGCGTCGGTCAAGCGTTTCCAGAAACTGACCAAGCTCGTTTCTACGCCGCTGATCGCCGGGGTTTACGAGCCACCGCTCGCGCTGGTCCGGGCATTGGTCAGGGCCGGCGCGCACGATGTCATTCCGCTTCCAGCCAGTATCGAAGAAGTTCAGTCGTCGCTGGCGGCATTGAAAGAAGAGCTGGCGAAGAGACGGAGCAGCGTACGGTCGACGACCGGCAAGCTCGTCAGCGTGATCAAGAGCGTGGGCGGAGTCGGCGCGACCGCGCTCATGAGCCAGCTGGCAATACGTTATGTGCAGAGCGAAGCCCGAAAGGGCCGCGAAGCATGCCTGATGGACCTCGACCTGCAATTCGGCGACGTCGCGTTCCAGCTTGGGCTGCGTCCGAAATTCACCCTGCTTGATTTGCTCGAGGCTGGTTCAAGACTCGACGGAGAGCTGCTTCGTGCCACTTGCGCCGAGCATCCAAGCGGCCTCAAGGTGATCGCCGCGCCGGTCGACATGATGCCGATCGAGGGCATGCCGACCGAACACCTGCTGCGCATCATCGAGCTCGCCAGAAGCGAGTTCGACACCGTCTTCGTTGACCTTCCAACCAACTGGACCAATTGGTCGCTGTCGGTCGTCGCTCAATCGGACCTTGCGCTGCTGGTCACCGAGCAGAGCGTCGCCGGAATCAACCGCGCCAGACGCCAGCTCACCCTCCTGGATTCGCAGGACCTTTCAAATGTCGACGTACGGATAATCGTCAACCGCTACGAAAAGTCACTCGCTCGTACGGTCCGGCCGGCGGACGTCAAGAACGCGCTTGGGCGCGACATCGATTACACCGTCGTAAATGATTTCGCACTGGTGCGATCGGCGATCGATCGCGGCGTACCGATCGATGAACTCAAGCGGAAGAGTGCGCTTGGCAAGGACCTGGACGTGCTCGACGCGGGCATTGCCGCAGCGCTTGGATTGGAGAGATAGCCGATGTGGCAGATCCGCAAGACTAACCACGCCGAAGAGCTCGACGACGAGCAGCGGCAGCGCGCGCTGGATGAACATCGGCTCGTCACGCTCGGCGACGCCGGCGCATTCGCCAAGCGCGACCTCCATACCGATCTCAAGGTCGAGCTTCACCAGCGCCTGCTTGACCTCATCAATCTTCAGGCGCTCGAGCAGATGTCGCGGGCGCAGATCGAGGACGAGGTCGGCGATATCGTCGCCGAGGAGCTCGCCAAGCAGAACCATGCGCTGAACCATTCGGAGCGCAAACAGCTCGTCGGCGACGTGCTCGACGAATTGCTCGGCCTCGGCCCGCTCGAGCCGCTTCTCAAGGATCCGACGATCACCGACATTCTCGTCAACGGCCATGCCAATGTGTTCGTCGAGCGTTATGGCATCCTCGAGCACAGCCCGGTCAGGTTCAAGGACGAGAAGCACCTTTTGCGGATCATCCAGAAGATCGTTTCGGCAGTCGGGCGCAGGATCGACGAAAGCTCCCCGATGGTCGACGCAAGGCTTGCCGACGGGAGCCGCGTCAATGCCGTGGTCGCGCCGCTCGCGATCGACGGATGCCTGCTTTCAATTCGCAAATTCGCGCGCGTGCCGATCAGTCTCGATCGGCTGATCGAGATCGGCAGCGTCCCGCTTCAGGTCGCCGAGGTCCTCCGGGCGATCGTTGCGGCACGGCGCAACGTGCTGATCTCCGGCGGCACCGGTTCCGGCAAGACGACCCTACTCAATGCAATGTCGGCATTCATTGCCGATCATGAGCGGATCGTGACGATCGAGGACTCGGCCGAGCTTCAGTTGCAGCAGAATCACGTCGTGCGGCTCGAGACGCGCCCGCCGAATATCGAGGGCAAGGGCGAGATCACCCAGCGCGACCTCGTCAAGAACGCGCTTCGAATGCGACCCGACCGGATCATCCTGGGCGAGGTCCGCGCCGGCGAGGCGTTCGATATGCTTCAGGCGATGAATACCGGCCACGACGGCTCGATGACCACCGTGCACGCAAACACCGCACGCGATGCCTTGTCGCGTGTCGAACAGATGATCGGCATGAGCGGCGTGGACATTCCCGCACGATCTGCGCGCGCGCAGATCGCTTCCGCGCTCAACGTCGTGATCCAGATCGCCCGATTGTCCGACGGCCGCCGCAAGGTGGTTGGGCTTGCCGAGCTCACCGGAATGGAGGGCGACATCATTACGATGCAGGACATCTTCCGGTTCCGGCAAACCGGGATCGGCACTGACGGGGTCGTCCAGGGCCGGTTCGAAGCGACCGGCATTCGACCGCGCTTTCTCGATCATGCGATGTCGCACGGCGTCAGTCTTTCGGCGGACCTGTTCCGTCCGGACGCGAAGTTCGAGGCATGAACCCCGCGTGGATCCACGCTGTCGTCCTCGTCTGCGTGTTCGGCGCTGTGGTGCTGGTTGCTGAATCAGGTCTCCGCTGGCTGGCGAGCAACAGATCGGAAAGCCGGGCCATTCACGGACGGCTCAGGCTGATCGGTCGCGGCGGAAACCGCGGTGAGCAGGCCATCTTGCGTCGAATCGCTTCCTCTGTGCCCGAAGGCCTCCCTCGGCCGATCGATCGCTTTGCGCATCGACTTGACCGAATGCTGCTCCAGGCGCGAATGCCAATTCAAGTCCCGCGCCTGCTGCTGATCCTGCTTGTAGCGCCGACAGCGATCTTTTTCGGGCTGTTGCTTTTGATGTCGCTTTGGTGGGGGATCAGCATCAGTTACGGGCGGATCGTGATCAGCGCGGCCT
>DASVYN010000118.1:0-11628 GCA_036392155.1 Sphingomicrobium sp.
AGAGCGTCATGGTCTTGGACGGCGCGGCCATCGCGACGATCGGCGGCAAGGAATATTCGCTGGCGCCAAATGACACCAGCTGGATCCCGGCCGGAGTCCATCATTTCTTCCGCAATCCCTCGACGAGCGCGTTGCTGCGCATCTTCTGGACCTATGCGTCAATCGACGCGACGAGGACGATAGTCACAACTGGCGAGACCCACCGCATCGACGAAGAGCATGGACTCGGCTCGGCCGAAAAGCCCGGCCAGCCGGAAGCTGGCATGTAACCCGTCTTCTAATATCGGAATTGCACGATCTTCGTTTGCAAGGTCGAAGAAGCGGTTTCGGCCGAAGCGGCTTGGGAGGTGAAAAGTGTCATTGGGGAGAGCCGGTTCGAGACGGCGCGCCGACTCCTCTGAGCGATCCTTCAGTTCTCGATGGCGGGCTTGCTCCGGTCGGATCTTCCGACAATGGCGCGGGGAACAATGGACCGGCTCATTCGGGAATGATGAGGAGCGTTGCAGCGGGCGGCGATCCCTCGGCGCCCCTCGCCGTCTGGGGCAAGGGACGAACGACCAGCCGTGCACTGGGGCTGCTCAGGGCTGTGCAGCGGCCCCGAGGAGCAACGAAGCCCGTCACCGTCGATCCGGGCTGAATTCGAGCGCCTGCAGCTTTTCCAGGCTCATCGATCCACTCAACGAAGTATCGCTCGGAGCTTCCCTGTCCCGGGCCGTTCGAAGCGGCAGAGGTCAGGAGCGAGACCCCATAAGCCCGCGTAGGCGTATTGGCCGAAATGCAAATGGCCTCCCCCTCCGCAACGGGATTTGCGCCGGCGAGCCTGGCGTCCGAAATCCTTCGGACTTCAATTCGCGGAGCTATGCTGAGGCTGATATTGATCGTTCCTCGGGAGGAAGGACCGATCTCGCCCGCCGATGCTTGGGCGGGTGCGCAGGTCGCTCCAAGCACTAACGCCGCCCCAAATGCAGGCTTGAGAAACGAAATCATCGCCGCCTCCCCGTTTATACAAGCCAACGGGGCCTATTCCCGGCGGTTCCACCGCCCTCCTAACAGTCGTTCCAAATCGGATGCGATTTTCGAAAGTGCATTGGATGTCAGCGGCCCGAGAGCGTCGGAGCTCGCCTCAAGTCGCTCGAACTGAACTATCCAATGTGGGCTATATTCGATCCAGAACGGATCGAATCGTTAATTCGCTTTAACCAATTTGGGTGAACCTCCGATTCAGAGCAATTCTGAGTGAGGAGTATTGGGCGATGAAACTTTCCCGAATTCCAGATCCCGAGGTCGCCGGGGCCGCCGACGACTGCAAGCGCCAGGCGCACGACCTGCGCCGGACGATCGAAGAATTGTGCCACAATTTGGAACGGGTGAGCCCGCCGGTCGCGGTCAATTGCTTCATGGATGCGCCAACCGAAATGGAGGTTCGCAAGGTCATTCGTGCAAGGCGCGCGCGAGATCGCTTCTTTGATCCTGGCTTGTTTGGGGATCCCGCCTGGGACATTCTTCTCGAGCTGTTTGCGAGCAGTCTTGCCGACCAGCGCACTGCGGTGACCAGTGTGTGCGCCGGAGCGGGTGTGCCGGTAACCACCGCCTTACGCTGGATTCGCAATCTTGAGGATAGCGGCATGATCCGGCGTCACGAGGATCCGCTCGATCGGCGCCGCTATTATTTGTCGCTTTCGCTGGACGCCAACCTGGCAATGGCCTCATATTTCAAGTCGATTACCCCCGCGAGCGTCATCTAGGCGGGCACGCGCCCAATCTCCTGGCGCAGCCGGTGAAGCGCGAGGTCAAGATGGGCGCCAATGTCTGCGGGCGCTGCAAGATTGTCGAGAATTTGCAAGGCTTCTTCCATTCGCTCGAGCGCTTCCGAAAGAGAACCACTGGACTGCGGCTCATCCGGGCTGAATTCGGCAAGTTCTAACTTCGGCATTGCGGTCTCCAGGAAAGCAGCGTCATAGAGGCGAGCTTCGCGGCGGTCACGGTTGCATCAGCTGCTGTGTTAATTTGATACAGTTAAGGCAAGCCCACCAGGATTGGGACTCAGGAGGGCCATCCTCACCCGGGGGTGGTTAGCTCCATAGCGAAGCGCACTTAACAATATTTTGATCCAAAATGGAGCAACTGCGACTTTCATCGGCTTCACGCTTTGTCTCAAGACTTGCGAGCGATCCATCGGTGCCGCATTGCGCGGATCGTGGTTAGTCTAGTGGAGGCGTATTCGGAAATCGCCATGACCAAGGGAAAGTCGATCCGGACGGGGAACGTCCCCATGCTGTCTGTGAAAAATTGGCGCTGCGGCGCTGCGGATCTGCGCATTGCCTTCGATCGGCTCAACCGACGCAGCGTCACTCAGATCTGCGCATGACCAATCACACCACATCTTTGAGTGCGCCCGACCGGCTTACCTATCTCGCACGCACGATCTTGGCGGAGCGTCAGCGTCGAGCCCGCTGCTTCGACCCGACACTCTTTGGCGAGCCGGCATGGGATATCTTGCTCGCGCTCTACGTCGGGGAAGAGGAATCCGGCCGCCAGACGATCGGGCAATTGATCCGCTGGGTCGAAGTCCCGCAAACGACTGCGCTGCGCTGGATCGCCCATCTCGAACGCAGCGGTCTCGTCATCCGAAGACCGCATCCGACGGACCTGCGGATCGTATTCATCGAATTGACCGAGACTGCACGCGCCCGACTTGAGGAATATCTCGCCGGCGTGAGCATCGATTCCTGAGAAGCAGTGGTTCGCAAACGCTCCGCATTCCCTCAGCAACGCGCCGGTTTCCTCGTCGGCCGCCAGCCTGAGCGGCGCTCTCGTTCCGGGCCGACTGACCGGCGGCCTCGCCAGGGCCGCCACCCCTCGCGCGTTGAGCATCTGTTAACCGCTTTCGGTTAATTGGTCCATTTCGGACAAATCATTGTTCCGATTTGAAAAGGTGTGGGGACCAGATCAATGATGATGCGTGTTAACAGCCGATGGCTGCTCGTCAGCGCGGCAATGGCGCTCTGCGCAGAGCCTGCCGTTGCGGCGACCCAGGGAACCCTGGGTTCCACTTCAACCGGTTCGGTGTCGATCAGCGCGTCTGTACCCAATCGGGTCCAGCTTTCCGGTCTGAGCGATGTCAGCTTCACCAACCAGGACCCGGCGACTGCTGCAGCGAACGCGCAGAATGTCTGCGTATGGAGCAACACATCGACGAGGGGCTATAATGTGACCGCGACCGGCAGCGGCGCAGGCAACGCCTTCACACTGGCCAATGGTGCGCAATCGGTTGGCTATAATGTCGAGTGGGGCGGTAGCTCGGGTCAGACCTCGGGCACAGCGCTCACCTCGGGCACGGCCTTGACCGGGCTGACTTCGACCGCGACTTCGGCCAGCTGCACCTCCGGACCTGCCGCTACGGCGAGCCTGATCGTCAAGATCCCGTCGGCCAACCTGCAGACCATGCAGGCGGCGCTCAGCTATACCGGGACCCTGACGCTGGTCGTCGCCCCCGAATAGGATATTTCAGCGGTGGCGCTCCATGATCCTGCCACCGCCAGGAGTGACAAGCGCCCAAGCCCCGCGTTGCGCACGGGCCGGCGCCGGCAACTATTCATGGCCGGCGCGGCCCTGGCGCTCGCCCTTCCGGCCTGGTCGGCACTCCTGGCTGGCAACAATGTCCGCATCACGGGCCTTTCCGACGTCGCATTCGGAACCGTCGCGAACCTCTCGACGGATTGGACGCGCAGCCAGAATATCTGTGTCTATTCCAACAGCCCGACCAGAGGCTACCATGTTCAGGCGACGGGCTCGGGCTCGGGCGGCGCCTTCGCCCTCGCATCCGGAAGCAATGCACTGGCGTATGAGGTGGAGTGGAATCCGGTCTCGGGCCAATCCACCGGAACCACGCTCAGCCCGAATGTTGCGCTCACCGGGCAAGTGAGTTCGGCAACGCAGCAGAGCTGCAACTCCGGCCCGGCGACATCTGCCAGCCTGATCATCATTCTGCGCTCAGCTCAGCTCTCGGCTGCCAGGGCCGGCACCTATTCGGGCACGCTGACGCTGCTCGTTGCGCCGGAATGAGCGCCGATGCCGCGCTCCGGCCTTATGCTTCGCGCTCATCTTGCGGCTCTGCTCCTCGGCGGCAGCCCGATCGCTTCGGCGTCGGCGGCAGCAGCAATCCAGCCGGTCGGAGCGCCGGCCGGCTTCGAGGAGCTTTCCCGTGCGCGCCAGATTGTCGTCGATATCTATTTCGGGGGGCAGAAGCTGGGCGAGACCATGGCGACCATTCGCCCCGGCGCACTCCAGTTTCGCGATCCAGCGAGCGTTGCAGCGCTCATTCCCAATGCGCTCGACCCTGCTCAGCTCGCCGCTGTCCTTTCGGGCGCTCTTTCAACCAACAGCGCTCTGGTCTGCTCGCCGGCGAACTCGAGCCTATGCGGTACGCTTGCTCCCGATTCTGCAGGAATCATTTTTGACGAGCAGCGCTTCCGGGTCGATGTGTTCGTAAGCCCGAAGCTGCTGCGCGCAATCACCAAGGCCAATCCCTATCTCGCGCTCCCGTCGGCCGCGCCTTCGCTGACCAGCTCGCTCGGTTTGGCCATTTCCGGGAGCAGCGCCTCGGATCCGCTCTACAATTTTCAGAACCGTACCATCCTTGCGGTCCGCAATGTGCGCATCCGCGCCGACACGTCCTTTGCCTCGGGTCTCGGCTTCATCGCCGACGATCTGGTCGCCGAAGTCGACCGGCCTGACCTGCGCTATTCGGCGGGTCTGTTGTGGGCGCCGGGCCTCGATCTAACCGGGCAGCGCCGCATTGTCGGATTCGGCATTGGATCCCAGTTCGACACGCGCTCGGACCGGGAATCGCTGCGCGGAACGCCGCTGCTTGTGTTCCTCAGTCAGCCCGCGCGCATCGAGATACTGATCGACGGCCGCCTCGTCGGTTCGGGCCTCTATACTGCCGGCAACAATATTCTCGACACATCCTCGCTCCCCGACGGCGCTTATTCGCTGGTGCTGCGAATCCGCGAGTCGAGCGGAGCAGTGCATGAGGAACGCCGCTTCTTCATCAAGAATGCGCAGATCGCCCCGGTCGGGAAGCCGCTCTATTTCGCTTATGCGGGAATGCTTGCGAACACCCGGCGCAATCGCCCGATCAGCCTTTCCAAATCGCTCTACTATCAGCTGGGAACCGCGCGGCGGCTCAGTCGCGCACTCGCTGTCGACGTTTCGGCGATCGGCACGCAGAAGAAGACCCTGGCCGAGGCCGGAGCCTGGCTGATTACCCCGGTTGCACGGCTCCGGGTCGCAGGACTGGTCTCGACCGCGGGAGATCGCGCTGCGCTTCTCCAGCTTGGGTCGGCGGGCCTCGCCAATTTGAGCTTCAGCTTCGATCTGCGCCGCGTCTGGAGCAATGACGGCGAACCGCTGATTCCGGCCGCCGATTATGTCGATAATTTTACGTCAGGGCCACCGGTCAAGGCCCAGCTCGGGAGCGGCTCTTACAGCCAGGCGACGGCGAGCCTTGGCTATCAGCTTGGCCCGGCGCTGCTGAGCCTCATTGCCTCCTACCGCAAGGACAAAGCCACCAGGTCCGACTATAGCATTGGGCCAAGTCTCCAGTGGCTGCTCGTCAACCGTGCCGGCTTTCAGCTGTCGCTCGACGCCGATGCGCAGCGCACCCGCTCGACCACTTCAACCTTCTTCGGAATTCGGTTCCTGCACACGGGAGGCGGCTTTTCGACGTTCAATACGAGCGGATATCGAAGCGTTCATTCGAACGGGAACGCCGGTGGTTCGATCAGCCGAATGGTCACGAGCCTCACCAGCCAATATTTTCACGAAGACGAGAACCGAACCCAGCTTTCCCTCGATGGCGGATTGGAGCGGACGACCGAACTGACGTCAGTTCATGCCAATGGGTCGCTCTACAGCCGCTTCGGAAGCGTGCGCGCGGACCTTCTCCACGATTTTGGCGGCGCGCTGCAATATGGCCTCAGCGTTCAGACCGGCGCGGCGGTCGACCCCAGCGATCTCGCGATTGGCGGCCGAGAGCTCCAGGAGAGCGCAGTGGTGGCCGCGCTCGACGGAATCGCTCCCGACGCCAGATTCGAGGTGCTGGTCGACGAGCAGCCGCGTGGGCAGCTTGGCGCAGGAGGGCGGCTTCCGATCTTCCTTCAGCCCTATCATCATTATTCAGTCCGGCTCCGGCCGGTCGGAGGTGCCTCGGTGTGGTATGATTCGGTAACCCGCGATTTGACGCTTTATCCAGGGACAGTTCGGCATCTGAGCTGGCGTGTCGAGCATGTAGCGAGCCTGTTCGGACAGGCGGTTCGCCCCGATGGAGCGCCGGTGAAAGGCGCGAGCGTCCAGTCGAGGCGCGGCGTCGGCGAGACCGACGGCCAGGGATATTTCCAGATTGACGCGGGCAGCAGAGACTCGCTTCTGTTCACCGACGCCAATGGCGCGACGTGTCACGTCCAGGTCGGTGACCTGGCCGCCCGCGGTTCCTATGCCTCCTTGGGAAAAGTCCTGTGCCAATGATGACGCGCAAAACAGTAAGGCATTTGGCGCTTGCATTGCTCGGCTGGGCAGCGGCGATCGGATTTCCCGCAGCGGGCCGGGCCGATGTCCTGTTGAGCCAGCTCATAGTCGAGCTCAAGCCGGGCGCGGCGGCAGTCGGTGACGTCGACGTTTGGAACAATTCGCCCGATCGTGCCTATGTCGCTGCCGAACCGCGCGAGATCATCAGCCCGGGAACCGCTGCCCAGGGCACCCGAATTGAGCCCGATCCGGAAAAGCTCGGCCTGCTGGTCGCGCCCGCGCGCATGATCCTCGAGCCGGGGCAGCACAAGTTGCTGCGGATTGCATCGATCGGGCCCGCCGACACGCATGAGCGCGTATATCGGATAACCGTCAAGCCGGAGGTCGGCGCCCTCGTTTCCGACAAGTCCGGCCTCAAGGTCCTCATCGGTTACGATGTTCTCGTGCTCGTAAGGCCGGCCGACCCACGCCCGGTTGTCGTCGGCAAGCGTAACGGAAATCTTCTGACCTTCACCAATGAGGGGAATGTCAGCATCGAATTGGCCGACGGGCGGCAGTGCGATTCAGCGGGGAAGGCTTGCACTTCGCTCCCGGGCAAAAGGCTCTATGCCGGAGCGCAGTGGACCGAGCCTCTGCGGTCGGCGGCGCCGGTCGAATATCTCGTCATCTCTCCATCAGGGGCCGATCGCAGGGCGTTTTGACAAATCGCCGGGATGCCCGCCGGGCGGCTTGTGCTGCGAATGACCGATCTTGCCGATCACCGTCGCTCGCTGGCCTCGCTATCGACAGAGGCCGCCGGACAATGGACCTCTACGTGCCGCACGGGTTACCCAAAAATCCGTCGCATGTGCCTCCCTGGCAACGACGATTTCCAAAACAGGTGGGGGCGGCCTCAGGCAGCCTGGAACCGCAACGCTTCGGCGGCAATCGCCTCTGAAGGCACGGGATGTCCGAACAAATGACCCTGGGCAAAGCTGCAGCCCATGGTTCGAAGCAGCTCCGCCTGACTATCGGTTTCTACTCCTTCAGCGACAACCGCGATTCCAAGGCTCTGCGTCAGGTAAATGACCGCCGAGACGATTGCTGCAATATCGGCTTCATCGCAGATTTGCCGGACGAAGGATTTGTCGATCTTCACCAGGTCGACGGAAAAATCGCGCAAGTGCGAAAGGGACGAATATCCGGTGCCGAAATCGTCGAGCGAGATCGTGATCCCAGCGTCCCTCAGAAGGCGAAGTGCGCGCGCGACAAAGTCGGGAGCGCGGTCGATCAATGCGCGCTCAGTGATCTCCACTTCGAAGGACGACGGGTCGACTCCTTCCTCGGCAAGCACTTCGAGCAGCCGCTCCGCAAAATCGTCGCGCAGGAACTCGCAAGGGGCCGCATTGATCGACACCCGACCGCAGTTCACCCGGGCCTCGCGCAAGCGCCGCACGTCGCGCGCCACCGAGCGCTGCATCAGCCCGCCGATCCTTGTCGCGAGCTCATAGTCTTCAAAGGCTTCCTCGATCATCTCCGGCGACTGCATCGGTTGTCCCGGCAGGCTCCAGCGCAGCAGCGCTTCATATCCGATGATCGAACTCGACCTGAGATCGACCTTTGGCTGATAGACCGGAACGATTCGCTCGAGCATCGTTGCGCGCCGCGCCCGGCTCAATTGGTGCGCTGCATTGGCGATCCTCGTGAGCATATAATCTTCAAACAGCCTGACGCCGCCCCGGCCCGATCGCTTCAGCTCATAAAGGGCTGCATCGGCGCTCTTGAACAGCTCATCCGGCGAAACGGCGTGCTTTGGGAAAGTCGCGACCCCGATGCTTACACCGCTATTCAGCACACGGTCCTTGAGCCGCATTGGGCCGGTCAGGCTGGAGCATAGCTTCACTGCGATCGCCACCGCCTCCTCGGCCGAGCGTATGTCGCGCAAGAGGACTGCAAATTCGTCGCCGCCGAGGCGGCCGGCGAGGTCGGTCTCGCGAATGCCGGCAGCCAAACGCAGGCCCAGAATCTGCAACAGTTCGTCTCCGACGGCATGGCCATAGCTGTCGTTGACATATTTGAAATGATCGAGATCGATGAGAAGCAGGCCGACCTGCTCGCCCGGCTTGACGCTGCGGTGCGCGGCCTCGAGCGCGTGCTGAAAACCGCGGCGGTTGACGAGCGATGTCAGCGGATCGTGCTCGCTCGACCATTTGAGCTGGCCGAGGCTTTCGCGAAGCGCCTGGCCGGCGAGGACTCGGTCGTGAATGTCGGTGCAGGTTCCGTACCAGCCAACCAGCTTCCCGGCCTGGAATTCAGGCGCCCCCTTGTTGCAAACCCACCGATGCTCCCCGGAATGATGACGAAGCCGATATTCAATTTCGAACGGCTCGCCAGCCGCAATCCTCAGATCCCACTCGGCGACCGCACGTCCGCGGTCTTCCGTATGAACGAGCTCATCGGCGTCTCCGTCGCGCTTGCGGACTACTCCGGTAAATTCCTCCCATCTCTTGTTATAGTGCATCCGCCCGTCGCTGGATGACGACCAGACCATGTGCGGCACATTGTCGACAATCTGGGCGAGGTCCCGGGCGAACCTTCGCCGGCACCGCGCAGCCTCGATCTGACTCCAAACCACGATTGCAATGGCGACGACGAGCAAGAAAAGCGCGAGCGCGCCGTACCAGAGCTGGTTGTCGACCAGCTGCTGGTGCGCACCGATTTGCTTCAAGGCAATCGGGTGTAGGCCTTCACCGGCTTCGGGACCGGTCAGAAGAATGATTGCAGGGCCCGGGGCTGCGACCAAAATCAGGCCGATGAACCCGGCCGCGAGACTCCGAAATGGGAAACTGGGAGCCGACAGCCTTTTGTAACGCAATTCGACCCCCGTAATTCTCCGTTAAAGACGTAGGTACCGATAACAGCTTAACGCGCATTGGATGATCGATCCGAATTGGCGCTATGGAGCAAGTGAGAGAGATCCGAAGCGATTTTCGCGACGGCAAAGCGGACGCCGGACCAGCTGACCGCTTTGGCCCCTCAGGCCGAGACTGCCGCGAACAGCGTCGCCCAGTTCCAGCGCACCCAGGTCGCGCCTGCTGCTGAAGTACCGGCCTCGAAATCGGCTGCATAAAAGATTGATGCGTCCAATCTGGAGGAATGGGTAAGCCCCTCGTAGCAACGTCTTAGCCAGATGTTCACTGATGTTATGGTTGATCGCCAGCAGCGCGGCAGTGTTGGCTCCTGGCCCGCGTACGGCGCAGGCATGGGCAACCGTGCGCGTCGAACGGTCGGTCTCGGCAAGCCGGGAAGAGTGGGAGCGTCGGCCGAGGACGCAGCGGCGAGAGGTCATCAGGGATGATGGACACGGCCGGCCGGTCCTGGTCCGGCTCTTCGAGTATCAATGATGCGCGCACGCGAGGATCGCCGGCGCGTTGTCATCAGCTCAAGAATGCGCTGCGGCAACCGTTGGCGAGACGCGCGCATGTTCAACATCTCCTCGCGCGGACTGGGATTGAGCGCCGCTGCACCGCCCGAGGCGGGGACTTACGTCGAGATCCGGCGCGGGCGTCATGTCATCGTCGCTCGGGTGGTCTGGACCGAGGGACTGCGCTTCGGAGTGCGCACTCAGGATACCGTTCCGATCGACGCGCTCATCAAGAATCCGGATTCGCCGGAAACTCCTGCTTCGACGACACCAAGCTCTGCGCCGCAAACTGAGCGGAGGCGCGCATCGCGTTCCCTGTTGCGCCGATATGATCGCAGCCGCGCGCTCGGCCGAACACTCGAATTTGCATTTGTCGGAATTTTGGGAGCCTTGGCCCGCTGGTCGGGTTCGACCTGGTTGAACAGCTGTTCCAGAGCCCGCTGGCTGAGGTGCAGAAGTCGCTTGTCGGCTGAATCGCACTTCAGAAGCAAAAAAGGGGACAGCGATCACTGCAGCCGCCTTGCACGAGAAGCTGCGAAATCCACCCAACAATTGCCGTGTGTGTCGCCAACGCCGCTTTGGCGGAAAGATCGCTCACCACGAGCTGCAAGCCGAGTTGAAGCGTTAATCATATCGTGCACAGCGACCCGCCGATCTTCACCGTAGGGCATTCCACGCGCTCCATCCCCGAGTTTGCAAGCCTGCTTCGGTGCGGTCCGGTGTCCCTTGTCGTGGACGTGCGCACGGTCCCGCGATCGAGACGCAATCCGCAGTTCAACGAAGATGGTTTGGGGCGAGAGCTTCGCGGCTTTCAGCTCGGCTACACGCGCATCGCATCCTTGGGAGGATTGCGCGGGCGCTCAACCAAGGTTCCCGCGTTCGTCAATGCGTTGTGGGAGAATGAAAGCTTCCACAACTACGCCGATTATGCGCTGTCGCCTGACTTTTCCGATGGGCTCGCTGAGCTGCTGAACCTGAGTTTGACGAACCGGTGCGCGATCATGTGCGCAGAGGCCGTGTGGTGGAGATGTCATCGCCGCATCATCGCGGATTACCTGCTCGCACGAGGCAGGACCGTTCTTCACCTGATGGGAAAAAATCGCGTCGAGCAGGCGCGCCTTACGCCCGGAGCCGAGGTCACCGATGACCGGGTCGTTTATCCAGGGGCGCGTTGAAATGAGGGCTGGAAAGCTCGGCAACGGCTTGTCATTCAGTCGGTTCAGGCAGGACCGTTGTGGCCAAGGCCGATGAGGGCGCCTTAAAGGACGCTTGCGATACTGTTCAGCCCGATGAAGCCCTCGGAGGAGTAGTTCGGAACTGGGACTGCTGGAGCTCTCGGATGCTGTTTCGTCTGTTCGTTCTGAGCGCACTATGGCTTGCGGCTGCGCCATCTGCTCTCGCGAGGGCGCATCCTATCGATCCCGCGTCACATATGGACCCGAACCGATGGCTGATCGGGCCGATTATCGACGGTGTCGATTATTCGCGCGAAACCCCTCTGCATCCCTCGGCCGGCCCAGGTCATTCCTGGCACATCGATCTGCCTCACCCGCCTGGCAGCCTTCATTATGTGACCTTCCGCTACGGCTCGCTCACCGGCAAGCGTTGCATCGTCATCCGCTATCGGCTCGAGGCAGCGCCCGGAGTAAAGGTCGAGGCGCGAACCGCGCCTGGCACTCCAGGCATAATCACGCTCT
>DASVYN010000119.1:0-6461 GCA_036392155.1 Sphingomicrobium sp.
TGGATCTACAACAGTCCCTGGCGCCAATTCGAGCTGCGTTATCTGGAGTGGAACCAGCTGACCCTGGCCTATACGCACAGCTTCAGCCGGACCGTCTCGCTGACCGGGACTGCGAGCTATAATGCGCTGAACCGACATCGCCTCGTCGCCCCGATGGTGCAGGAAGATTATTCCGCGCAATATCCGGCGCGGTTCACGCTGAAGCTCTTGAAGACGTTCGGCTCGTCGAAATGAGTCTATTATCGGTGCAGCCGCTGACGGAGCTCGGATACCTCCCACTGGTCGTTGCGGCTGAACGGAAGGAGCGCCTGCATTGCGGCGAACGTGCTTCGCCCTAGCGCGCGCTTAAGACCCTCGAGCTCGGCGAAGGCCGCCCGCACGGCTGGACCGTCGAATTCCGCATCGCCGGCCGCCTCTTCGATCATCGCCTCTTCAGCTTGGGCGACGAGCCACGCCTGAAGTTCCCAATAACGGCGGATCCGGTTGACCGATTCTGCGTCCAGCCGCTCGGCGAGCGCTGCGATCTTCAGCCCTGCCTGACCATTCGGCCATCGGCCGCCGCGAAGCGCCTCGAGTTGCCCGAGATGCTCAGCGCTTTCGGCGGCGAGCCAGCGCTGCGCTTCGGCAGTGCCGAAATTGAGGATGGCGATGAGCACGATCGGCGCAATCAGCATCGAAGCCATCATCGCGATCATCGGCCGATCTGGGAATTGGTTGAACGCAATGTGCAGAGCGACTGCAACTAAGTAGCCGGGGACGAACCACATTGCGCTAAAATCGAAGTCGGCGGCAGCTTCGCGCGTCTCGCGCTCGGCGAACTCGTGGGCGATTGCAGCAAGCACAGCGAGCGTGGTCCCGTGCATGATCGCAGTTCCGAACCCACGGACCAGCCAGGTGCCCGTCCCGTAATTGGGGAAAATGGTCAGATAGATGATGTTCTCGACCACCGAGAATCCGGCGCCGATGGCGAAGCCGGAGATGACTGCATCGAGCTTGTAGCCGATGCGGTTCATCCGGAAGAGGCCGATCATGATGACCGCCTTGATCGCCTCCTCGATCCATGGCGCGACGAAGCGGCTGTAGAGCGAGAAACCGATCGGCAAAGTGTCGAGCAAACGGCCGCTTACCGGCCAAGCAGCGAGCGCTGCGATTGCGCCTAGCA
This sequence comes from Sphingomicrobium sp., assembly GCA_036392155.1. Classification (GTDB taxonomy): domain Bacteria; phylum Pseudomonadota; class Alphaproteobacteria; order Sphingomonadales; family Sphingomonadaceae; genus Sphingomicrobium. The sequence goes on from DASVYN010000119.1 coordinate 1,163, forward strand.
TAAGAAGGACAAGAATCTCCTTGAGATTCATGAGCTTGAATGCGTCGAGCCACACGAAGACGGCGAGCATCGCCATGACCGGGATCAGCGCGACGCCCCAATGGACGCTCTGAAGCAACAGGCCGCTCATCGGATTACATGATTTTCAAGGAGGCGAGCCATTCAGTCCTCCGGTAACGACCGTCGCGCCAGCCGCCCGCAGCGCCGACCGAGAAGACCATTGGCAGCCTCAAGGCGACGGTGAAATTCAGGTCGAGTTGCGCTCCGAGGTCAGCGTAATGATGACTGCTTCGGTCGGGTTCGTCAGTGGCCATCGCACCCGCGAAGACGGCGGGACGGATGTAGCTCAGATAGAAAGCCGGTGTGCCGACCTCAGCAAAGCGGATCGGCGGGAGGTTCACTTCACCCGTCAGCTTGGCGAAGCGGCGCGCTGCAATTTCATCGATGTCGAAGCCCGGAAAACTTTCGAGTTCTCGGTAGCGTTTTTCCGGCCGATCATCGACGTAATTGTTCCGAAATGCGCCGAGGTAATAAGCGGAAACGGAGCTCGCGCGCGGACCGCCGACGATCCCTGCATGAGCGTACAGCCAGACCGAGCTGTTGCGCCACGGCAGTGTCGTTCCGGCGCTGAGGCTGCCGTAAGCTCTCGGAAACCAGTCCCCCTGCGCTTGGTCAGTGCCGGCGGCGATCCGTGCTTCGATCCCCTTTTCGTGATCGACGCCGCCCAGCGCCTTGGTCGAATTGGTGTAGTGCAGGCCTGCTTCGAACGACCGCAGATTCTTCGGGCTCGGGATTTTCTGGGCGCCCGGCAGTTCGTTTAGACCAAAGAAGGCTGAGGCCGAACCGAAGACATCGAGCTGACGCGGCGGATCGTAGATTAACGGCTTGGTGTAATTGGCGATGAACGCATCGCCCTTGCGGCTTCGGAGCACTGGACCGAACAGGTCATAGAAGTCGGCAAGATTGTGCCAGTAGGTCAGTTTCCAATTGGGTGTCTGATATTCGAGATTGACGTGAAGCCGCTCCGAACCGTGGACATGGTAGGGCGAGATGGACACGTCCGCGCTGAACTGACGGAACTGCAGCGGGTCGGCGACGTGCATGAAATAGCCAAACGCCGCCTTCTGACCGTAGCCCGATACGATCGGATAATGAGCATCGAAGCGCATGCGCTGAAACGGATCGTAGGTCCCGCGTGCGGTGATCAGCTGGTCGAGGGGCACCTTGGCGGGTGAGCCGACGCCCCATTGCTTTAGCTCTGGATTGGCGTTCACAACCTGTGTCCCGAGGAACTTGATCGGCGCCAGGTCCTCCCGGACCTGCGGCTGGACGATCGACGGATTGAAACCTTCGCCCGTATAGTCGTAGACGAGAAGCGTGCCATCGGGCCGCAGTTGCGGCCTGAAGAATCCGGTCGCGGCATTGGTCAGCACGTCGTATTTGCCGGTTGCGATATCGACCCGGAAGACGTTTGAGACGCCCGTATAATAGCTATTTCCGAGCAGCGTCTTGCCGTCGGCAGTGAAGGTGAAATTCTCGGGCACCGACGGAGGGAGCGAGAGTGTCGCCACCGGATTGTCGGCATCGCCCTGTTCAAGGTCTGAGCGTTTCCACACCCTGAGCGACTGCCTGCCGTCGAGCGTGCCGTAGGAAGCGGAGATCAGCTCGCCGTCGGGCGAAACGTCGAGGTCGAAGATGATTTCGCCATAGCGGAAGGTCTTGATCTGGTTGTAGCTGGTGTAGGGCGCCGGAATCCGGACCAGAGTCACGAAGCCGTTCTGGTGGCGGATGCCCCACAGGCTGTTGTCAGCCCGGTCGAAGGCGAGATCGCCGATTCGCGCGTCGGTCAGGAGGCGCTTCTTCCTGCCAGTGTCGACATTGATCGCGTCGATGTCGCGATAGGCATAGTTCTGATTGACGTAAAAGGCCGTCCGCGTTGCCGGGTCGAAGGCGACGCTCGTGACCTTGTACAGCATCATCCCGTCGAGATCGGTCAAATGCGTGATCTTGCCGGTTGCGAGATCCATGCGGCCGAGAAAGCCTATCCTCCCCGGCCAGCGGAACGCGGCGATCAGACTGTGGGTCTTCTCGTCGACGAAGCCGCGGGACATTGAACCCAGTCCACGTGGGCTCAGGTGCCGGACGTCGGTCAGCGGATATTTGGCCAGCGCGGCCAGATTCTTCTCCTGGAACTGGTGTTCGAAGGCGATCCACTCGGTCCACACATCGTCGAGTGGGCGACCGAATACATGTTCGAACTGGCTGGCGTAGAGCGCCTTCGAACCCTCCGGACGCCGAAGCCATTCCACCAGCTTCTGCGGGCCGTAGGTCAGCGCGAGATAAGACATGAAGCGCGTGCCGTAGAGATAGCTGTTGGCGCCGACCTGAAAGTCGATCTGGGTGCCCTCGCTCTCAAGTCCGAGCGGCGAGAAGAAGCGGAGATGATCGTGCACCTTTGCGCGGAAGACCATCTCGTCATAGCCGCCTTGCGCGCGGCCGAGCCCGCCCGCCATCCACGTTTCCATGAACACCGCGCTCCCCTCCATGTACCAGCGTGGGCTGAGATTTCGGGGGCTCGTCAGGAAATTGTAGAGAATCGATTCCGGATGTTTTTGCACCGGCGCCGGCTTGCCGCCGAGGACGTGCCGCCAAAAGGAATCGCGTGAATTCCATACATCGATCGTCCCGACGTGCGTCAGCTCGTGGTTCATCAAAGTGAAGAAGCGCTCCCCCGGCGAGAAGGTCTCCATCGACAGCGACAGCGGCGCAACGTCGAGGAGGACCATGTCGCTTGGAGAGCCGAGCGCTGCGGCATTGCCGTAGTCGGAGAAATCCTTGAGCAGGATGGTCACCGGCTCCCACGGCTTCCAGCGCAAATTGCGCTCGTGGAAGGCGAGCGAGTTTTCGAACGCGCGACCGAGATAGGGAGTGAGGTAAGTCTGAACGGGATCGATGTAGAGAAGCGTGAGATTCTTCGTTTCAAGCGTCGACAGGTGAAACCCCGATGCATCCTGCGGAACATGCTCGGCCTTTTGCCCGGGCGCGTTAGTATCGGTCGTCGCGGGCGTCACCGGCTCCGGCGGAGGCGTCTCCTTGTGCGGCACTATGTCATCGGGCTTCTCCACTACCGTATTGGTGTCGGGGGGCTGGGGAGGAGGAGCCTGGTTGGCCGGAGTTTGGGCTAGAACGCCCGTCGCAGTGGTCGCGAGGACGAATGCAAGCACGGAACAAAGCTGGCGACCGTTCCGCTTCTCCCTCATGAACGGCCCCCCGACCGCCGAAGCTTACTGAGCTTGCGACTGCGAGACGCCGGCCTGATTGAGCGCTGCCGAGAAGCTGGGGTTGGCCATCAATGCCGCGAGATTGGGTTGCGCCGCAAGCGCCGCCCACGCCTTCGGGTTGGACGACAATGCCGCCAGTGCCGCGGAATTCTGGCTCGCCGCTGCAAAGGCCTGCGGGTTAGCCATCATTGCTGCGAACGCCTGGGAATTGGCGAGGGCCGCCTGCGATGCGCTCGCATTGAGCGCATTGGCGGCCGACGCCGAAGCGACAAGCGACTGCGCGCTCAGTGCCTGTAGCGCCTGCGAGGCTGCACCGAGTTGGGAAGCGTTACTGGCGAGGTTACCAAAGGCCGATGCATTCTGGCCCATTGCCGACACCAGCTGGGGACTGAGCATATGCGCGCTGCTCGCGAGCCCTGCGAATGCGAATGCGTTATTGCCGATCGCCGAAAATACCTTCGGGTCGGCATTGAGCGCCTGCATCGCCTTATTGTCGCCGGCGAGGTTTTGAAAAGCAGAAGCATTGCTCGCCATATGAGCGTTGGATGCCGCCTTCGACGCCGCGGCCTGGAACGCGTTTGCGTTGCCTGCGAAGCTGCTGAACGCCGATCCCTGCGCGAGGATCGCGGCAAAGGCTTGTGGATGCGAAGCAAGCGCTGCGAAGGCGTTGGAGTGCGCGGCGATCGCCGCCAGTGCCTGCGGCTGACCGGCGAGCAATGCAAAGGCCTGAGGATTGGCAGCGAGGGCCGACATCGCCGAAGAAGAAATCCCCGCCGACTGAAGCTGATGCGCGGCAGAAGCTGCGCTGCCGATCGCTGCAGCGAGCGCCTGCGGCTGACCGGCAAGAGCCCTGAAAACCCCGGCATTGGCAGCAAATGCACTGAACACCTTCGGATCGGCATTGAGCGCCTTCATCGCCGCATTGTCGCTCGCCAGGCGACCGAACGCGGCAGCGCTGTTCGCCATGCCTGCATTCGCCGAGGCCTTGGATGCAGCGCTCTGAAAGGCATTGGCACTATTGGCGAAATTGGCGAATGCTGCCGGGTTCGCAGCAATCGCAGCGAGCGCTTGCGGCTGTGACGCAAGCGCCTGCATGGCCTGCGGATGGGCGGCGACTGCGCTCAATAGCGCGGCACTGGCCTGGCTCGCCTTCGGCGCAAGCGCGGCAGCCTGCTGCGCCGCCTGCGCCACTCCGGCGAACGCTGACGGGTTGGCTGCGAGCGCCGCGAAGGCCTTGGGATTGGACATTAACGCAGCCATCAGCTGCGGCTGTCCCGCCAAAGCCTTGAACCCCGGGCTCGCGGCAAGCGCGCGCAAGCTCGGGTCCTTGACCATCAGCCCGAACGCGTCGGTCTGCATCAGCTCGGGAACCGCCGTATCGCCGAGAGTGACATCCTTTTCGCCGATCTGTGCGGAGACATAGCGGTCGGCGGGCACGATGGTGCCCGAACTGGGGCCAAGTGGCGGATAGACACGGCCGAGCCCATAAGCTCCGACTCCGATTGCGAGGATCGCCGCGCTGGTCAGAACCATTCTGCGATTGTTGGAAGTCGAAAGGCGAGTCGCCATCTGTTGCCCCCTTGACAGAGTCAAGGCCGCCGCTCTGCGCTACGGTTAACGAAAAGTCAACAAAGTTGCTCCGTCGCATTCCTTGCGACTGGTTATTATATCATTGAAAAAGCGGCACTTTCATTGTGACGCTACCCATAAATCCTGAATCGTCCATCAGCTGCAGCCAAGCGCGCGTGGACTCCGTGCTTTTGACCTCAACCAAAGATAAGGTAATGTATGTGGTTGCAAGGATCCCAGATGCGCCGATTGGCCTGCTGGCGGCGCATTCGACTGACCCTGGAGCCGAGCCTGTGATCGCGCAATTTCTGTGTCGCTTTGTTGGTCATCGCCGTTCCGCGCGACTTGCGCATGTCGTAAACGGTAGGTGGCGGAGCCGGTGCAAACGTTGCGGCACCGAGCTGGTGCGCGTCTCGCCCTCGAATTGGGAGGAGTTTTCGGACGCCGCC
>DASVYN010000120.1:0-14056 GCA_036392155.1 Sphingomicrobium sp.
CCGGCGATTCGACTGTCGGCACTACAGAAGGCGCGGGTCATTTACGTGATGACCCACGATTCGATCGGTCTTGGTGAAGACGGGCCGACCCACCAGCCGATCGAGCATCTGCAGAGCCTTCGTGCAATGCCGCAAATTGAAGTTTTTCGCCCCGCCGACGCTGTCGAGACCGCCGAATGCTGGGCGCTGGCGCTGCAGAGCGAGCTTCCGAGCATCCTTGCGCTCACCCGCCAGAATTTGCCGCCGGTGCGGACTAAAGCCGCGGCCGAGAATCTGACCGAGCGTGGCGCCTATCGGCTGAAATCGGCTGAAAACAATCGCAAGGTCATCATTATTGCGACAGGTTCTGAAGTAGAGATCGCGTTGGCCACGGCTGCTCAGCTTGAACAGCAAGGGATTGGTACCGACGTGGTGTCAATGCCCTGCACCCAGCGTTTCGACGCGCAGCCGGCCGAATATCGCAGGGACATTCTTCCCGATCCGATCAGCGGCGAAATCCTGCGCGTTTCGATCGAGGCCGGGACCACATTCGGCTGGGAGCGCTACACCGGGCTAAACGGCCTTCGAATCGGCATCGACCGCTTCGGCGTCTCGGCGCCGGCAAGGGACGCTTACGACCATTTCGGCCTGACTCCTGAGAAGGTTGTCCGACGAATTACCGACTTCATGAAGACAAGAGGAATCCAATGACCAAAGTTGCTATCAACGGATTCGGCCGCATTGGCCGTCTAGTCGCCCGCGCGATCCTCGAACGCCCTGACTGCGGGCTCGAGCTGGTCAGCGTAAACGACCTTGCCGATGCGCAGGCCAATGCCTGGTTGTTCAAGCACGACAGCGTGCACGGCAAGTTCCCCGGCGACGTTTCGGTCGACGGTAACGACATCGTCGTGAACGGCAAGCGGATCCACGTGACCGCGGAAAAGGATCCGGCCAAGCTCCCCCATCGCGATCAAGGTATCGAGCTTGCGCTGGAATGCACCGGCTTCTTCGCTGATCGCGAGAGCGCCCAGAAGCACATCGATGCGGGCGCGAATCGAGTGCTGATTTCGGCGCCAGCAAAGGGCGTAGACCTGACGGTCGTCTTCGGCGTCAACGATGACAAGCTGACGGATGAGCACAAGATCGTCTCGAACGCATCGTGCACCACCAATTGCCTCGCTCCGGTCGCCAAGGTGCTGAATGACGCACTCGGCATCGAGCGGGGACTGATGACCACGGTCCACGCCTATACCAACGATCAGAAGATCCTCGACCAGATCCACAAGGATCTTCGCCGTGCACGTGCTGCTGCAATGTCGATGATCCCGACGACCACCGGTGCTGCGCGTGCTGTCGGCGAGGTCCTGCCCGAACTGAAGGGCAAGCTCGACGGATCGGCGATCCGCGTTCCAGTGCCGGACGTCAGCCTGGTGGACCTGACCTTCACCCCGAAGCGCGATACGACCCGCGATGAGGTCAATCAGATTCTCAAGGCTGCCTCGGAGACGCCTCGCCTCAAAGCAATTCTAGACTACACCGACGAGCCGGTCGTCTCGATCGATCTCATGCACACCAGCGCGAGCTCGACCGTCGATAGCCTCGAGACTGCAGTTCTCGAAGGCAAGCTGGTACGCGTCGTCAGCTGGTACGACAATGAATGGGGATTCTCGAACCGCATGGTCGACACAGCCCGCGCGATGGCAAAGCTGGGCTGACGTTTCGATGGGTCGAATCGCCGGGATCGCTCGTCACGATCGGCCGCTGGGCCCAATGGAAGTGCTCGATAGTGCACAGCTGATCGAGGGGCAGGGCGTCGCCGGCGATTTCCGCGGCACCCGCAAGGCCGGAACGGCGGGCCAGAATGGTCTGGTGCTGGTCGAGGCGAAGGATTGGGATTCCGCCATTGCCGAGAGCGGTGCCGACATTCCCTGGTACGAGCGCCGCGGCAACCTGCTCGTCGAGCATTTCGACATTCCACAGCAGCCCGGCGTTCGGCTCCGGATCGGCAGTGATGTGGTCATAGAAGTCACTCAGGAATGCGCGCCCTGCGAGCGCATGGAAGCCTTGCATCCGGGGCTCCGTTCGGCACTTGAGGCCGACTGGCGCGCGGGTGCCAGGGCACGCGTGGTTCGCGGGGGCACAATCGCCATCGGCGACGAAATCAGGATCGAGCCGCAATGAACTTCAAGACCCTCGACGACCTTCCCGATGAGCTGACCGGCAAGAAAGTGCTGGTTCGTGTGGATCTCAACGTACCGATGCAGGACGGTGCAGTCAGCGACGACACGCGCCTTCGCGCTGCGGTCCCGACGATTGCGGAACTGAGCGACCGCGACGCGATTGTGCTCCTTCTGTCGCACTTCGGCCGACCCAAGGGGCAGAAGCGACCGGACATGTCCACGGCACAACTGGTAGCTCCACTTCATCGCCTGTCCGGCCGCTCGGTGCGATTCATCGAAGATTGCCAGGGGCCCGAGGCGGAGCGAGCGATTTCGACCATGCTGCCGGGCAATATCGGAATTCTCGAGAACACGCGCTTCCATGCCGGAGAGGAAAGGAACGACCCCGAGTTGGCAAAGGCAATGGCCGCGCTCGGGGACTATTATGTCGACGATGCCTTCTCGGCCGCGCATCGCGCGCACGCATCGACGGAGGGAATCACCCACTTCCTGGCAAGCTTCGCGGGTCGCGCGATGGAAGCCGAACTCAAGGCGCTCGAACGCGCTCTTGGCAATCCGGAGCGGCCGGTCGCGGCCGTCGTCGGCGGAGCGAAGGTCTCGACGAAGCTCGCCGTGCTTGGCCATATCGTCGGTAAAGTTGATCATCTGATCATCGGCGGGGGCATGGCGAACACGTTCCTCGCCGCCCGAGGGGTAAGTGTCGGCAAGAGCCTGTGCGAGCACGAGCTGGCTGGCGAGGCCAATGCGATTTTCGACCGAGCGGAGCAGGCCGGCTGCACAATCCATCTGCCTTACGACGTGGTGGTCGCAAAGGAGTTCGCGCCCAACCCGCCAAGCGTCCGTACCTCCAACGTGCATGAGGTTCAGCCGGACGAAATGATCCTCGATGTTGGCCCAGCGGCTGTGGAGGCGCTCGCCGACGTGCTCAAGACCTGCCGCACGCTCGTCTGGAACGGCCCGCTCGGCGCCTTCGAGACGCCGCCCTTTGATCAAGCGACGGTAGCCCTGGCGAAGACCGCGGCGGCGCTTACCAAGGAAGGCTCGCTCGTCTCGGTGGCGGGCGGCGGCGACACGGTCGCAGCACTCAACCATGCCGGTGTCGCTGGGGACTTCACTTTCGTCTCAACCGCGGGCGGCGCGTTCCTCGAGTGGATGGAAGGCCGCACGCTTCCTGGTGTCGCGGCCCTGCAACGCTAGTTCTTCGCCACCGCACCCGCTTCTGCCATTTCGCTCGGTTTGTGAGATCCGACGGGGCGCGGCCCGGCTTACCCAAAGGGAATGAAGAAGCGAGGGATCGCCTCGCTGCTTTCACTGCTCAGGGCTCGGATGGACTGGCTCGCCGAGAAGCGGAATGAGCACCTTGTTGAGCGTCTCCAGATCGAAGGATCCGGACTTCCAATAACGCAGCATGCCCGCCCGATCGATTACATAGTTGGTCGGCACTGCGGTCACATCCTCAAATGGACCGCCTTTGACTCGCCGGGCCGAGGGGATGGTCATCACTGCGAACAAGTTCTTGAGCTTTGATACGGGGAGGCTGTCCTCGGTGGTGATCGCATAGACCTTCAGCGGGTAATTCCGTCTGAGCGCGGCCTTGTAATAAGCGTCGAGCAGCGGAAGCTCTTCACGGCACGGCACACACCAGGTCGCCCAGAAATTGAGCACCACGACCTGCCCGCGCAGATCCGACAGGTGAACATGCGTGCCATCCACGAGCTGAAGATCGAAATTCGGAGCGGGCTTGCCGATTTTCAGTCCGGCGGCTGACGTCGGACCAGCGAGTGCAAATAGCGAGGCTGCGACAGCAGCGCTGAAGATTGTTTTCATGTTTGATCGCCCCCTGTTGCACTCATGCTGAGTGCGCGCCTGTCACGCGTCAAGCTACGGGTGTGAGCGCTATCAGCACTTTCCGGCCGGCGAGGGCCGAGATAAGGCCGCTCATTGAGAGAGAAATAAGGGGAGGTGGTGATGAACCGAGGCGAGATGCAGGCGAAGTTGCGCGAGGGGAACGGCTTTATTGCAGCGCTCGACCAGTCAGGTGGCTCCACGCCCAAGGCTTTGAAGGGCTACGGCATTGAGGAAGGCTCCTGGTCGAACGACGCCGAAATGTTCGACCTCATCCACAAGATGCGCGCGCGGATCATCACCGCGCCGAGTTTCGGCAGTGGCAAGGTGATTGCCGCGATCCTGTTCGAACGGACAATGGACGGGAAGGTGGCAGGCAAGCCAACGCCGCAGGCGCTGACCGACCTTGGAATTGTGCCCTTCATCAAGATCGACAAGGGCCTTGAGGCCGAGGAAAACGGTGTTCAGCTGATGAAGCCGATCCCAGACCTCGACTCGCTTCTGGAGCGCGCCAAGGGATTGGGCGTCTTCGGCACCAAGGAGCGCTCGGTCATCAATTCAGCCAACGAAGCCGGGATTGCAGTGCTGGTCGCGCAACAGTTCCAAGTCGCCAGGCAGGTGCTCGCACACGGCATGATGCCGATCATCGAGCCGGAGGTGAACATCAACAGCTCTGACCGCGCCGCGAGCGACGACCTGCTGCTGACGGCACTCCTCGAAGAGCTCGATGAAGTCCCGGAAGGACAGCAGGTGATGCTGAAACTCTCGATCCCCGCGAATGCGGGACTCTTCCAGCCGCTGATCGATCATCCGAAAGTCCTGCGCGTCGTCGCGCTCTCGGGCGGCTTCAGCCGCGACGAGGCCTGTCGAGAGCTGGCCAGGAACCCGGGCATGATCGCGAGCTTCAGCAGGGCACTGCTCTCGGACCTTCGCGCGCAGCAGGACGACGAGGAGTTCAACCGCACTTTGGGCCAGGCCATCGACCAGATTTACGACGCGTCGACCGAGAAGGCGCCGGCCTAATCTTTGTCGTCATTCCCGCGCGAGCCTAAATGCCGCTTTTCTTTTGGATGTCGTTGAAGGGAGCGGGCCCCCCGCTCAGGCGAGGGTGACGAGAATGGGATCGGACGAGGAAATCACTCAGGAGTTTGCACAAGACTTCGCCCCGCGGGAGCGGGGTTCGTGCAAGCTTTACCTGATCAGCCCGCAAGAGGTCGGCGGCTCCTTTCCGGATCGGCTCAGGTCCGCCCTCGAGGCCGGACTTGCAGCCGCCTTCCAGCTACGGGTGAAAGACATCGAAGAGAATGAGCTGGCGCGGCTCGCCGAGCCGCTGCAGCGGATCTGCGCGGACGCTGAGGTCGCCTTTATCGTCAACGACAGCATGGCCTTGGCCAAGCGGCTCGGCGCTGATGGAGTGCATCTTGGTCAAAGCGACGGGAACGTTCGCCAAGCGCGGGAGCTGCTCGGTCCTACGGCACAGATCGGCAAGACGTGTCACGATAGCCGCCATTTGGCCATGGAGGCTGGCGAGGCTGGCGCCGATTATGTCGCGTTCGGCGCTTTTTACCCGACCACGACCAAGCCGACCAACTACCGCCCGGACCCGTCGATCCTGACCTGGTGGTCGACCCTGTTCGAAATCCCGTGCGTCGCAATCGGAGGCATCACTGCGGATAATGCCAAGCCGCTGGTCGAAGCCGGCGCTGACTTCCTTGCGGTGTGCCAGGCGGTGTGGGGGGCGGATGATACCGCAACAGCCGTGCAGGCGTTCGAAGGCGTGCTCAAGCGGCCGGTATAATTGCGCGTCTGTTCGGCCCCGTTTCTCGCCACTGCTTGTACGTCCAGCCCGAGCAGCCGACCGAATCCTGGATACAGTCGTTGGCTCCATCGTTGCGACCCAACAGCGGTAATCGGCGCAGGGTTGCGAGGATGATGCTCAAAATCATTGGCACGGCGCTTCTGACGGCCTTCGTGACCAGCATGTTCTGGATCTGGTTCTACGGTGTCGTTCCGCAACCCAGGCCACAAGTTGCTCGCAATGGTCCAATCGTGACCGTCAAGTCCGCGAATGCCCCACCGGTCGAAGTCGCTCAGCAGGTGCAGGTCGCTCCGTCGGGCCTCGCGATTCCCGTCGTCGGCGTAAGTGCCGATCAGCTGGTCGATACGTTCGATCAGGCGCGCGCCAATGGCCGACGTCATGACGCCATCGACATCATGGCCGCCGAAGGCACGGCGGTCATCGCAGCCGCGGACGGAACGATCGAAAAGCTGTTCTACAGTAGCGGTGGCGGCGGGATCACCATCTACGAGCGCTCGCCCGACCAGAGATGGATGTACTATTATGCGCATCTCTCCAGCTATGCGCCCGGTCTCGCCGAAGGCCAGCAGGTAAAGCGCGGCCAGGTCATCGCCCGCGTCGGACATACCGGCGATGCGAGCGCAGCTGGCCCGCACCTTCATTTCGCGATTAACTCCATGGTGCCCGGCGAGCGCTGGTGGAACGGAACCCCGATCAATCCTTACCCGCTGCTTGCCGGGAAAAGGGCGAGCGGCTAGGGACCGCGCCGGCTCTTTCCCAATCTTTTCACCACGAGAAACACATGAAGATCAGCGGCGTGGACATCCGTCCCGGCAACATCATCGAATATGAGGGCGGCATCTGGCGCGCCGTAAAGATCCAACACACCCAGCCCGGCAAGGGCGGTGCCTACATGCAGGTCGAGATGAAGAACCTCATCGACGGCCGCAAAACCAATGTCCGTTTCCGTTCCGCCGAGACGGTCGAGCGCGTCCGCCTCGACACCAAGGACTTCCAGTTCCTCTATCATGACGGCGACATGCTCGTGTTCATGGATAAGGACACCTACGACCAGGTGTCGCTGCCCGAGGATCTTTTGGGCGACGCCGCCGAATTCCTACAGGACGGAATGGACGTGGTGATGGAGCTTTACAACGAGCGGCCGATCAGCGTTCAGCTGCCGGACCAGGTCGAAGCAACGATCGTCGAAGCCGATGCGGTGGTGAAAGGTCAGACCGCCTCGTCCAGCTACAAGCCTGCCGTGCTGGACAATGGCGTGAAGGTTCTCGTTCCGCCGCACATCACCGCCGGGACCAGGATCGTGGTCGATGTCTACAACCGGGAATATGTCCGCCGCGCGGACTGAGAGATGGTCGCACACTCAGGTCTGATCACCGTGATGCAGCGCGCCGCCCGCAAGGCGGCGCCACGCCTCCGCCGTGACTTTGGTGAGGTCGAGCAGCTGCAGGTCAGCCGCAAGGGACCTGCCGATTTTGTCTCAATGGCCGACAAACGCGCGGAAGCGACGATCGTCGAAGAGCTGCGCAGTGCGCGTCCCGACTGGGGCATGCTGCTCGAGGAAGGCGGCGACATCGCCGGCAATCCCGACAAGCCGCGCTGGATCGTCGACCCTCTCGATGGCACCACCAACTTCCTGCACGGAGTGCCGCATTTCTCGATCTCGATCGCAGTCGAGGAAAAGAAGCCAGGCGGCGGGACGGAGATCACCCAAGGGTTGGTCTATCAGCCGCTCACCGACGAGAGCTTTTGGGCCGAAAGGGGCAGGGGTGCGTGGCTGCAGGACGCACGACTGCGCGTGTCGGCCCGGCGAGATCTTGCCGACAGCCTGATCGGCACCGGAATCCCGTTCCTCGGTCGCGGCGACACCGCTCAATGGGCCAAGATCTACGCCTCGGTCGCCCCGCACGTCGCCGGGATCCGCCGCTTCGGTTCGGCCGCTCTCGACCTCGCCTGGGTCGCCGCTGGACGGATGGATGGTTTTTGGGAAGACGATCTCGACCTTTGGGACACTGCCGCCGGTGTGCTCCTCGTCCGCGAGGCAGGCGGCTTCGTGACCGACTATCGCGGGGCAGACCGCGCGTTCGACCGCGGAGAATTTGTTGCCGGCTCGGCGGCGATCCATTCCAAACTGCAAAAGCTCATCGCCGAATCGCTCCGCTAATCCTTGTCGGGACACGATTTTGCTTGCATCCGGACGAAATGGGGATTGCCGCAGAGCATCCGACGGAGATTGAGTGCGTGCCTGCCGCTGGACAGGAGCAATGAGCCAACGACCGCCGAAGAAGAGCGAGACACTTGAGGTCCGCATGCCGCACGAGGTGAAAGACGCCTTGATGCGCCAGGCGCGGGCGGAGGGGCGCTCAGCGAGCGAGGTCGTGCGGGGGTTCATCGACTCCTATCTGGCGGTACAACCGAAGGAGGCACGTTCGATGTTCCTGACCTTGTGGAAACCCGCTGCGGCGATTGGCGCGGCATCGCTGGCACTCGCATGGGCGGCATTTACCCCGACGCCGTCGCAAGCGAACCCCGACCTCAAGAGCGTTTTCAATATGCTCGATCGCAACCATGACGGTGCGATCACATTCGATGAGTTTGCCAGGGCCGCGTCAGACCCGGCGATCGAAAAGATGCATCATTCCCATTTGAAGGACGGTGCGAGCGCAAAGCGGATGGACGCAGTCCATGCGCAGGTGATGCAAGCAAAGCACGCCAAGCCGACGGATCAGGCACTTCGGTCGCATTTCGTCGAGCTCGATGCCAATGCTGATGGATCGGTGACCTTCGAGGAATTCAAGGCATTTCATGACAAAATGACGCATATGCACGGGCGTTGACGGTGTGACGGCCCCAATTTTTCAGGGGCCGTCGCCCAATCCTCCGGAACGCTTCAGTTCATTGCGCCAAACGGTTGCGAGCTGCGACACCCTGTCCTAAAGCGCCGCCAAGTTCAGTCCCTGGAGTGTCCCTTGGCGAGCGTCGCCGCCGGCTATCTGCCGATCCTTTTGTTCCTGATCATCGCCCTGGGCTTGTCCGGGGCGTTCGTCGTGCTGCCGATGATCGTTGCCCGGTTCACTGGAGCGCACAAGCCGGATCCGCAGAAGCTCAGTGAATATGAATGCGGCTTCCCGGCGTTCGAGGACGCTCGAGCGGAGTTCGACGTCCGCTTCTACCTGGTTGCAATCTTGTTCATCGTTTTCGACCTCGAAGCCGCCTTCCTTTTCCCATGGGCGGTGAGTTTGGGCTTCACCAGGTGGACCGGCTGGGCCGCGATGATCATCTTCCTGATCGAGCTCGGTCTCGGTCTTGCCTATGCGTGGAAGAAGGGAGCGCTCGAATGGGAGTGATGCTCCGCCCTAACGAAGATCGGGTGCCGAGCGAGGAGGAGCTCGCGCGTCTCGCCGGACTGATCCCGGGCGATGTCGACCGCAAGCATCTCGAGGAAGTCCAGAGATCGCTCAACGAAAAGGGCTTCATGGTCACCACCACCGAGGACCTGTTCACCTGGGCGCGGACCGGCTCGCTCTGGTGGATGACCTTCGGTCTCGCCTGCTGCGCAGTCGAGATGATTCATGTGAACATGCCGCGCTATGATCTTGAAAGATTTGGTGCTGCGCCGCGCGCCAGCCCGCGCCAGTCGGACGTGATGATCGTTGCCGGGACGCTGTGCAACAAGATGGCACCGGCGCTTCGCCGGGTCTACGATCAGATGAGCGAGCCGCGCTACGTGATCTCGATGGGCAGCTGTGCCAATGGCGGCGGCTATTATCACTACAGTTATTCGGTAGTGCGCGGCTGCGACCGCATCGTTCCGGTCGACATCTATGTGCCGGGCTGTCCGCCGACCGCAGAGGCCTTGCTCTATGGAATCCTCCAGCTGCAGCGGAAGATCCGCCGCGAAGGAACGATCGAACGCTAATGGTCGCGCTTCACGTTCCCAGAACCGCCTCCGACGCGGGAGTGATCGACGCTGTCAGAAAGGCGCTCGGCGATGTGCTGCTCGATGTCAGGGAGGCGGTCGGCGAGGTCACGCTAACCGTAAAGCGCGAGGAAATTTCAAATGTTCTTCGGACTTTGCGGGACACTTCTGGGCTGGAATATCAGCAGCTGATGGAGATTGCAGGGGTCGATTATCCCGAACGGCCGGAGCGGTTCGAAATAGTCTATCACCTGCTCTCGCTGACGAAGAACCGGCGCATGCGGGTGAAGGTCCTGACCGACGAGGCAACGCCGGTGCCGACTGTCACCGCCCTTTGGCCGGTCGCCGGCTGGCTCGAGCGGGAAGTCTACGACATGTACGGCGTCACCTTTGCCGGAAATCCGGACCTTCGGCGCATCCTTACCGATTACGGCTTCGAGGGTCATCCGCAACGCAAGGACTTCCCACTGACCGGCCATGTCGAGCTGCGGTACTCCGAGGCTGAGAAGCGCGTCGTCTATGAACCTGTCCAGCTGCCGCAGGACTTTCGCACCTTCGACTTTCTGATGCCGTGGGAAGGGCCGGAATACCGGCTCCCGGGAGACGAGAAAGCGAGTGGCGAGGAGCCGGGTGCGCCGTCGCCTGCTCCGGCGCCTTCCACGCCGCCGCTGAAGGCTGAAACGAAGGCGCAGGTAGCGAAGACGACCAAGGCACCTGCGCAGGCTGATGGCGGTGCTCCGGCCGATAGGGAAGCGGGCAAGCAGGCGCGCAAGCCGCGAGCGAAGAAGGCCGAAAGCGAAGGCGGCAAGGCGAGCGCCGCAGCCGCGCCCAGGAAAAGCTCCGGCCGGCCCGGCAAGGGTGGAGGCGCGGCATGAGCGAGCCCCGCACCGATCTGCGGCCGAAGAAGCGGCGCGTCGAAGTTGACATCGGCGCGGGCGGCCAGGGTGCCGAGCTTGGCAATCCGCGCGACCCTGGCGACGAGAAGCTCAGCAATTACACGATCAACTTCGGCCCGCAGCATCCTGCAGCCCACGGCGTGCTCCGGCTGATCATGGAACTCGATGGTGAGGTGGTCGAGCGGGTCGATCCGCACATCGGTTTGCTCCACCGCGGCACCGAAAAGCTGATCGAATACAAGACCTACGCCCAGGCGCTGCCTTACTTCGACCGGCTCGATTACTGCTCGCCGATGTGCATGGAGCACAGTTTCGTTCTGGCCATCGAGAAATTGATGGGTCTCGAGGTGCCCCTTCGCGCCCAATATATCCGCGTGTTGATGGCCGAGCTGACGCGGATGTCGAACCATTTTCTCAACCTTGGCAGCCACATCATGGACGTGGGCGCGATGACGCCTAACCTGTGGCTGTTCGAGGTCCGCGAGGACACGCTCCAATTCTACGAACGGGCGTCCGGCGCGCGGATGCACGCCAATTATTTCCGCGCCGGCGGTGTGCGCTACGACCTTCCCGAGAAGTTCTTTGCAGACATCCAGGACTGGCTCGACAATCGCTTGGTGCTGTTCGAGGATTCGATCAGCCTCGTCGCCGACAACCGGATCTTCAAGCAGCGCAATGTCGACATCGGCATCGTCCACAAGGATGATGCGATCGCCTGGGGCTTCTCCGGGCCGATGATCCGCGCCGCCGGCGTGCCCTGGGACATTCGCCGCTCACAGCCCTACGAAGTCTATGACCGGATGGAGTTCGAGATTCCGGTCGGCACCAACAGCGACTGTTACGACCGGTTCATGGTTCGCGTCGAGGAAGTGCGACAGTCGGCGCGGATCATGCGCCAGTGCCTTCAGCAGATGCCCGGGGGGCCGGTCGGATCGCCCGACCAGAAGGTCTTCCCGCCGAGCCGCGCGGAGATGAAGACCTCGATGGAGGCCCTGATCCACCACTTCAAACTCTACACGGAGGGATACCACGTACCCGCGGGTGAAGTGTATGTCGCAACCGAGAGTCCCAAGGGCGAGTTCGGCGTCTATCTCGTCGCCGACGGCACCAACAAGCCGTATCGCTGCAAGATCCGTCCGACGATGATGAGCCATCTCCAGGCGATGGACATGATGATGAAGGGCCACATGCTCGCGGACACAACCGCGGTGCTGTCGGCGATCGATCCGGTGTTCGGGGAGGTCGACCGGTGAGGAGCGCGTCGGTCCCATTGTCGATGCACCTGAAGGCGGTGGTCGTAATTCTCGCCGCAGCGTCGCTCATCGCTTTGGTTATCGATTCGCCGAAACATGCGGCTGGCGGCCTCTGCGGCCTCCTGGGCGCCGCTTGGGCAATTTACGTCACTCCGATTGTTGCGTCTTGGAGATCGAAATAATGGCCGGCCAAGGCTCCTTCGTCGATGACGCTGAGCAGCGCGCCCGCTGGGAGGGATTCCAGTGGACCGACGAGAATTTGAGGAAAAGCCGTGAGATCATCGCCCGCTATCCCGAGGGGCGACAGGTATCTGCGGTGATCCCATTGCTCGACCTCGCGCAGCGGCAGGTCGGGGCGGAGACGAACACGCAAGGCTGGCTCCCGATCCCAGTGATGGAGTTCATCGCCAGGGAGCTCGACACTTCCTATATCCGGGTGCTCGAGGTCGCGACCTTCTACACCATGTTCAATCTGACCCCGGTCGGACGCTTCCACGTCCAGGTGTGCGGGACGACGCCTTGCATGCTGCGCGGCTCCGACGACGTGCTCAGCGCCTGCTATAAGCGCGGGCTCAAGAAGGGCCACACGACCGGCGACGGCCTGTTCACTTTGACCGAGGTCGAATGTCTCGGCGCCTGCGCCAATGCGCCGATGGCCCAGATCAACGACGACAATTTCGAAGACCTGACCGAGGAGAGCATGGGCGCCATTCTCGACGCACTTGCAGCAGGCAAGACGCCCAAGCCCGGTCCGCAGATCGACCGCCAGACCAGCTGCCCCGTAGGCGGCCCGAGCACACTCAAGAAAATGGCCGAGCGCAATTACGATTATCGTCCGCAATGGACGCCGACGGCAGGAGAGGGTGCATGATTGGAATCATCATCGCCGTGATTCTTGGCATCCTGCTGATCGGGCTGCTGCTCAAAATAATCAAAATTGCGATCATTCTCGCGATCGCGGTCGGAATCGTCATGTTCGCGCAGAACAAGCTCGGGACGAAGCGCATCAAATGATCGTCCTTGGTATCTTCATCGCGATCATCGGCGCCTATCTGATATTCCGCTTCGTCAAAGGTGTGATCAAGTTCACATTGCTCGCGCTCGTCCTGATCATTGCTCTGTGGCTGGTCGCCGGCGGAACTCACGGCATGATTTTCGCCGGAGGGCTGCGTTGATGGGCTACACCGGGCCGCTCGCGGACAAGGACCGCATCTTCACCAACCTCTATGGTTTCCAGGAGCCGTGGCTGAAGGCCGCCCAGGCTCGCGGCGACTGGGATAACATAAAGAAACTGTTCGAAATCGGCCAGGACCCGATCATCGAGCAGATCAAGGCGTCGGGCCTGCGTGGCCGCGGCGGGGCAGGCTTCCCAACCGGGATGAAGTGGGGCTTCATGCCCAAGGAGCCGAGGCCCGGAAAACCCAATTTCCTGGTGATCAATGCTGACGAGTCCGAGCCCGGAAGCTGCAAGGACCGCGAGATCATCCGCCACGATCCGCACAAGCTGATCGAAGGCGCTTTGATCGCCAGCTACGCGATGCGCGCGCGCGCCGCCTACATCTACATTCGCGGAGAGTTCATACAAGAATCCCGTGTGTTGGAGCGCGCTGTTGCCGAGGCGTATGAGGCT
Source organism: Sphingomicrobium sp. (assembly GCA_036392155.1). Classification (GTDB taxonomy): domain Bacteria; phylum Pseudomonadota; class Alphaproteobacteria; order Sphingomonadales; family Sphingomonadaceae; genus Sphingomicrobium. Next base: position 13,519 of record DASVYN010000120.1, read on the forward strand.
GGTCTGCTGGGCAAGAACGCCTGTGGCACCGGCTATGACTTCGACCTGTTCGTCCATCGCGGCGCCGGCGCCTATATCTGCGGCGAAGAGACTGCGATGCTCGAGAGTCTCGAGGGCAAGCAGGGCAAGCCGCGTCTCAAGCCGCCGTTTCCCGCCGGTGCCGGCCTTTACGGCTGCCCGACGACGGTCAACAATGTCGAATCGATTGCGGTTGTGCCGACAATCCTCCGCCGCAGCCCGCAGTGGTTCGCCGGCATCGGCAATCCGAAGAACGAAGGCACCAAGCTGTTCCAGCTGTCCGGCCACATCAACACGCCGTGCGTCGTCGAGGAATCGATGGGCATCAGCTTCCGTGAGCTGATCGAGCGCCACGGCGGCGGGATCCGCGGCGGCTGGGACAATCTGCTGGCGGTGATCCCCGGCGGATCCTCGGTTCCTCTGGTCCCGGCCGAGCAGATCATGGACGCACCGATGGACTTCGACGGTCTGAAGGCGCTTGGCTCAGGACTTGGTACCGCAGCCGTGATCGTCATTGACA
>DASVYN010000121.1:0-2996 GCA_036392155.1 Sphingomicrobium sp.
CGGAGCCTACATACCGGTGCCGGTCGCAAGGTCGGTCAATCGGCTCCGCTGAGGCAGAACCGGAAGGAGAAGAAATATGGCGACCACCGTCGTCACCATGCAGCAATTGCTCGAGGCCGGAGCGCATTTCGGCCACCAGACCCACCGCTGGAACCCAAAGATGAAGCCGTATATTTTCGGCGACCGCAATGGGGTGCACATTATCGACCTGTCGCAGACCGTGCCGCTGTTCGCACGCGCACTCGATTTTGTTCAGCAGACCGTCGGCAGGGGCGGAAAGGTGCTCTTCGTCGGCACCAAACGCCAGGCGCAGGATGCGATCGCGGAAGCGGCTCACGCATCGGGACAGCATTTCGTCAACCACCGCTGGCTCGGCGGAATGCTGACCAACTGGAAGACCATCTCCAACTCCATCAAGCGCCTCAAGACCCTCGAAGAGCAGCTCTCGGGCGACACCGCCGGCCTGACCAAGAAGGAAGTCCTCCAGCTGACCCGCGAGCGCGACAAGCTCGAGAAGAGCCTCGGCGGAATCCGCGATATGGGCGGACTTCCCGACATCATGTTCGTTGTCGACACCAACAAGGAAGAGCTGGCGATCAAGGAAGCCAATGTGCTCGGCATTCCGGTCGTTGCCGTTCTCGATTCGAACAGCGATCCGAGCGGCATCGCTTTTCCCGTTCCCGGCAACGACGATGCTAGCCGTGCGATCCGCCTTTATACCGACGCGGTCGCACAGGCGGTGAACGAGGGCCGTACCGGCAACGCCGCTGCGCGTGGCCGGGACATCGGCGAAATGGCCGAGCCGCCGGTCGAACCGGCACTCGAGGCCTAATCGGTGCTCCTGCGAAAGCAGGAGCCCAGTACCTATGTCAAAGTCTGACTGTGCCCCTGTCTTTGCGGGGGCGCGAGGAAGGAAAAAGAAAATGGCTGAGATCACGGCCGCGACGGTCAAGGAACTGCGCGAGCGCACAGGCGCAGGAATGATGGATTGCAAGAAGGCGCTCGCCGAGACCAGCGGTGAGATGGAAGCAGCGATCGATTGGCTGCGCGCCAAGGGACTTGCAGCTGCTGCGAAAAAGGCCGGCCGCACGGCTGCCGAAGGGCTCGTTGGAGTAGCGGTCGACGGCCATCGCGGAGCGGTCGTCGAAGTCAATTCGGAGACCGACTTCGTTGCCAAGAACGAGATCTTCCAGGACTTCGTCGGGAATGTCGCAAAGCTTGCGCTTCAGCACGGCGCCGACGTCGAAGCCCTCGGTGCTGCTCAATATCCGGAAGGCGGCACTGTTCAGGAGAAGCTGACCGACAATATCGCCAAGATCGGGGAGAATCAGTCGCTGCGCCGTGCCGCCGCGGTTGAGGTGAGCGAGGGCGCGATCGTCTCTTACGTCCACAACCAGGTCGCGCCGGGCCTGGGCAAGATCGGCGTGCTGGTGGCGCTCGAGAGCGCTGCTCCGGTTGAGACGCTGAACACGCTCGGCAAGCAGATTGCGATGCATGTTGCGGCTGCGCACCCGCTCGCTTTGTCGGCGGAGGATCTTCCCTCCGATCTAGTCGAGCGCGAGCGCGCAATCGCCATGGAAAAGGCGAAGGAAAGCGGCAAACCGCAGAATATTATCGAAAAGATGGTCGAGGGCGGCCTCGCCAAGTTCCGCAAGGACAATGCCTTGCTGTCGCAGCTGTTCGTGATGGACAATAAGACCCCGATCGCCGAGGTCGTTGCGTCCGCTGCGAAGGATGCCGGGATCGGCATCGCGCTCAAGGGCTTCGTGCGCTTCCAGCTCGGCGAAGGCATTGAGAAGAAGCAGGAAGACTTTGCTGCGGAAGTCGCCGCAGCTGCGGGCACGGCAAAGGCGGAGCCGGTCGCTTAAATAGAGCAACTGCCGCTTGGCAGTTGGCAACTGGGCGGCTCGGCCATAAAGGCGGGGCCGCCTTTGCTGCATCTTGGGGACTCTTCCGACGCATGACCCGTCCGCGTTTCAATCGAATCCTCCTGAAGCTGTCGGGCGAGGCGCTGATGGGACCGGGGCAGTTCGGCATCGATCCGGACGCCACTGCGGCTCTTGCCGGAGAGATTGCCGCGGCCAAGGCGGACGGGCACGAACTTTGCCTCGTCGTCGGCGGCGGCAACATCTTTCGCGGAATGGCGGCCGCGGCCAGGGGTTTCGATCGGGCGACCGCCGATTACATGGGCATGCTGGCGACGGTGATGAACGCCCTGGCGCTGCAGAATGCGCTTGAGAAGCTGGGCGTCGACACCCGCGTCCTGTCCGCGATCCCGATGGCCAGCGTATCCGAGCCTTATATCCGCCGGCGCGCGCTCCGGCACCTCGAGAAGGGCCGCATCGTCCTGTTCGCAGCAGGAACAGGAAACCCCTATTTCACGACCGATACCGCTGCTGCGCTGCGTGCCGCCGAGATGAGCTGCGACGCATTATTCAAGGGCACCAGCGTTGACGGTATCTATACCGCCGACCCGAAGAAGGTGTCCGATGCCAAGCGCTACGAAACCGTCACCTTCGGTCGGGTGCTCAGTGACGACCTTAAGGTGATGGACGCGGCAGCAGTCGCCCTCTGCCGCGACAACAATATTCCGATCGTCGTGTTCAACATCCGCCAGCCGGGCAATCTTGCCAAGGTGATCGAAGGCGGAGGAATCGCAACGGTCGTCCAGAATGGAGAGTAGCATATGACCACGACCATCAGCACCGACGACCTCAAGCGCCGTATGCATGGCGCCGTCGAGGCCTTCAGACACGATCTCGGCGGCCTTCGGACCGGGCGTGCTTCAACCGCGCTGCTCGATCCGGTCCACGTCGAAGTTTACGGAACAAACATGCCGCTCAACCAGGTGGCGACGGTCTCCACGCCCGAGCCACGAATGTTGTCGGTGCAGGTTTGGGATCGCTCGAACGTTCAGCCGGTCGAAAAGGCTATCCGCAATGCCGGCCTCGGCATCAATCCGATCGTTGACGGACAGGTCATCCGCTTGCCCATTC
>DASVYN010000122.1:0-13948 GCA_036392155.1 Sphingomicrobium sp.
GCAACTTCTTGTATGCGGACCTCGCCGGCGGCAGCCCGAACATCGACGCATTTTCGCATCTGCTCCGGCTCGATTCGCTTGCCGCCCTCTTCGGAAGCGACGAGCGGCTGATGCGCCTGCTGCTCGCGATCTGCTATGAGAACATCACGACCGGCCTCGCGCTGACCGCCTTCGTGGCTTACGTCTCGAGCATCGTCAGCAAGAAATATGGCGCAATTCAATATGCGCTGCTGTCGTCGCTGCTGTCGCTGGTTGGAACCTTGGGACGTGGCGCAGTCGGTGAGGCGTTCGACAAATATGGTTATGCGCCGGTGTTTCGCTGGACCGCGGCGACAGCGCTGATCTCGACCATCTTCGTACTGCTCGAATGGGCCCGAGTCGCGGCCGGGGAGCGGCGGGCGCTGGCGGCGGAAGTCCCACCCGATACTGACGCCAAGGTGAGCGAGGCACTCGCGAAAACGGGGCAGCCGGCGCGTTAGGCGATCACCTCATCATTTCAACGTGAGGCGCCGGACGCCGGGGCGTGAGACAGGGGAGGGTTCATTGGCAGCTTCAGCGCAAGCACCGGCCGCCCGAGGGACCGAATCGCTCGGCGGCGTTGCCCTTTCTTACCTCAGGCCACGTCCGCTCGGAGCGTTTCTGCTGGGCATCTCCAGCGGCTTTCCGCTGACATTGCTGATCTGGACGATGTCTTACTGGCTGTCGAAAGTCGGCATCGACAAAAAAACCATCGGTTTCGCCTTCGCCTTGGGCACGCCTTACACGCTTAAGTTCCTGTGGGCGCCCCTGATCGACGGCATCTCCATCCCGGTGCTCACCCGTTTCCTCGGGCAGCGGCGCGCTTGGTTGTGGACCGTGCAGGCGCTGCTCGCGCTGTCCGTGATTGAGCTTGGCGCGAGCGATCCGGTCCATCACATCGGGCGCTTCGCGCTTTGGGGCGCGACAGTCGCCTTTCTCTCCGCGACGCAGGACATTGTCATCGACGCCTATCGAATCGAGAGCTTGTCCGACGAAGAGTTGGCCCAAGGCACCGCAACCAATCAGGTCGGCTATCGCACCGGCGACCTGCTGGCGGGGGCGGGCACCATCTATCTCGCGTCCAGCGAGGGTATGCGGCTGGGCTGGGCGGCGGCATATGCGCTCACGGCCTTTCTTGTCTTGCCCGGCACAATCGCGTCGCTGTGGCTGGGACCGGGACGACATACGGCGGTGCGCGAGCGCCGGCTGGGACTTGCCCCCGCCGCGCATTTCCTCAGGCGTAACGTAGTCGGGGCGTTCGCCGATTTCCTGAAGCGCCCGGGCGCCTGGCTGATCCTGCTGTTCGTGCTTACCTACAAGGTTGGCGACGCAATGGGTCAGAACATGCTCTCGCCAATGCTGGTGCACCAAGGCTTCACTGACACCGAATATATTGCGATCAACAAGTTGGTCCGTTTCTGGTGCCTGGCGATTGGCTCCCTGATCGCGGGCGCGCTGATCGCCCGTTTCGGCATGGGCCGGCTGTTGTTGGGCGCCGGGATCATCATGATCATTGCGAACTTGATGTTTGGGTCCGTCGCCTACACCGGCCATTCGGTGCCGCTGCTGACGGTTGCAGTGGCGACGGAGAATCTCTTTGCGGCGATCAGCCTGACCGTGTTCGCCACCTACTTGTCGGGTCTGTCGAACACCGCGTTCACGGCTACCCAATATGCGCTGCTGTCGAGCGTCGCGGCGGTCGCGCGCACCTTTGCGACCACTCCTTCCGGGGTGATCGTCGACCATCTGGGCTTCGCCAATTTCTACATCTTTTGCGCCTTCCTCGGGATTCCTGGCCTGGTCTTCCTCTATTTCATGCGCAGGGCGGGCTTTGTGGTCGAAACAGTACGCCAGAAGGGGGTTGAAGGCGCGCAGCCCGAATTGGGCCAAGAGCTCGACAACGAAGACTAATCGGGAATTTGACCGTTCGCAGCGAGCACTGCGCCAGCCAGATAGAGAGAGCCGAAAACGAGCACTCTCACGCCGGGCCTGATCGATTCGAGCGCTTCTGCAACGCTGTCATGCGGCTCCGCGGCGAAGCCGAGGGTCGCAGCGATTTCCGAAAGATCATCGGGCGAGAAACAGCTGTGGTCGGGAATCGGCACGGTGTGGATCCGTTCCGCGACGTCCTTGAACGGCTCGAGCATGCCGCCCGGATCCTTGGTCGACAGGCTGGCGAAGATCACATGGAGCGGCCTGCCGTCCATCAGGTGATGCCTGGCGTAGGTTGCAATCTGGCGCGCCGCCGAGGGGTTGTGGCCGCCGTCAAGCCAGACATCGCGCGCTCCCACCAGCGGGCCGGGCAAGAGATGCTGAAGTCGCGCCGGCCAGTCGGCCCAGCCCATTGCCGCGCCCAGTGCGGAGGCGGGAACGTGCAACCGATCCTGGTGGCGCAGCATGGCGACTGCGAGGCCGGCATTCATCGCCTGATGGCGGCCCGGAAGGCGGGGCAGGGGCAGATGAAGCTCGCCCCGCTCATCGCGGTAGTGAAGCCGACCCTGGCGAACGATCGCGTCCCAGCTGCCGCCGCGCGGAAGCCACGGCGCGTGCGTTTGGCGGGCGACCTCGCCGATGCGGCTCGCGACCTGGGGCGGATATAGCTGAGTGATCAGCGGCACGTTCGGCTTCGCGATCGCCGCCTTTTCGGCGGCAATGTCGGTCAGTCCCTGACCCAGGAACTGCTGGTGATCGAGCGCGAGATTGGCGATCCCGGTGACCAACGGGTGTTCGATAACGTTGGTGGCGTCAAGACGTCCGCCCAAACCGACCTCGAGGAGGCAGGCGTCGGCCGGCGTGCGGGCGAAGGCGAGTATCGCAGTCGCTGTTGCAACCTCGAAAAAGCTCGGCTCGATCTCCTCGCCGGTATCGAGGACTTCGGCAAGAAGTTCAGCCAGGGCTTCATCTTCAATCAACCGCCCGGCGATCCTTATTCGCTCATTGAAGCGGACGAGATGGGGACTGGTGAATGCATGAACCGCATGGCCGCTCGCTTCGAGCGCGGCACGAAGAAAGGCGACGGTCGAACCCTTGCCGTTGGTGCCGGCAACGTGGAGCACGGGGGGAAGCTTGTCCTGCGGGCGGCCGAGTCGCTCCAGCACTGCGGCGATGCGCGCGAGACCAAGCCGGTCTCCGGCGGGCGAGAGCATCGACAAGCGGTCGAGCTGCGCCTGGACGCCGGGATGGGTGGAGCGAGCGAAATCCATGACCCAGATTAGCTCTCCCCCTTGCGGGGAGAGGGCTTGCTCACGCGGCCTCTTGCGCTTGCGGACATAGGTAGGAAACGAGCAGCGCCAGCCTGCCCTTCAGGTCGCCGCGCGTGACAACCATGTCGATCATGCCGTGCTCGAGCAGATATTCCGCTCGCTGGAAGCCCTCGGGGAGCTTTTCGCGGATCGTCTGCTCGATCACTCGCTGGCCCGCGAAGCCAATGAGCGCGCCGGGCTCGGCGATCTGGACGTCGCCGAGCATTGCGTAGGAAGCGGTCACACCGCCCGTCGTCGGATCGGTGAGCACGACGACATAGGGCAGCCCCGCCTCCCGAAGCTCCGCAAGCGCGACGGTGGTGCGAGGCATCTGCATCAGGCTCAAAATACCCTCCTGCATGCGCGCTCCGCCGGCCGCGGTGAAGAGGATGTACGGCACCTTGTCGGCGATCGCCGCACGCACGCCCGCCAAAAAGGCAGCGCCGACGGCGATGCCCATCGAACCGCCCATGAAGGCAAAATCCTGGACTCCAATGATCACTCTTTGCCCGTCGAGCCTGCCGCGGGCGTTGAGCAGTGCGTCGCGCTCGCCGGTCGCAGCGCGCGCCGTCTTCAGCCGCTCGGTATAGCGCTTCGTATCCTTGAACCGCAGCGGATCCTCGCGGACCTCGGGCTCGGGAAGGAGTTCATATTGCGCAGCGTCGAACAATTGCTCGAAGCGCTTCCTTGCCCCGATACGGTCGTGGAAGTTGCAGCGTGGACAGACGTTGTAATTCTCTTCCCATTCCTTGACGAAGACCATCGTCCCGCACTTCGCGCATTTGTGCCACAAATTCTCGGCAGTCTGGCGCTTGGGCAGAAATGGAATGCCGTTGCGGACTCGGCTCAGCCAACTCATTGAAGCAGTTCACTCCTTCGGCCGGTGCGACTAGGCGCTGGCGGTGTCCAAGTCTACTCAGCGGTAGCGATAGAGCCGGACCTGCTGCACCGAAATGGCGCCGGTCGGGAAACGAATGTGGCGGCCTTGGTGGGTCTCATCACCGTTAAGCAGCCGGCGCCGAACGAGACTGTTGTTTTGGAGGACCTCTTCCCAGGCGCTGTCAATTCCGGCGATCGGTGGACCGTCACCCAAAGGCGCAAAAGTCAGGACCGCGCCCCTTCCGGCAATGAGATAATCTTCAGGACCAGTCTGGATGATTAGCACTCCATGCTCATTCGGCTGCTGTTGATCGCGCGGCTCGAATGGGTCGATGAAATCGACATTGAAACGGTAGGCGCCGAGGTCGACCCTTTGCGGGCGCGCATCGAGTGTTCCGTCATAGGCGATTGGCGGCCTCGCGCCGCGAACCCGTCCCGACGATTGTGCTTCCGGAATGAAGTTGAGGGCAGCAAGAATGCCATAGGCCTGCTTGAGCGCCGCGGCGTCGGGAGCGCTCATCTCGTCGACTGCGAATGGCGAATAGCCAAGCGCCTTGTGCTCACCGATTGCAAAGAGCGCATTTGCAGTCAGTTCGCCCAAGCTCGCGCGACCCTGCTCGGGAATGAACAATGGGTTGTCGGGGCGATCGTAACCGGCGGCGATGTCCGTGAAGTTGCGAAAATAGATGTCGGGTGCGAGCAGATCGAGCGCCGGCGCACCGGCCTTCCACACATCGATCAGGTGCGGAAGCGGACCGCCGCTTGGATATTCGCCAGGAGCTTTACCGGGCCGGTTCAGCGCCACATTCGCATACATCGGGACCGAATATGCCTGTTTGCCGGCTTGTGTCAGCGCCTCGACGTAGCGCGCATAATACCAGGCGGTGAAGATCTCTTCCGCTGCCGGGCCCTGCCCGAAGACTTGCTCCCAGCCACCGGAGCTGCGCTCGCCATTGGCGTCCCAGCGCTCGCGCAAGGACTGCACTAAGGTCGTCCGGTGCGCCGCCAGATAGGCAGTCAGCGCTTCCGGGACCGGCTGAGCATAGGCGCGCTGCGCAAGCGGGCCGTGATCGCGCGCAGTCGGCAGCATGCCGATCTCATTTTCGACCTGCACCATCAGCACGGTATGGGTCTGCGCGTCGACGGCCTTGAGATGTCGAAGCAGGGCAACGAACGCGCGCCGATCCGCAGCGAGCACGTCCGGCGAAAAGGCCGACAGAATCTCCTCGCCGCTACCGTCGGGAAGCCGGGCCCGCGGGAAACGGGCTTCGTCCCGGCGAACCCACGAGGGGGTGTAGCTCGACATGCTGTTCTTCCACGCGCCGAACCACAGCAGCACGAGGTGAAGCTGATTGTGCCGGGCGCCCGCGAGAAGCGCGTCTACGGACGAGAAATCGAACTTCCCCTCCCTGGGCTCGATGAGCTGCCACGATACCGGCGTCAGCACCGTATTGAGGTTCATCGCGTGCAGCCTGGGCCAGACCGGCGCCATGTGCGCTGCGCTCGATGCGGCGGAATTGCTGAGTTCCCCGCTTAACATCAGGAATGGCTTGCCGTTCACGATCAGCTGCGTCGCTTGACCGCGCCGCTCGAGCGTCGGCGGCCCGCTTGCTGCAGTGAGCAGGAACAGTGCGGCGATCGCCGCGACGATCCTGATCATAGAGCTGCGGCGAGCTCCGCGGCGGCCTGCGCCGGATCGGGAGCGCCGGTGATCGGCCGGCCGATGACGAGGACGGAGGCGCCGTCCGCAAGCGCCTGGGCCGGCGTCATGACTCGCTTCTGATCGCCGACATCGGCGCCTGCCGGCCGGATTCCCGGGACGACGAAGAACCCCTTCGGCCAAGCGGCGCGAGCGGCGGCAACTTCGGCTCCCGAGCAGACGATCCCATCGACACCGCTGTCCCGGGCGAGGGCGGCCAGGCGCGCGACCTGCTCGGCCGGAGAGCCGCTGACGCCGGCCGCTGCGAGATCGGCCTGGTCAAGGCTGGTCAGCACGGTGACCGCTACGACTTTCGTGCGAGCCGGCGCCGCGGCCCTGGCGGCGGCGAGCATTGCCCGGCCGCCGCCGGCATGGACAGTGAGGATCGCAGGCTCAAGCGGCGCGAGCGCTTCGACCGCCTTGCCCACCGTATTGGGAATGTCGTGGAGCTTCACGTCGAGGAAGACTGGAAGCCCGAGCGCCGAAATGCGCCGAACGCCCTCCGGGCCCTGCGCGGAAAAGAATTCGAGCCCCAGCTTCACACCCCCCGCATGGTCTCTCACAGCCTCGGTGATGTGCAGTGCTCGGGCGAGGTCGGGCGTGTCGATTGCGACAAAGATCGGCGTCAAGTCACCGGCTCCGCTTCGGCGCCTGGTGCCGGCTCCGACGGAAGCGAGGCGAGCCGACTGCGCTCAATGGCCTCGATCCGACGCCGCATCGACCATATCCGCGCGCGCAGGATCAGCCAGATCGGAACGAAGCCGATCAGGAAAGCGATCAGCAGCAGCACAGGCAGTTTGACATCGGCTTGGATGTCGCCCCACAGATTCAGCGTCACGTCGGACCAGTTGCGGGTTGCGAACAGCGCAACGACGACGGCGATCAGGACCCAGAAGAGGGTCTTCAGGAATTGCATGGTGAGCCGTTTAGGCGAGCCGTGCGTTGAAGGCCAGCAGTGGCGTCTTGTCGTGCTCCAGAGTCGCTTCGTCGCAAGCGCGTTAAACCGGATGTTGAGAGCCGGCGGCCCTCGGTTCAAAGCTGAATCCCGGGGTGGGGAGACGAGAGATTTTACAAAAAACTCAGAAGGTTGGGCTCGCGGCGTTTGCGCTGCTCATGGGTGCGTCGCTGCTTGCGATGCGGCCGCATGAAGCGTCGGTTACCGGCAAGCCGCACTTTGCCACCGCCTATCTGAAGCTCGCCTCGGTTTCGAATGTCGCGCGCCAGGACGTCGATTATCGCTTGCTCGATGCGCGGCTGAAGCAGCTGATGAACAAGCCGGCGATGGTCGGGCTTGCCGTCGGGGTGGTCGAAAATGGTCGGATCACGTTCCTCCAGGGCTATGGCGAAACGCTCAAGGGCTCGGGCGACCCTGTCACTCCGGAAACCGTGTTCCGCTGGGCCTCCTGCTCGAAGGGTGTCGCAGCGACGATGGTCGCCAAGCTCGCCGAGCAGGGAAAGATCGACCTGAACGCGCCCGTCGCCAACTATGCGCCGGACCTCAAGCTTCCGGCAGGCAACGAATATAGAGCGACGGTCGGCGACCTGCTGTCGCACCGCCTCGGCCTTTATCGCAACGCCTATGATAACAAGCTTGAGGAAGGGCAGGACCCGAGCGCCCTCCGCGCCTCGCTCGCACAGCTCAATCCAACCTGCGCGCCCGGCACCTGCTGGTCCTATCAGAACGTTGCCTATGACGCATCGAGCGAGATGGTCAGCCGCATCACCCGCATGCCCTATGAGCAGGCGGTGAAGCGCTATCTCTTCAACCCGATCGGAATGACCAGCGGAAGCGTCTCCTTGGCGGGGCTGGAGGCGAGCAAGAGCTGGGCGCGGCCGCACACGGTTGGCAAGCGACCGCTGCCGCTCGTCGACACCTATTACAAAGTCCCGGGGGCGGGCGGAATCAACAGTAACATCAAGGACATGGCGCTGTGGATGCTCGCTCAGATGGGCGAGATGCCCGACGTCATCGACGGTAAGACGCTCGACACGATCCACGCGCCCTATGTCGTGACGCCCACCGAGCGCGGACGCCTCAGGAAGTTCCTGGAGCGCCTCGGCACTGCCTGGTACGGCTATGGCTGGCGCAGCTATGACTATGCGGGTCACCACATCATCGGCCACCGCGGCGGGATCAACGGCTACCGTTCGCTGATCCTGTTCGATCCGGAAAAGAAGAGCGGCGTCGTTGCGCTGTGGAACAGCAACACGAGCCAGCCGGGCGGGCTCGAGTTTGAAGTGATGGACATGATCTATCACTTGCCCTTCCGCGACTGGCTTGAGCTGAACAGGAGCCCGGCCCAGTCGATCGCGGCAGCGGACAGCGAGCCCGAGAATGGCGGCGGCGACCGGCCTTAACGCTTGTTCGCTTCGGCTTCCGCTTCCGCGCTGCGGACTTCGCGCTGCATTGCCCGGTGCGCCATGTAGCGGAAGCCCATGCCGAGGATTGATGTCAGCATTCCAAAGATGAGTGCCGGATAATACCAGCCGGGCGGGTTGTCCTTTGGCCAGGCGACTGCGCCGAGGAAGAACACGCTGGCGATCGATACGAGATAGCCGAGACCCTTCCAGTCCACTCCATGCGCGGCAGGAATTGTGACGGTAACGTGACGCATCGATCCTAAAACAAGCGAGGCGCCTGGCGGTTTCGTTTTGACGACGAGAGAACTAGCGGGCTGCCACCGGCGACCTGGGCTGTTCGAGCCGACCGTCGCCCCCGACCAGGCCGAGCCGGCCACCTTCCACCTGAGCGGTGAGATAGGTCAGGTAAATCGGGACGGGACTGGGCAGCAGCACATTCTGCTCGGGCTCGCGCGTGGCTGTCGCGGGCTCTCGGCCCATGAGCCAGCGGCCGAGCCGCTCGGCGTCCTCGAGGCGGATGCAGCCGTGGCTGAGATCGCGATCATCCTGGGCGAAGAGATCCTTGTTTGGAGTATCGTGGAGATAGAGATCGGAAGCGTTGGGGAAGGGGAATTTGATTCGTCCCATCGAATTGAGCGGACCCGGCAGCTGGCGGACCTTCACTGTCTCCCGGCCGGCGGCAACCGCCCTCCAATCGACCTTGGCGGGGTCGAGCAGCGCTTCCGAGCCGTCGGCACTGAGCACCTGGTAACCGTGCGACTTCAGATAACCCAATCCCTGGTCGAGCACATTTCGTGCGATCAGCGATCGCACCATCTCGGCCGACACATGCCAGTAGGGATTGAGAGTCGCGTAATAGATCGTGCTTGCGAGCATTGGCGTTTGAGTCGAGGGATTGTTCCGCCCAACGATGACCTTCATGGAATCGACGATGCGGCCGTCCTCGATCATGTAAAGCCGCGCACCGCCCGTATCGACCATGACGTAGCGGCCCTGCGGCGGGATATTGCGGGCTCGCTCGAGGCTGGCGATCACCCGCTGGTCGAGCTGACCGCCGTTCGTCTGCATCGCCTGCCAAGCAGCGTCGCGAAGCTCAGCATAGAGCGGATTCACCGCCGACGTGCTGCGAACGTAGGAAATCGGCGACGGCGCGGCAGCCGCTCGAGCGAGGATCGTTGCCGGCGAATCCCGGCGCGGTGTCACCCACGGATCGGCGTAGGTCATTCCTGGCGGGGGCGTCTGCAGAGCTTGGACATATTGCACCCAAGCTGTCGAAAGCAGGTGGTCGGCAGCAGGGAGCGCGCCTGGCTTTCCTGTCTGCGCCGAGAGGAGGAGGGAACGAACCTGGGCGGCGATCGCCGGCCCGCCAGCGAAGCCGTCGAGGGGAGCGCGTTCAAGGACGGCGATCAGCTCTTGGGCGGCCGGGCTGCCGGCGCCGGTCCTCAGCCACAGGGGAGCCTCGCCCCGTGCTGCGTAGAAATCGCTTACCGCCTGGGCCTCGGCGAGGTCGGTAGCGGCCGAGGTCTGGGCGACAGCCCCCGTCGGAGGCGCGAGAACAACCATCAGCACCGCGCAGGCGGCACCGGTCAGGATCCGGATTTTCACTGTCTAAACCTTTGAATCAGACTGTTGTTGGCAAAACGCCGGAACGGGTTCGAGGTTCAAATTATGGGTACAGGGGCCGCGCCGTTGCCCTGGCGCGGCCCTCGGCTGATTACGCGCCGATATAGACGGGCGTTCCTATGCTGGTCAGGGAATAGAGCTTCTTGGCGAAGGCGAGCGGCAGGCGAATGCAGCCGTGCGAGGCCGGATATCCTGGATTGTAGCCGCCATGGAGCGCGATTCCATATTGGTCGATGCGCTCCATCCACGGCATTGGCGCATTGTCGTATTTTTTCGACCGGTAGAACGGCTTCTTGTCGAGTATCGAGAAGATCCCCGTCGGACTGGGCTTGTCGAACCGGCCGGTGGAAATGGTCGCCACTGCCATCAACCTGTCGCCGCGATAGAGATAAGCCAGCTGATCGCTGAGCCCGATCACCACCCGTTTCGGGCCGGCGCTGTCCGGTACATCGCGCCAGAGATACTGGCCCGGCTTCAAATGCTTGAAACCGAAAGCCTCGAACATGTCGAACGACGCCTGCAGGGCAGCATCGCCCGCCTCCATCTTCGCTTCATATGTTTCCAGCGCAAGCGCCGGCGTGGGTGCGGAGGTCGCAAGGACGCACGATCCCGCCAGCGCGAGCACAAGGGCTATGCGCTTCATTTTACACCTGAAATCTAACCTTGACTCTTGCGCCAAAATGCCTGGCGGCCGAGTCGGGTTCCTCTAACGATTGCCTATGCATCGCTCAAAGAACGAGTCAGGAGCCATGGTTCATCCATGATCGCCGGCCCATCACCCCCCCGACCGATCGCAGCGACCGCCGGTTTGCCTCATGCGGTCGGAGGCACAGGAGACCCACCAACGCCCGAGATCATTCGAGGCCCAGCACCTTACGGCAGGCAGGGTCGAGCAGATCCTGCTCTTCTGCATGCTTCTTGATGTAGGCGGCGAAGAAGGGGCAGATAGGGATGACCCGAAGTCCGCGCTGGCGCGCTGACGCGAGCGCGAAACGGATTAGCGACGAGCCAATGCCCTGGCCTTCGTGCGCGCTCGGCACTTCGGTATGAGTGAAGGTGATTCTGCCATGGAGCAGATTATATTCGGCGATGGCGATGCTGCCGTCGCCGAGGTCGGCTTCGAAGCGGTGCTTTTCGGGATTGTCGACGATTGCGTGGGATGCTGCTGGCCTGGGCATCGATTGGCGCTAGACGAACTGCGGATCGTTAGCGACTTATTAGGGCGGCGGGTCCACGCTTCCCGCCGATACGCGCACGGATGACCAATGGTTGACGCCCCCTCAGTCACGACCTTCGTTGTTGGAGACCGACTGCCCTGGCAGGACATCTCGCCGGGGCCGGACGAGAAAGGGCCCTTCGATGCGGCAGCGATCTATCATTCCGGAATCCGGCAAGACTGCGAAATTCGCAAGATCTCCGCGCTTGGGGCGATGGTCGCAAGCAATCTCAATCCGGCGCTCGGCGATCGAGTCGCAATCGAGCTTGCAACGGGGCAAAGGCCGCAGGGCAAGATCGCCTGGGTCCGGCGCGGCGAACTGGGCGTTCGGTTCGAAGATGCCGTCGATGTCGTCGCACTCCTGAATCGCAAGCTGGTCAGCCAGACGCCCGAGCGACGGACAATGCCACGGATCGAGGTGCGCTGTATCGCCCACCTCAAATTCGGCGGGCGGTTCTGGCCCGCGATGCTGCGCAACATCTCGAGCGGCGGGCTGCAGATCGAGGGCGAGGAACTGCCGGCGATCGGGACTTTCGTTTCGGTGTTCGTCGAAGGGTTGAACATTCCGGCCGGTGAGATCGTCTGGAAGAGCGGCAATTTGGGCGGTGTCGAGCTGTTGGAGGAACTGAGCTGGACCTCGATCATACCGTGGGTACGAAACGCGGTTCGCAAGACAGCGCAGTAGAGTGCGGGCTTCAGCTCGCGCTGACGAACGTGTCGAGCACCCGCTTGCGACCGGCATGCTCGAAGTCGATTTCGAGCTTATTGCCCTCGATCCCGGCAATCGTCCCGTAGCCGAACTTGTCGTGGAATATGCGTTGGCCGAGCGAGAGGTCGGTTCGGCCCTGATTGCCGAGGCTGACCGCTGGGGCGGTTACTTCCGCAGGCGGACGGACGTAGGAATCCCGAAGTCCCCTCTCTCCGGCCACTCTTCCCTGAAGTGGTGGGAAGCTTTGGCGGGCGGCGCGTTGCCAGCCGGGGCCGCGGGACGGCCGGGCGACGTGGGCGAATGGGTCCGAGCGTTCGCTCCATTGCGCGCGCCAGAGACTTTCGCCGCCCGTCATGGTGGTTTGCTGTTCAATATGGGCGTCCGGCAGTTCGGCCAGAAACCGCGAGGGTATCGAGCTCGTCCACTGCCCGTAGATGCGGCGGTTGGCCGCGTGCAGGATCGTGCAGCGTCGGCGAGCGCGGGTGATCGCAACATAAGCGAGGCGCCGCTCCTCCTCGAGGCTGGCAAGACCGCCTTCGTCGAGCGAGCGCTGCGAGGGAAATACGCCTTCTTCCCAGCCGGGGAGGTAGAGGCTGTCGAATTCAAGGCCCTTGGCGGCGTGGATGGTCATGATCGTGACTCGTTCGCCGAGCTTGGTTTCGTCATTGTCCATGACCAGGCTGACGTGCTCGAGGAAGGCCTGAAGCGATTCATATTCCTCCATCGCGCGAGTCAGCTCGGTGAGATTTTCCAGTCGGCCGGCGCTCTCGGCGGAGCGGTCGGCTTGGAGCATCGCGGTGTAGCCGGATTCCTCGAGAATGATGCGGGCAAGCTCGGGGTGGGGAAGGGTGCCTCTGGAAGAAGCCCCGCCACCGCCGTACGGCTGGTCCTCCACTGACCCGGGAGCGGATGACTGCAGCATGCCCCTCCAGCGAGCGAGGTCGGCGACAAAATTGGCCAGGCTGCGGCGTGCCTGAGCCGTGAGCTCGTCGCTGTCGAGCAAAGTCGCGGCGGCAAGGAGAAGTGGCTGCTGTGTAGCCCGCGAATGCTGGTGGATGAGTGCGACTGCTTTGTCGCCGAGGCCGCGCTTGGGCGTATTGACGATGCGCTCGAACGCGAGGTCGTCGGCGGGTTGGATAGCGAGGCGGAGATAGGCGATCGCATCGCGGATTTCTGCGCGCTCGTAAAAGCGGAAGCCGCCAATGATCTGGTACGGCAGCCCGATGGCGATGAAGCGCTCTTCGAACTCGCGGGTCTGGAACTGGGCGCGGACGAGGATAGCGAGATCGTCTAGCGAACCTGCGCGGCGCATATGCGATTCGGCTTCCTCGCCGATTCGACGCGCTTCTTCCGGGCCATCCCAAACGCCGATGACGCGAACCTTCTCGCCCTCGCCGGCATCTGTCCAGAGCGTTTTGCCAAGGCGGCCGGCATTGTGCGCGATAAGCCCGTCGGCGGCCGAAAGGATATGGCTCGTCGAGCGATAGTTCTGCTCCAGTCGGACGATCTTTGCACCTGGGAAATCCTTCCCGAAGCGAAGGATGTTGGCGACCTCGGCGCCCCGCCAGGAATAGATCGACTGATCGTCGTCGCCAACGCAGCACAAATTGCGGCGCGGTTCGGCGAGCAGCTTGAGCCATTCGTACTGGCTTTGATTGGTGTCCTGATATTCGTCGACCAACATGTAGCGGAAGCGATCGCGATAGCCTTCGAGAACGTCCGGGTGTCGGCGAAAGATGACCAGCATGTGGAGCAGCAGATCGCCAAAGTCGCACGCGTTCAGCGTTTTGAGACGCTCCTGATATTGCGCGTAGAGCTCGGCCCCGCGGCCTGCGCCAAATGTTTCGGACTCTCCGGCGTCGATCTGGGTCGGAGTCCAGCCTCGATTCTTCCAGCGGTCGATCAGACCGGCGAGCTGGCGCGCAGGCCAGCGCTTCTCGTCGAGATTGGACGCCTGAAGCAGCTGCTTGAGGACGCGAAGTTGATCGTCGGTGTCGAGAATGGTGAAGTTCGAGTGAAGCCCGACGAGTTCGGCGTGCACGCGGAGCATTTTCGCGGCCACGGAGTGGAAAGTGCCGAGCCACGGCATGCCTTCAAGCGCGCCGCCGGAGAGCGCGCCGACACGCTCGCGCATTTCGCGTGCAGCCTTGTTGGTGAAAGTGACGGCGAGGATCTGGCTCGGGTGCGCGCGGCCAAGATTC
>DASVYN010000123.1:0-22688 GCA_036392155.1 Sphingomicrobium sp.
GTCCTCGTCCGCCGCGTCGAGGCCGAAGAGAAGTCCGCCGGCGGGATCATCATTCCCGATACCGCCAAGGAAAAGCCGCAGGAAGGCGAAGTCGTCGCAGTCGGCGCCGGCGCCAAGTCTGAGGAGGGCAAGGTAACTCCGCTCGACGTCAAGGCCGGCGACAAGATTCTGTTCGGCAAGTGGTCGGGCACCGAAGTGAAGATCGATGGTGAAGATCTGATCATCATGAAGGAAAGCGATGTCTTGGGCATCGTCGGCTGACGCCAGCCCCTCCAGTATATCTTCTGGACGAGTCGCGAGACGGGCACCCTAAACCAAACAAGGAACTTCAATCATGGCAAGCAAAGACGTCCGGTTCTCGCGCGACGCACGCGAAGGAATCGTCCGCGGTGTCGACATCATCGCCAACGCTGTTCGCGTAACGCTGGGTCCCAAGGGCCGCAATGTGCTGATGGACAAGAGCTTCGGTGCTCCGCGCATCACCAAGGACGGCGTGACCGTCGCCAAGGAGATCGAGCTCAAGGACAAGTTCGAGAACATGGGCGCGCAGATGGTGCGCGAGGTGGCTTCGAAGACTCACGACCACGCCGGTGACGGGACCACGACAGCGACCGTTCTTGCTCAAGCGATCGTTCGCGAGGGCATGAAGTCGGTCGCGGCCGGAATGAACCCGATGGACCTCAAGCGCGGCATCGACGCCGCCGTCACGAAAGTCGTGGAAGATCTGAAAGCGAGATCGAAGCCGGTTTCCGGCTCCAACGAGATCGCGCAGGTCGGGATCATTTCTGCGAACGGTGACAAGGAAGTCGGCGAGAAGATCGCCGAGGCGATGGAGAAGGTCGGCAAGGAAGGCGTCATCACGGTCGAGGAGGCCAAGGGTCTCGAGTTCGAGCTCGACGTCGTCGAAGGCATGCAGTTCGACCGTGGTTATCTGTCGCCTTATTTCATCACCAACCCGGAGAAGATGCAGGTCGAGCTCTCGGATCCGTACATCCTGATCCACGAGAAGAAGCTCTCCAACCTGCAGGCGATGCTGCCGATCCTCGAGTCAGTCGTTCAGAGCGGCCGTCCGCTGCTGATCATTGCCGAGGATATCGAGGGAGAGACGCTGGCCACGCTTGTCGTCAACAAGCTCCGCGGCGGCCTCAAGGTCGCTGCGGTGAAGGCGCCTGGCTTCGGCGATCGCCGCAAGGCGATGCTCGAGGACATTGCGATCCTCACCGGCGGCGAGATGATCAGCGAGGATCTCGGGATCAAGCTCGAGAACGTCACTGTGAACATGCTCGGCCAGGCCAAGCGCGTGACGATCAACAAGGACAATACGACGATCGTCGACGGCAACGGTTCGAAGGGAGAGATCGAGGCCCGCGTCGGTGCGATCCGCCAGCAGATCGAGACCACCACTTCCGACTATGACCGCGAGAAGCTGCAGGAGCGGCTGGCGAAGCTCGCCGGCGGCGTTGCGGTGATCAAGGTTGGCGGTGCGACCGAGGTCGAGGTGAAGGAGCGCAAGGACCGCGTCGATGACGCGCTTCATGCAACCCGCGCCGCGGTCGAGGAAGGCATCGTCCCTGGCGGCGGCACTGCGCTGCTTTACGCCGGCAAGGCGCTCGACGGGGTCAAGGGCGAGAATGACGACCAGACGCGCGGTATCGACATCGTCCGCAAGGCGCTCCAGTCGCCGGTCCGCCAGATCGCCGAGAATGCCGGCTGGGACGGTGCGGTCGTTGCCGGCAAGCTGATCGACGGAAACGACGAGACGCTCGGCTTCAACGCCCAGACCGAGGTGTACGAAAACCTCGTCCAGGCCGGTGTGATCGATCCGACCAAGGTCGTTCGCACTGCGCTCCAGGACGCGGCTTCGGTTGCTGGTCTTCTGATCACGACCGAGGCGACGATCGCCGAGGTGCCGGACGACAAGCCGGCTCCGGCGATGGCCGGCGGCGGCATGGGCGGAATGGACTTCTAAGCCCTATCTAGCCGAAGAATTGGAGGGGCCGGTGGAGCGATCCACCGGCCCTTCTTCATTGGCCATTGCGTTGAGCATATTCTCAGCTTCGTTGAGCTGCAGATTCTGCTCGGCCGTGGGCGCCGGCGGATGTTGGTCGTTGCATGCTGCAACGAGCAGCATTGTGCACAGATGAAGCAATCTCACCCGCGCAAAATAGCATCTGGAAGGAAGATAAAAAAAGGGCCGCCCGAACGGGCGGCCCTTTCGGTGAATGCGTGTGAAGCGAGAAGCTTACTTGTTCTCGACGGCGTTCGAGGCGTTCGCAACGGCATTGCCCGCAGCGTTCGTCTCCTTGCCCGCGGTGTTCAGCGCGGCCTCGGCATTCGCCGTTGCGCCGGCGTTCTCCGCCGCGTTCACTTCCGTCGAAGCGGTGTTCTCGACCGCGGTCTCGTTCGCCGCATTGTTCTCGGCATTGTTCTTGTTGCACGCGGCGAGGCCGAGCGCGAGGACCGCAGCGGTTACGATCGCAACCTTCTTCATGAGTCTTTCACTCCCTTCATAAATGCCCCTGGGGGAGGGCACCAACCCGGACCTGCGCGTCAAAGAGTCGTTCAGGCCAGGGCGGCGGCAATAGCGAGAATGTCTATTGTCGTACAAGGGATTATTTCGAAAGCTGGAATTGACCATATAAAGATATCTTTATATCCTTATCTGATGACCGCTGCACTTCCGCTGGCCGATCGATTTCAGGCGCTCGCCGATCCGACGCGACTGCGCATCCTGGCGCTGTTGCGGCTGATGGAGCTTTCCGTCGGCGAGCTCGCGCAGGTGCTCGGCCAGAGTCAGCCGCGCGTTTCCCGGCATTTGAAGATCCTCGCCGACGCCGGCGTGCTCGAGCGTCGCAAGGAAGGCAGCTGGGTCTTCCTGACCTTGGGTGACGAGGAACGGGTCCAACCATTGTTCGCGCTGATCCACGAATGGGCGGATTCGGCAACTCAGACATATTTTGCAGCTGATGCGGCGCGCACCGAATCGATCCGCGCCGAACGCGCCGAGGCTGCCTCGCGCCATTTCGCGGCAATCGCCGAGGTGTGGGACCAGATCAGATCGCTGCACGTCGCCGAAAGCGAAGTGGAACGCGCAATCGACCGCGCTTTGGCCAAGCGGCCGCTTGGCCGTCTGGTCGATATCGGCACCGGTACGGGACGGATGATCGAATTATTTGCTCCCCGCGCTGCACACGCCATCGGCATTGACCGTTCGTCGGAAATGCTGCGCCTGGCGCGGGTCAAGCTCGAGGCCGCCGGCATTCAGTCGAGCCTGCGTCAGGGCGACATGTACGCTTTGCCGCTCGCCGATCGGAGCGCCGACAGCGTTCTCATCCACCAGGTGCTGCACTATGCGCATTCGCCGGCCGCTGCCATCGCCGAAGCGGCGCGCGTGCTCGCCCCGGGCGGCACGCTGCTGGTCGTCGATTTTGCTGCGCACGATCGCGAGGAGCTGCGCGAGCGCGATGCGCACATCCGGCTCGGCTTCGATGACGATGTGATGGCCGGCTGGTTCGCTGCAGTGGGGTTGAAGGTCGATCAAGTTCAACATCTCGAAGGTGGTGAGCTGACCGTGACCCTGTGGCGAGGCGTCAAGACTGCGGTGCCGCAGCGGAGGGCCGCGTGAACGCGCTCGAATCCTTGAGGCGGCACCTGCCTCTGTTCGCCGAAGCGCGCGGCGACATTCACATGAGCTTCGAATTTTTCCCGCCAAAGACCGAGAAGATGGAGCAGACCCTTTGGGAGTCCATCAAGACTCTCGAGCCGTTGCACCCCAGGTTCGTATCGGTGACTTACGGCGCGGGCGGCTCGACGCGCGAGCGCACCCACGCGACCGTGGAACGGATCCTCAAGGAAACTTCGCTCATTCCGGCGGCGCATCTCACCTGCGTCGGAGCATCGCGCGATGAAATTGATTCGATCGCCCGCGATTATTGGGCGCTCGGCGTGCGCCACATCGTCGCCTTGCGCGGCGATCCGGCCGAGCCCGGATCGAAGTACGTGCCGCACCCGCAAGGCTATCGCGATGCGATCGAGCTCGTCGCAGGGCTCAAGCGGGTTGCGCCCTTCGACATCTCAGTCGCCGCCTATCCGGAAATCCATCCGGACTCATCCTCGCGGGCGTTCGATCTCGAGAATCTCAAACGCAAGGTCGACGCCGGCGCCGACCGTGCGATCACGCAATTCTTCTTCTCCGCCGACTGCTTCTTCCGGTTTCGCGATGAAGCGGCTGCAGCCGGCATCGACGCGGAGATTGTCCCCGGCATTCTTCCGGTATCCAATGTCGCGACCACCCGGCGCTTCGCGCAGTCCTGCGGCGCGACGATTCCGAAATGGCTCGACGATCTGTTCGAAGGGCTGGATGATCTCCCCGCGGCGCGCCAGCTCATCGCGGCGACGGTGGCCGCCGAGCTTTGCGGGCAGCTCTATGCCGGCGGTATTAGATACTTCCACTTCTACACGCTCAACCGCGCGGAACTCAGCTACGCGATCTGCCACCTGCTCGGCGTAAGGGCCAAAACATGACAGCTTCCGAACAGTTTCGCGCCGAAGCGGCGAAGCGCATCCTCATCACTGACGGCGGGTTCGGGACCGAGATCCAACAGTGGAAGCTCGACGAACCCGCTTATGCCGGTAGACTTGGATTGGCTCGGGACCAGAAGGGTAACAATGATATATTGGCGCTGACCAAACCGGAGGTGCCCGGTTCGATCCACCGCGCCTATTTCGAGGCCGGAGCGGACATTGCTTCGACCAACACCTTCTCGGCGAACCGGATCAGCCAGAGCGATTATGGAGCGGAACATCTCGTCCGCGAAATTAATCTCGCAAGCGCGAGACTGGCGCGGACGATCGCCGACGAGTTTCAGGCAAGGGATGGAAGACCAAGATTCGTCGCCGGGTCTCTGGGACCGACCAACAAAACCCTGTCATTGTCGCCCGACGTCAATGATCCAGGATATCGGGAAGTCGATTTCGACCAACTGAAGACCGTATATCGCGAGCAGATCGATGCACTGGCCGAGGGAGGAATCGACTTCATCCTGATCGAAACCGTGTTCGATACGCTAAATGCCAAGGCGGCGATCATGGCGACATTGGACGCCGAGCAGGCGCTCGGTCGCGAACTTCCATTGATGATCTCGATGACTCTGACCGACCTTTCCGGCCGAAATCTTTCCGGCCACACGGTCGAGGCTTTCTGGGCCAGCGTCCGCCATGCAAAGCCGCTGACAATCGGCCTCAACTGCTCGTTCGGCGCTGAACAGCTGCGGCCGCACCTGGCGACGCTTTCGGCGATGGCAGACACGTTGGCGATGGCCTACCCGAATGCCGGAATGCCCAACGAGCTTGGAGAATATGACGAAGCAGCGGAAGAAACCGCCGCGCAGATTCGCGACTGGGCGGAGAACGGTCTTGTCAACGTCGTCGGCGGTTGCTGTGGAACGACTCCCCTGCACATCGCCGCAATTGCCGGGGCGGTGCGCGATTGCACGCCGCGCGCCGTCCCGGCAGCTCGCCCCGGGACGCTGCTCGCCGGGCTCGAGCCGATGCTGATCGCCGCCTGACGGGCTGTTTGTTGCTATGGAGATGACAGGCGTGAATGAAGCCGGCGCGGGTGCGCGCTTTGTCAATATCGGCGAGCGCTGCAACGTCACAGGCTCAGCCCGGTTCAAGAAACTGGTGCTTGCCGGCGATTATGACGCCGCGGTCGAAGTCGCGCGTGACCAGGTCGAAAATGGCGCTCAAATCGTCGATGTGAACATGGACGAGGCGCTGCTGGATTCCGAGCAGGCGATGACCGTGTTCCTGAAACGCATCGCTGCCGAGCCGGATATCGCCCGAGTGCCGGTAATGATCGACAGCTCTAAGTGGAGCGTGATCGAGGCCGGGCTGAAGTGCGTTTCGGGCAAGCCGATCGTGAACTCGATTTCGATGAAGGAAGGCGAGGGGCCATTCCTCGAGCTGGCCCGCAAATGCCGCTCTTACGGTGCGGCCGTGGTCGTCATGGCCTTCGATGAGGTCGGCCAGGCCGATACCGCTCAGCGCAAGGTCGAGATCTGCGAGCGCGCCTACAATTTGCTCGTCGCCGACGGCACCGATCCGAACGATATCGTATTCGACCCCAACGTCTTCGCGGTAGCGACCGGGATTGAGGAACACCGGCGCTACGCGATTGACTTCATCGAGGCTGCGAAAGAGATCCGCCGGCGCTGCCCCGGCACACATATTTCCGGCGGCCTGTCGAACCTCAGCTTTTCATTCCGCGGCAACGAGCCGGTGCGGCGCGCGATGCACAGCGTCTTTCTTTATCATGCAATTCCCGCGGGCATGGACATGGGCATCGTCAACGCCGGCCAGCTCGACGTCTATGATCAGATCGATCCCGAGCTGCGCGAGGCCTGCGAGGATGTAATCCTCGATCGCCGGGATGATTCAACCGAGCGGCTGATCGAACTTGCCGAGCGCTTCAGAGGAACCGATGCCGCAGCCGAAAAGGCCGCGGCGGAATGGCGCTCCCTACCTGTTGCAGAGCGGCTCTCCTACGCATTGGTCAAAGGCATCGACGCGCATATCGTGGAAGATACCGAGCAGGCGCGCCAGCAGTTCGCGCGCCCGATCGAGGTGATCGAGGGTCCACTGATGGACGGAATGAACGTCGTCGGCGATCTGTTCGGAAGCGGAAAGATGTTCCTGCCCCAGGTCGTCAAGTCCGCCCGGGTGATGAAGCGCGCGGTTGCGCACCTCATCCCCTTCATTGAGGAAGAGAAAGAGGCGAACGGGCTCACCCAGGGCAAGGGCCGGATCGTGATTGCGACCGTAAAGGGCGACGTTCACGACATCGGCAAGAACATCGTCGGCGTAGTTCTGCAGTGCAACGGCTTCGAAGTGATCGATCTTGGCGTAATGGTGCCCTGGCAGGACATCCTCAAGGCGGCGAACGACAATCAGGCCGACATGATCGGCCTTTCGGGCCTGATCACGCCCTCGCTGGACGAAATGGTGACTGTCGCCGGCGAAATGCAGCGGCTTGGGCTGAAGACGCCCTTGCTGATCGGCGGAGCAACGACAAGCAAGGCGCATACCGCGCTGAGGATCGACCCGGCGTATGAAGGGCCGGTGATTCATGTGCTCGATGCGAGCCGCGCAGTCGGTGTTGCTTCCTCGCTCGTCTCGGACACGCAGCGCGAGCCTTTGATAGCGACGACCGCCGAGGATTATGACACGCTGCGCAAATCCCGCGAGCGCAGCGGCCAGAGCGAGCTCGCTAAGCTCGAGGAAGCGCGCGCCAACGCCTTTCCCTTTGATCCCTCGGGCCAGCCGCCGGCCCCGCAATATCCGGGGCTGCACCATTTCGGCGAGTGGCCGCTGAAGGACCTGCGCGCCTCGATCGACTGGACTCCATTCTTTCGCGCTTGGGAGCTGGCGGGCAACTATCCTGGGATCCTCGATGATCCCGTCGTCGGCGAAACTGCGCGGAACCTGTTCAAGGACGCCGAAGCGATGCTCGACCAGATCATCGCCGAACGCTGGGTCACGCCCAAAGCGACCGTCGGGTTGTGGCGTTGTAAACGCGAGGGCGACGACATTCTTGTGCTTGCCGGCAACGACTGGACCAGGGTCCCGATGCTCCGCCAGCAGGTGAAGAAGCGCGAGGGCAGACCCAATATGTGTCTCGCCGACTTCATTTCTCCGGCAGGCGAGGACTGGATCGGCGGTTTCGCGGTCGGAATCCACGGGCTCGAACCGCATCTTGAGCGCTTCAAGCAGACGATCAACGATTATGACGACATCCTGCTGAAGGCGCTTGCGGACCGGCTTGCGGAAAGCTTCGCCGAAGTGCTGCATGCCGAGGTCCGCAACCGTCTCTGGGGCTACGCCGACGAGCATCTCTCCAACGCCGACCTGATCCGCGAGAAGTTCCACGGTATTCGCCCCGCGCCGGGCTATCCGGCCTGCCCCGACCACAGCCTGAAACCGATCCTGTTCAACATGCTCGGCGGCCATCCCGGCGAGGTCACGCTGACCGAAAATTTCGCAATGCTGCCGACCTCGGCCGTGTCGGGCTTCTACTTTGGGCATCGCGATAGCCAGTATTTCGGCGTTGCGCGCATCGGACGCGACCAGCTCGAGGATTATGGCAAACGGCGCGGAGTCTCGATCGAGCAGGCGACGCGCTGGCTGCGACCCAATCTGGACTAGTTCGACAATAGGCGCCGGAGCTCGGCTTCGGAGAAGAATGATCGAGACTGTGCGGTTCTCAACTGCCGCGCGCGAACTGGCCAGCTTCCGTGCCACGCGCGAAGTTCTTCTCCAGCCGTCATATTTGAAAATTCGATCGCTTTGAGATCATTATCCGCATCGCGCAGTATCGAGCGGCTGTTCTCGCCGCCGGGGAGCTGGAACCGCTCGTCGATCTTGCCGAGCGTCGATCGCGCCGCAGCTACAAGCAGTCGCGCCGTCGCTTTGTCTCCGTCGGCATAACTTCGCTTGGCAAGCCGAACCGCAATGTCGACATCGTCGAGCATCGAATCAAGCCGGATCCTGTCGAGCTGCGGGCCTCGGCATGCGCGTTGTGAGAGGCTCCGCACATAGGCAACGAGCCCGTCGAGCACTGCGGGCGGCGGCTCTGGCCCGTCGAACTCCTGCGTAATCAGTCCGTGGATGAAGCGTTTGAGCTCATCACTGTCGGGATCGCGCGAGACTTTGAGCTTGGCCGGATCGCCGGCGAGGTCAGGGATCGGCTTCGGATTGAAAATCCCGTCGCCGCGGTGCGAGCTCATCAGCGACGAGGTAACATCGGCAGTGCCCGGGTCTCCGGACAGCCCCGGGAAATGGAAGTGAGCATTGGTTCGGCCGTTTTGGTGGCAGCTCGAGCAACTGAGGCCCACGCGGGCAGCTTGGCCACCGAGCAATAGCGGAGCGCGAAAGGCGATCCGGCCGATCTCCGCCGAGCGCTCGAGCGAGCGATCGGCATATCGCGACCTGCATTCGGCGGGCTGGTGCGTCAAGTCGCCGGCCACGTCCGAAGACTCAAGCCAGCGCGCATCCCGGAGCGGGAGAGCCGTCGGCGAAGCGCCGCCGCAAAGCAGCGCCGCAGCCGCAATCAGTGCGCCGGCGCGCGCTTGGCCTCGACCCATCGCCTCAGTTCATCGGCTTCGGCACACCCGAAGGTGCACAGATCATCGAGCTTCGCGAGCATCTGCCTGGCGCCTGCCATGTCACCGCGCTCGACCATCAGTTCGCCATAATATTCGATGGCGCCCTTGTGGTTGGGAGTTGCGGCCAGGGCCTGACGATAATAGCGCACTGCAATCTCGTATCGGCCGAGCTTGCGATTGGCGAAGCCAAGGTAGGTGAGGACATCCGGGTGCGCTCCGAAGGTTGCGCGGGCGCGCTCCAGAGCCTCGATCGCATCCTGATAGCGATGCTCATTGATGAGACCCACGGCCTCGAGATAGGCCGTGTCGCCGGTCTTGGCGCTCGCAAACAGAAATGGCGGCTCCGTGCTGATCATCGCATGAGCGGGTTGACCCAGAGCAGCCTCCACCGCGGAGATTGCGTCCTTGATCTCCTCGGCGTCTTTGCAGGATCCCTTGCAGTCGGAATCGAGGCTCTTCAGCTTGGCGAGCGTCGCCTGCGCCTTGTCGGTCTGCCCGAGCTTCAAATAAGTGATCGCCAGCTCCTTCTGCGCAATCACCAGCCTGTGATCCGTTCTAAGCGCGCGTTCGTAATGCCGTGCAGCGCCCTGGAAGTCGTTGAGACCGGCGTCAGCCATTCCGGCAAGAAAGTTGGTATTTGCGTCGTCCGGAATTGCGCCAAGCACCTTTGCGAAAGACCTTTTGGCTTCGGCAAACTTGCTCGCCTTCAGCGCGTCGATGCCCTTGCGATATTCCGACGCAGCATCGAATTCGGGCACATTGCTGCTCGGCGAGACGGTCGCGCCGCCGGAGCCTGAATTGCCCATTGCGAACGTGGTCGAAGGAACAGCTGCAAGGAAGCCGATCATTGCAGCGCGGGCGAAGAACCCATGCATCCATTTTCCCCCTCTTGCGCCCAATCTAAATATCACTCGGGGTAAGTGGCGGCAATTGAACCGAACGGTTCAAGGGTCGACCTAACCGCGTCGAACCATTAGCTGCGGACCATGCGGCAATTTCTCCTGCTACTGCTGCTGATCCTTTGGCCGGCCGTCCTCGAGGCGCGCGGAATCGCGCCGCAGCTGGTGGCCGAGGGGCCGGCTCCGGCCGGCGGCGAAGTTGAACTCGCGATCTACATGCGCCCGGCTCCCGGCTGGCACGGCTATTGGCTGAACCCCGGCGACGCCGGCCTGCCGATGGACGTGAAATGGCAAGTTCCCAAGGGCTTTGCTGCGGGTCCGCTGCGCTATCCCGTCCCGACGCGGCTCGAGATCGCGGGCCTCATGAACTATGTCTATGAACGGGACTATGCGGTGCTCGTGCGGCTCAAGGTGCCCGCGGATGCACATGCAACGGTCCCGATCCGCGCCGATGTGCACTGGCTCGCCTGCACCGACAAGATTTGCGTTCCCGAACAAGGCGAACTCGCGCTGGATCTGCCGACCGGGACGGGAACCCCGAACCGGGCACAGTTCGACGACTGGCGCCGCGCCCTGCCGCAGCCGCTTGCCGCAGTAGGGCATTTCGAGGCCACGCGTGACAAATTGCGCGTTGCAATTCCACTTCCTGCTCGCGTCGAAATCGAGCAGCCCTATCTCTTCCCAATCACCGACAATGCGATCGATTATGAGGCGCCGCAATCGTTCAGGCGCTCGGGCGACTGGCTGATCGCGGACTTGGCAATGAAGAATGCGCCGACCCAGTTCGCCGGCGTTCTCGCCCTCGGCAATCAGCGCGGCCTCGAATTCCATGCGGTACCCGGCGCGGTCCCCGAGGGCGGAAAATCCCTCAGCGGCTTGGGCGGGCAAGCGATATTGCTTGCTGTACTCGGAGCGATTGCCGGCGGGATTCTCCTCAATTTGATGCCCTGCGTCTTCCCGATCCTGGCATTGAAGGCGCTGCATGTTTCAAAGGCGGGCGAAGGGCAGCGAGCGGCACGGGCCGATGCACTCGCTTACACTTTAGGCGCGCTTATCGGGACGGGCGCCCTTGGCGCAATATTGCTCGCGATCCGCGCTGCTGGGGCCGAGGCCGGCTGGGCCTTCCAGCTGCAGGACCCGCGGACGATCATGCTCCTGCTGCTGCTGGCGGTGGCGATCACCGCCAATCTGCTCGGACTTTTCGAGCTGCCGGTGCTCGGCGGCCGCGCGCAGCTGTCGGGAAGCTTTGGAACTGGAGCGCTGGCGGCGTTCGTCGCAACGCCCTGCGCAGGACCCTTTCTCGGTGCTGCGCTCGGCACTGCGCTGCTGCTCCCTCCCGCAGGATCGATTGCGGTATTTGCGGCACTGGGATTTGGTCTGGGACTGCCGTTCCTCCTTATCGCATTCATTCCGTTGCTCCGCAGCAGGCTGCCAAAGCCCGGCCGGTGGATGGACCGGCTGAAGCATTTCCTCGCAATTCCGATGGCAGCAAGCGCAGTCGCTGCGCTGTGGCTGCTCGAGCGACAGGCAGGAGAGCGCGGGCTGGTTATCGGGATCGTGCTCAGCTTGGGAACGGCATTTGCCGCATTCGAAGCCGGACGGTTGCAACGGCGCGGAAAGGTCGGCGCCTGGGCCTGGGCGCTTGCGGGCCTTGCCCTTCTGGCAGTCGGCATTTCGCTCATGCCGCAGCGCGGCAGCGCCGCTCATATCTCGGACGCCGAGGCGTGGAGCGAGGCTCGGACCGCAGCAGCGCTGCAACGGGGAAAGCCCGTCTTCGTCTATTTCACCGCCGACTGGTGTTTGACCTGCAAGGTCAACGAAACCGCCGCAATCGATCGTGGCGAGGTTCGCGAAGCATTCAAGAAGGCCGGCGTTCAGGTCCTTGCCGGAGACTGGACCAATGGTGATCCGGCGATCACCCGCTTTCTCGAAAGTCGCGGCCGCGCCGGCGTGCCGCTCTACCTCTGGTACGTGCCCGGCAAGGCGCCCGAGGAGCTGCCGCAGCTGCTCACTCCGGCGATGCTCATTTCCCGCGCTCAGGCGGTGAAGCCTTAGCCACCCGGCTCCAGACCTTCTTCCCGGCGATCCAGGTTTCGAGCACCTGAGTACGCGCGAGCGAACGCGGATCGACCGTGGCGGGATCGCGATCGACGATGATGAAATCGGCCCATTTGCCGGGTTCGAGCGCGCCGAACCTCTGCTCGGCGAAGCCAGCGTAGGCGGCCCCGCGGGTATAAGCGTGAAGCGCCTGGCCGAGCGTAAGCCGCTCGCTCGGAATCCAGCCGCCCGGCGGCTGACCGTTCATGTCCTGCCGGCTGATCGCGGCGGACAAACCCGGGAACGGGTTCGGCGACTCAACCGGAAAGTCTGTGCCGAACGCAAGGCCGGCGCCCGACTTGAGTACCGTCTGCCACGCATAGGCGCCGGCAAGCCGGTTCGGGCCGAGCCGTCGCTCGGCCATCACTCGGTCGCTGGTCTGATGCGTCGGTTGCATCGAGGCGATGATCCCCGCAGGAGCGAGGCGCGGAATGTCGGCAGGATCGACGATCTGGAAATGCTCGATCCGCCAGCGGCGATTTCGGCCGTATGTCTTCGACAATTGTTCGTAGACAGCGATGACCTGGGCGTTGGCCGCGTCGCCGATCGCATGCGTCGCGATCTGAAAGCCGGCAGCAGCCGCCCGGGCAGCGAGTGCCAGAATCTCCGCGTCCGAATGGAACTGCAGCCCGCGCGAGCCCGGCTGGTCGGCATAGGGCTGCTTGAGCCACGCGCCGCGCGAGCCGAGCGCTCCATCAGCGAACAGCTTCACTCCGACCAGGCGCAAGCGGTCGTCATATTGCCACCCGGTCGGCCGCAGTTTCGCCTCAGCGGCCTCGGCCGCGGTCATGTAGGTCATCAGCCGGAGCCGGAGCGTTCCTGCAGCTCCGGCGCGGTTGAACGCCTGCCAGTCGGCCAGCGACGTGCTCATCGATCCGACGCCTGTCACTCCATCGGCAAGCAGGATTTCCTGCGCCTTCGCGAGCGCCTGGTCTTCATCGGCGGACGTTGGCGCAGGCACCGCCTTGCCGATCAATTCCGTCGCCGCATCCACGAACGTGCCGTCCGGATTGCCCTGCGAATCGCGCTCGATCCGCCCGCCGGACGGATCAGCGGTGGCGCTCGTCACACCAGCAAGCTTCATCGCTGCACTGTTGGCAACCAGCGCATGGCCATCGACACGCTCAAGCAAGACGGGTCGATCGCTGACTACCGAATCGAGCTCGGCTGCAGTCGGGAATCTCTTTTCCGTCCACAGCTCCTGGTTCCAACCGGCCCCAAGCACCCAGCCATTGCCCGGATGCCCTGCCGCATAGTCGTGCAGCCGCTGTTGCAATTCGCCGATCGAGCGCGTGCCCGTCACGTCCAGATGCAGCGCATCAAGGCCCATTTCCACGACGTGGCCATGCGCATCGATCATCCCCGGCAGGACGGTCCGGCCGCCGGCATCGATGATTGCTGCCGCTTTGGGTTGCGGCTCTCCGGCATGCAGCAGCCGCACGACCTTGCCGTCGTCGCCGACGAGCAGGCCCGCAAAATGCTCGATCTTCGAATCCGCAGTGGCCTGGATTCCGTTGGCGTTGCTGATCAGCGTGTCGGGCCAGGCGGGGGAGCCGATGAGCGCCGAAAGCGCGAGGAGAAGCTTGCGCATCGGGCCAAGGCTTAGCATTGTTTGGGGGAAGGGGAACGGGTAGGCCACGCGCCCATGCCTCAGACCTCTCCCTTGCAGCCGCCGACGATCGACGACATCCGTGCCGCTGCAAAGCGCATCGAGGGTGCGGTGATCCGAACGCCGATGCTGGTCAGCAGGACTTTGTCGGACATCATTGGCGCCGAAGTCTGGCTGAAGTTCGAGAATTTGCAGTTCACCGCCGCCTACAAGGAGCGCGGCGCGCTCAACAAATTGCTTCAACTGTCGCCGAAGGAACGGGCGCGCGGCGTCATCGCGGCCTCTGCCGGCAACCATGCGCAGGCGGTCGCCTATCACGCGCGGCGCCTCGGCATTCCGGCAACTATCGTCATGCCGGAGCCGACGCCGACGATGAAGGTGACCCAGACCGAGGGGCATGGCGCGAAGGTCGTCCTTTACGGCAAGTTCGTCGACGATTCGTTCGCGAAGGCGCGCGAGCTCGCGCTCGAGAACGGCTATATATTCGTCCACGCTTTCGATGATCCGCAGGTCATCGCAGGCGCCGGGACTCTCGGACTTGAGATGCTCGAAGAAGCGCCCGACCTCGACACGATCGTGGTTCCGATCGGCGGCGGCGGCCTCATGTCCGGCATCTCCATCGCCGCGCGTGCAGTAAAGCCCGACATCGAGTTGATCGGAGTCGAGGCCGAGCTCTATCCGTCGATGAAATGCGCAATCCAGGACTGCCAGATGCCCTTGGGCGGCGACACGCTCGCCGAAGGTATTGCCGTCAAGCAGCCCGGGGAGCTCACTTCGCGAATCCTCAAGGAATATGCCAACGACATCGTGCTCGCGTCCGAACGGGATCTCGAGCGAGCCGTTGCCATGCTCGTCGGTATCGAAAAGACGGTGGTCGAAGGCGCAGGCGCGGCCGGTCTTGCAGCGATGCTGGGCGACCGTGAACGCTTCAAGGGCAAGAAGGTCGCAACTCTGCTCTGCGGCGGCAATATCGACACGCACCTTCTCGCCTACGTCCTGGTCCGCGATCTTGCGCGTCAGGGCCGCATGGCGCGCTTGCGCATCGCCGCTCACGATCGGCCCGGAGCGCTCGCATCTATCGCTGCCTGCTGCCAGCAGGCGAACGTCAACATCATCGAGATCAACCACAGCCGGATCTTCACCAGGCTGCCGGCGAAGGACACGGTGATCGAGGTCGAATGCGAAGCGCGCGACCCCCAGTCGATCGATGAGTGTATATTGCTGCTCGAAGCTGCAGGTTTCACGGTCGAGCGCGCCTCGCTCGACTGAAACGCTGTCCCTCGACGGGACATTGCCGAGCTTCCGTCGAAAAATGACGCGTCC
Organism: Sphingomicrobium sp.; assembly: GCA_036392155.1. Classification (GTDB taxonomy): domain Bacteria; phylum Pseudomonadota; class Alphaproteobacteria; order Sphingomonadales; family Sphingomonadaceae; genus Sphingomicrobium. The sequence continues at coordinate 15,090 of DASVYN010000123.1, forward strand.
AAAGCCTTTTCTTCGACGTTTACCAGTCGCATAAAGAGTAGCGTAACAATTTAGTGAGGTCGCGGGTGAGCGCACCCTTCCGCTTCCCGAAGTTCTTCGTGACGAACCCGAGCCCGTGTCCGTATCTGCCGGGCAAGGTCGAGCGAAAGGTCTTCACCGAGCTAAGCGGCCGTCATGCCAGCGAACTCAATGAGGCGCTTGGGCGCATTGGTTTCCGCAGAAGCCAATCGGTCGCTTACCGACCGAGCTGCATCGATTGCTCAGCCTGCGTCTCGGTCAGAGTGCTGGCCGCAGAGTTCCAGCCAACCGCCACCCAGCGCAAGCTTCTTCGCCGTCATGGCGAGCTCGAGGTCAGTGCCTGCAAGCCGTGGACGACCGACGAGCAGTATCAGCTGCTGCGCCGCTATCTCGCCGCGCGACATCCCGGCGGCGGCATGGCCGAGATGGACGAAAGCGACTTTGCCGACATGGTCGAGCAGACTCCGGTCCGTACCTACGTCATCGAATATCGGGAACCATCGGTCGGCGGCCGTCCGGGCAAGCTCATCGGTGCCTGCCTCAGCGACCAGCAGACTGACGGCCTGTCGATGATCTACAGCTTTTTCGATGTCGGACCCGACGCGCGCAAGGGGCTCGGAACCTTCATCATCCTCGATCATATCGTCCGCGCAGCCCGCGCGGGCCTGCCTTACGTCTATCTCGGCTATTGGGTCGAGGGCTCCACCCGGATGGCCTACAAGACGGGCTTCAGGCCGCTGGAACGCCTCGGCCGCGACGGTTGGCGGCGGATGGATGACGTCCAGAGCGACTCGTCGCTCAGCGAGCCGCTCGCACTGCCGACTCGCCGCGACCGGCGCCGGCTGCTGATCGACGCTTAGGAAGGATTACCGGACGGCGAAGGGGCGCTCTTGCGAGCCGCTTGCGACGCCGCAATAGAAAAGGCGGAGCCTTGGAGAGCTCCGCCTTTCCGCCGTTGCCCCCGTGCAGAAGTTTTAGGCGACCGCGGCCTGCGGCTGGGTCTCCTCACCGTCGTCGGTGTCACGCAGGACATAGCCCCGGCCCCAGACGGTTTCGATGTAATTGGCGCCGCCGCAAGCAAGGCTCAGCTTCTTGCGCAGCTTGCAGATGAAGACGTCGATGATCTTGAGCTCGGGTTCGTCCATTCCGCCGTAGAGATGATTGAGGAACATTTCCTTGGTCAGCGTCGTGCCCTTGCGGAGCGAAAGCAGCTCCAGCATCGCATATTCCTTGCCCGTCAGGTGCACGCGGGCACCGTCCACTTCGACCGTCTTCGCGTCGAGATTCACTGCGAGCTTGCCGGTGCGAATAACCGATTGCGAATGCCCCTTTGAGCGACGAACGATTGCATGGATGCGGGCGACCAGTTCGTCCCGATGAAACGGCTTGGTCACATAATCGTCGGCACCGAAGCCGAGCGCGCGAACCTTGCTGTCCATTTCACCAATACCGGAAAGAATCAGTACCGGCGTCGATACCTTCGCGGTGCGAAGCTTCTTGAGCACGTCATAGCCGTGCATGTCGGGCAGATTAAGGTCGAGAAGGATGATGTCGTAATCGTAGAGCTTGCCGAGATCGAGGCCTTCCTCCCCGAGGTCGGTGGTATAGACGTTGAAGCCCTCCGTGCCGAGCATCAGCTCGATGCTCTTGGCCGTCGTCGGCTCGTCTTCGATCAACAACACGCGCATTGCTGGTCCCCCCGTCGCGGCCCGAGAGCGTAAATCGCCCTTAACGGCCTTGAAGCGTCCATTAACCATTCGAGATCTGAAGGGAAAAGGTTAATATTTCCTAACACGCTGGATTCCCTTGATTCGTTGCAAAGGAGTCACAAAATCATCCACAGTAGGCACTTGCCTAAGGCGGCGCGCGGCTCGCAATGGCGTGCAAATGCCGCTCTCCGACCATATTCTGTTCATCGATGCCGAAGCGATCGTGCTCGACAAGCCCGCTGGATTGCCGGTTGATTCGCCGCGCCGCGGCGGCGACTCTCTTGCGGCAAGGATCGGCGAGCTGAAATGCGGCTTCAGGCGGCCACCGACGCCGATGCACCGACTCGACACCGATACCAGCGGCTGCCTTCTGTTCGCGCGCACCGCCAAGGCGCGGGCAGCGTTCCAACAGGCGTTCGAGGCTCGCGCAGTCGAAAAATATTATCTCGCCATCGTCGGGGCCGAGATTGCGGACGAACGGGGGACGATCGATCTTCCGCTTTCGAAAACGTCCAGCGCCCGGGCCGGATGGAAGATGGTCGAAGACAGACATGGTCTGACGGCAACAACGCTCTGGCGGCGCCTTTGTATTCGCAATGGCTCGACTTTGGTCGAGTTTCAGCCGCTGACCGGGCGCACGCACCAGATTCGCGCGCATGCGCGCGCAGCTTTCGGAAGGGGGATAGTGGGCGACCGCGTCTATGGCATTCCCGGCGGTCCGATGCTTCTCCACGCCTCGCGGCTCATTGTGCCGCGCTCCGGCAAGCCGGCGATCGACATCAAGGCGCCTTTGCCCGAACATTTCGGAGAATGGCGCGATGCGGCCTGAGGACGTCGTCCTGCCCGAAGAGGCGCTGAGCGAAACTTTCCTCGCCGCTACGGGACCCGGCGGACAGAATGTCAACAAAGTGGCGACCGCGGTCCAGCTCCGCGTGGACGTGTTCGGACTGGGCCTTCATCCCGATGCCTATGAGCGGCTGAAGCGCATTGCCGGAACGCGGATCACCAGCGCTGGTGAGCTCATCATCACTGCCCGCCGATTCCGGACCCAGGAGGCAAACCGAACCGACGCTCGGCGACGGCTGGCGGAAATGATTGCGGCCGCCCATATTGCGCCGCGCAAACGAAAGCCGACGCGGCCGAGCAGGGCCGCAAAGGCTCAGCGCGTGGACAAGAAGCGCAAGCGCAGTGCGGTCAAGCAGTCGCGCGGAAAGGTGACATTCGATTGACCTACGACTTCAGGATCGAAGCGGCCGACAAAGCGACCCTGTATCGCGATCTCGCATCAGCGCTCGAAGGCCTCATCGCCGGCGAGAGTGACGCGATAGCAAATATGGCGAACGCCTCGGCACTGATTTTCGAAAGCTTGCCCGAGGTGAACTGGGTCGGCTTTTACCGGAAGGTCGGCGGCGAGCTGGTGCTCGGGCCGTTCCAGGGACGGCCGGCATGCATCCGTATTCCGCTGGGTTCGGGAGTCTGTGGGCTCGCCGCCCAAAGCCGGCAGGTGCAGCGCGTTGAGGATGTCCATGCCTTTGCCGGCCATATCGCTTGTGATTCGGCGTCGAACAGCGAGATCGTGGTTCCGCTGATCCGCGACGGCGAGCTGCTGGGAGTGCTCGATATCGACAGCCCCACGACTGCAAGGTTCACCCGAGAGGATGAGGCGGGGCTGGTGCGCTTGGCCGAGATTCTGGCGCGAGCTGTTTAGCTGAGCTGCTCCAGCCGCTCGTCGCTGAGCGAGCCGGGGATAATCATTACCGGGCAGGGCAGCTTGCCGGCGTCGCCATCGGTGAAATGATCGACCAGCGGGCCAGGGTGGCCGCTTGGCGCAGCACCGAGCACGAGCGCGTGAACGTCCTCGCGCTCACCGATGAAATCGCGAACGACATCGATCGGACTGCCCTGGCGAATGCCGATCGCTGCCTCGACTCCGCTCTCGTCGAGAATTTCTCCGACCGATGAGCTGACGACTCCTTCGATTCGAAGTCGCTGCTCTTCCTCGATCGCCGCCTGGACTCCGCCAAATTGTACGAAATCCTGAGGCTCGGCGATTCCGAGCACTTCGATCCGGCCGCCGGTCTTTGCTGCACGCCGGGCAGCAAAACGCAGTGCGACGCGTGATTCGGCGCTATCGTCGACCACCACCAGATAGGTGCGCTTCAGGTCGCTCTCCCCCATGTGCAGCAACTGCTGCTGTAAACCGCGTGGAAGCGCAAGACATCGACTGGAGTTTCGGCGCAGACTTGACCGCGCCCGTCGCATTGGCTTTGTGCCGCCGCAAGCTTTCCTCGCACGGACACGACCTCATGCCAATCGAACTCAAGATGCCCGCGCTTTCCCCAACCATGGAGGAGGGCACGCTCGCCAAATGGCTGGTGAAGGAGGGCGACAAGGTCGAATCCGGCGACATCCTCGCCGAGATCGAAACCGACAAGGCAACGATGGAGTTCGAGGCCGTCGACGAGGGCACCGTCGCCAGGATCCTCGTGCCCGAGGGCAGCGAAGGGGTGAAGGTCGGTGCGCCGATCGCGATTCTCGCCGGCGAGGGCGAAGATGCGTCGGCAGCGGCAAGCGCGGCGCCCAAAGCGGATACTGCGCCGCCCTCTCCTCCCAAGGCGCCGACTCCGCCCAAGCCGGACGTAACTCCAAAAGCGCCCCCGGCTCCGTCCGCCAAGGCTGCACCGATCCCGCCAGCGCAGGCCGCACCGATGCCGCCGCGCGCCGAAGGAGAAAGGGTCAAGGCTTCGCCCCTCGCGCGCAAGCTCGCCCAGGCGCAGAACATCGATCTGTCCTCGATCCAGGGGAGCGGCCCCGGCGGCCGCATCGTTCGCGCGGACATTGATACTGCTGCGGGACGCACCCCGGCTGCCGCGCCCGCGGCGGCCGGGGCTCCGGCTGCCCCTGCGCCCGCCGCGCATCTCGTCATGCCGGGCCTGATCGAGCAGGCGATCCCGCACGAGGCGGTCAAGCTTTCGAACATCCGCAAGACCATTGCTCGCCGTCTCAGCGAAGCGAAGCAGCAGGTCCCGCACATCTATCTGACCGTCGACATCCAGCTCGATGCGCTGCTGAAGCTCCGCGGCGAACTGAACGCCGGGCTCGCCGGCCGCAACGTCAAGCTCAGTGTCAACGACCTTTTGATCAAGGCGCTCGCACAGGCGCTGATCGAGGTTCCGGAATGCAACGTCGCCTTCGCCGGCGACCAGATGCTGAAATACAAACGCGCCGACATTTCGGTCGCGGTGTCCATCCCGGCGGGCCTCATCACTCCGATCATCGTCGACGCCGGAGCCAAGAGCGTCTCCGCAATCTCGACCGAAATGAAGGAGCTCGCGGCACAAGCGCGGGACGGCAAGCTGCAGCCAGAGCAATATCAGGGCGGCACCGCGTCGATCTCGAACATGGGCATGTTCGGGATCAAGCAGTTCGAAGCGGTCATCAACCCGCCGCAGGGGATGATCATGGCGATCGGCGCGGGCGAGAAGAGGCCCTATGTCATCAGCGACAGCCTGCAGATTGCGACGGTGATGAGCGCGACCGGAAGCTTCGACCATCGCGCGATCGACGGCGCCGACGGCGCGAAGCTGATGCAGGCGTTCAAGGAGCTGGTCGAGAATCCGTTGGGGATGTTGGCTTGAGCCGAGAAGCGGTGATCCGAGTCACCGCAATGCCGTCCGACACCAATCCTTATGGCGGTGTGTTCGGTGGGTGGCTGATGGGTCAGATGGGGCTCGCCTGCGGCTCCTTCGTCTCGCGCCGGACTCGCGGCAAGGCGCTCCTCGTCGCTGCTGACGCGCTTCGGTTCCCCGGGGCGATGGCGGTCGGCGATGAACTCAGCGTCTATGTCGATCTGTTGAAGCAGGGCCGCACCTCACTGCGGCTCAAGGCCGAAGCGATTGCCAGGGCGCGCGACGGCGATTGCGAAACCATCGTCGCTGAAGGCGAGTTCACCTTCGTCGCTCTGGACGAACAAGGAAAACCGCGCGCCGTCGCGCAAGAAAGTGAAAGCAATGGCTGATTCTTACGACCTTATCGTCCTCGGCTCGGGCCCCGGCGGCTATGTTGCAGCGATCCGCGCGGCCCAGCTGGGCCTCAAGACTGCGATCATCGAGCGCGAGCTCCTCGGCGGAATCTGCCTCAACTGGGGCTGCATCCCGACCAAGGCGCTGCTGCGCACTGCCGAAGTGTTTCATTACATGCTGCATGCCGACGCCTACGGGCTCAGCAATGAGAAGCCCTCGTTCGACCTCGGCAAGGTCGTCGCCCGCAGCCGCGCAGTGGCCAAGCAGCTGAACCAGGGCGTCGCCCACCTGATGAAGAAGAACAAGATCAGTGTCGTGATGGGTGAAGGAAAGCTCGCCGGCAAAGGCCAGCTCTCGGTGAAAGGCGAGGGCGGCAAGACGATCGAGCTCACCGCCAAGCACATCATCATTGCGACCGGCGCGCGGGCGCGCGACCTGCCGTTCGCAAAGGCCGACGGCACGCGCATCTGGACCTACCGCCATGCGATGACCCCGGCCGAGATGCCCACCGAGCTGCTGGTGATCGGCTCGGGAGCGATCGGGATCGAGTTCGCGAGCTTCTACGCCGACCTCGGCGCCAAGGTAACGGTGGTCGAGATGCTCGATCGCCTTGTTCCGGTTGAGGATGCCGAGATCAGCGCGCAACTCGCCAAGAGCCTGACCAAGCAGGGGCTCGCAATCCACACTTCGGCTGGGGTCGAAAGCCTGAAGGCCGATGCGAAGGGAGTTACTGCAAAGATCAAGACCAGCGACGGCAAGAGCTCCGAGCAGCGCTTCAGCCACGTGATCGTCGCTGTCGGAATCGTTCCCAACAGCGAGAATATCGGCCTTGAGACCCTCGGCGTGAAAACGACCAAGGGCCATATCGATACCGACCCGTACGGCCGCACCAACGTGGCCGGCGTGTGGGCTATCGGCGACGTGACTGCGCCGCCCTGGCTCGCGCACAAGGCGATGCATGAGGCGGTAACCACCGCCGAGGCAATCGCCAACGAGCTGGGCAATAAGGACATCCATCCGCATGCCGCGGATCCGAAGAATATTCCCGGCTGCACTTATTGCCGGCCGCAGATCGCAAGCGTCGGACTGACCGAGGCCAAGGCCAAGGAAGCAGGCTATCAAGTCAAGGTCGGCAAGTTCCCGGCGATCGGCAACGGCAAGGCGATTGCACTGGGCGAAGTCGAAGGTTTCGTGAAGACCGTGTTCGACGCCAAGACCGGCGAACTGCTCGGCGCGCACATGATCGGTGCCGAAGTAACCGAGCTGATCCAGGGTTACACGGTCGGCAAGACGGCCGAGCTGATCGACGAGGATTTCGTCCGGACGATATTCCCGCACCCGACCTTGTCCGAAATGATGCACGAGGCGGTGCTCGCCGCCGACGGCCGCGTGCTGCACATCTGACCGCGTCCGCCAAAGCGCGGGCAAATCTTGCAGGCGTCGCAGTTGCGCTCCTGATCGGTGCGGTTGCGGCCTGCTTCTGGCCGGGTGTCGCGATGTACGACACGGTCGCGCAATATGGGCAGGTACTGGGGAGCCCGGTCGACGATTGGCACCCGCCGATCATGGTCCGGCTGTGGCAGCAGCTCCATCGAATCGCGCCGGGCATGGCGCCGATGTTCGCGCTGCAGCTTGCGTTTTACGCGCTCGGCTTCTCGCTTGTCGTTGCTGCGCTCGCAAAGGCCGGGCGGTGGCGTTCTGCGGTCGCGACTGCTGTGCTCGCGCTGTCGCCGCTCCTTCTCGGATGGCAGATGGTGGTGCTGAAGGACGCGCAAATGCTCGCAGCCTTGATTTGCGCTGTCGGCATTGCGGCGCATCATTTGCTCGCGAACCGGCGGATTTCGGCGCCG
>DASVYN010000124.1:0-9143 GCA_036392155.1 Sphingomicrobium sp.
ATGGCTCCCCGGGCCTGATTCGAACAGGCGGCCGTCCGATTAACAGTCGGATGCTCTACCGCTGAGCTACCGGGGAGCAGCCCAAAGGGCGCCGCGGCTAGATAGCGGAGACTTCCTTAAACGCAAGTGATTAGGTCGCAAATTGCTCCATCGCGATGCGCTCGTCGAGCGCGTGTTCGGGATCAAACAGAAGCGTAAGGGACCGTTCTCGATCGAGCCGGACGTCGACGCGGGCAACGTCGCGTACCTCGATCTGGTCGGCGACGGCAGAGACGGGGCGGTTTTCTGCTTCCAGAATCCTGAAGCAGACGGCCGTGTCATCCGGCAGGATTGCGCCTGACCAGCGGCGAGGCCGGAACGGGCTGATCGGAGTCAGCGCCAACATCTTCGCCTGAAGTGGCAGAATCGGCCCATGTGCAGAGAGATTATAGGCCGTCGAGCCCGCCGGCGTCGCGACCAGCACGCCGTCGCAGGCCAGCTCGGGCAGGGCGACACGGCCATTGACCGAAATCTCGATCTTGGCGGTTTGACGCGTTTCCCTCAGCAACGACACCTCGTTCATTGCCGCATAAGTGAAGGTCTCACCGCTCACTGTCGTTGCCCGCATTTCGAGCGGCGCAACGCGGATCGCCTTGGCTCCTGCGATCCGCTCGGGCAGACGATCAATCCGCCAGTCGTTCATCAGGAAACCGACCGTGCCCCGGTTGATGCCGAATACGGGCTTTGGGCAACCCGCCTCAAGCATATGGTGCAGCGTCTGAAGCATGAAACCATCACCGCCCAACGCCACCAGAGTTTCGGCAGCGTTCGGGTCCGCAAATTCATAACGGCGGCGCATCAGTCCTTCGGCCGCCTTCGCAATATCGGTGTGCGAGGAGAGCAGCCCTATAGCTGAGCTCCTTAGATCCTCAGGCAGATGGTCGCCGGGATGGGGGGCATCGGCGTTCACCCAGTCGCTCCTTGGTTAGCTCGGCTGAGCACAAGATAGGGGTTCCAACCAAGAAGGTCACTGTCCCGTTTCGGATCGGGGGCTGGGCAGCCGGTTCCGCGCCGTGTCCCCGCCCGTTACCTCCACAGCCGTGGTGGACCAGAGAGACATGAAGTTCAGGGGGGTAGGACAAAATGTTGACCTGGGACAACATCAGTAAGTGGGGGCGGCGGGCTTCGGACACAGGGGCAACGTCACCCGCCCCCCCACGGCGTGACCTGATGCTCGAAGCTGCAATCGCGCACGAGCAGGTGAACGTTCTTTTTCAACCATTGATCGATCCGTGCTCGGGCTGCGTCGTTGGCGCAGAGGCGCTTGCCCGATCGTCCGTCGCGGAAGATGCCGGACTGCTCTTCCGACGGGCGGAAGCCGGCGGCCTTGCCGAGCGCCTGTCGCGCTTGGTCCAACGCAAAGCCCTGCGCTGCGCTTCCGTTTGGGAAGGCCCGCTCAAGGGACTTGGGCTATCCATCAACATCCTTCCGGCGGATATCTCGCGCCCAGGCTACGAATGCTGGCTGCTCGACGAGATTGCGGTTGCCGGAATCGATCCGCGACGGGTCACTGCCGAGATCACCGAGAGCGCGCTACTTGTGGACCAGGTGGAGGTCGCCGCGCGTCTCGATCGCCTGCGCGACGCGGGAGTAAGCATAGCTGTGGACGACTTCGGAACCGGCTATACGAGTCTTGCCTATCTCACCTCCCTCCCGCTCGACGCGATCAAGATTGACCGCGGACTGGTCGCCGACATCGTCGGCGGTGAGCGCGATAGGATTGTCGTCAAAGCGATGATCCACTTGGCGCGCGAGCTCGAACTGAAGGTGGTGGTCGAAGGCGTGGAGACCGCGAGCCAGCTCGCGCTTCTCGCCGAATGGGGCTGCGACCTCTATCAGGGCTTTCTCGGCGCAGGCGCACTGACGCAGGACGAGCTGATGCGTTTCGTGGCTGCCGCAAACGCCGAAGCAGCTTAGGCAGCCTCCTTTTTCTGCCCGGCGGCTGCAACGCGAGCGAGACCGCGTGACAGCTGGACTGCGCCATTCAGCCGGGCCTCGGCGTTGGGCCAATCGCGAGCGATGGCCATTTTGCTGTCGGGCCGGAACTTTGCTGCGCCCTTCAGGCGTTCGATATAGCCGAGCAGCCCGGGGAGATCCGGAAAGCCGCTCGGAGCAAAGGCCACGACCGCTCCTCGCGGCCCGATATCGAGCTTGGCAACCATGGCTTGCTTGAGATTCAGCTTGACCTCGACGATCTTCATCAGGTTCGCAGTCTCGTCCGGAAGCGCGCCGAAGCGGTCAATCAGCTCGGCGGCGAACGCCTCGATCGCCTGGCGGTCGTCGAGTTCTCCGAGCCTTCGGTAAAGACCCATACGCAGGTCGAGATCGGGAACGTAGGCCTCCGGAATCATGATCGGTGCGTCGACGCTGATCTGCGGCGTGAACTCCTCGCGTTGCGGAATGCCGCCGGCCTTGAGCTCGACGATCGCATCCTCGAGCATCGACTGATAAAGCTCGAACCCGACCTCCTTGATGTGGCCGGATTGCTCGTCACCGAGCAGGTTACCGGCGCCGCGAATGTCGAGGTCGTGGCTCGCGAGCTGGAATCCGGCGCCGAGACTGTCGAGATATGCGAGCACTTGAAGACGCTTTTGCGCCGCCTCGGTGATCGATCGATCAGCGGGCATGGTGAGATAGGCGTAAGCACGAGTCTTCGAGCGGCCGACTCGCCCACGCAGCTGATAAAGCTGAGCGAGCCCGAAGCGATCCGCGCGGTAGACAATCAATGTGTTCGCGCTTGGAATGTCGAGCCCGCTCTCCACGATCGTGGTCGATAGGAGCACATCATACTTGCGGTCGTAGAATGCGCTCATCCGCTCCTCGACCTGACCGGCGCTCATCTGGCCGTGCGCGGTGACAAATTTCACTTCGGGCACCTGCTCGCCGAGCCATTCCTCCATGTTCGGAAGATCGGCAATCCGCGGGACGACGAAGAAACTCTGACCGCCGCGATAATGTTCGCGCAGCAGTGCCTCGCGCAGGACGACGCCGTCCCAGGGCGTAACATAGGTGCGTACTGCGAGCCGATCGATCGGCGGAGTTTGAATCACCGACAGCTCGCGCAGACCGCTCATCGCCATTTGCAGCGTGCGCGGAATTGGAGTCGCCGTAAGCGTCAGGACATGCACGTCCGCGCGCAGCGCCTTCAGCCGTTCCTTATGCGCGACTCCGAAATGCTGCTCTTCGTCGACGATCACCAGTCCAAGGCGCTTGAAACTGAGGCCTTTGGCGAGGATCGCATGGGTACCGATGACGATATCGACAGTGCCGTCGGCAATTCCGTCCCTGGTCTTCTTCGCTTCCGCACTCGGGACCAGCCGCGACAGCCGCCCGACATTCAGCGGAAATCCTTGAAGCCGCTCAACGAAATTCTTGTAATGCTGCCGTGCGAGCAAGGTGGTCGGACAAATGAGCGCGACCTGCCGCCCGGACATGGCCATGACGAACGCGGCGCGGAGCGCGACCTCGGTCTTACCGAAACCGACATCGCCGCAAACCAGCCGGTCCATCGGTTTTCCGGCCTCAAGGTCTCCCAGAACGTCGCCGATCGCGCGATCCTGATCGTCGGTTTCCTCATACGGAAACCGGTCGACGAAGGCGGGATAGCTGGTATCGCGCTCGGCGACGAGACCCGGCCGCGTCGCGCGAAGCGCCGCGGTCTTGATGAGTTCGCCCGCGATTTCACGGATCCGCTCCTTCATCCGTGCCTTGCGCCGCTGCCAGCCTTCGCCGCCAAGGCTGTCGAGCGCGACCCCCTCGCTCTCGCTGCCGTAGCGGCTCAGAAGCTCGATGTTCTCGACCGGCAGGTAGAGCCTGTTGCCCCGCGCATATTCGAGCGCAACACAGTCGTGCGGTGCACCGGCGACCTTGATCTGCGTCAGGCCCTCGTAGCGGCCGATGCCATGGTCGGCGTGGACGACGAGGTCGCCAGGCGAGAGCGTCGCGAGCTCCTCGAGGAAGGCGGCAGTCGCCTTGCGTCGCTTGCGGCGGCGGACGAGACGGTCGCCGAGCATATCCTGCTCGGTGAGGACTGCCACTTCGGGCGTGGTGAACCCATGATCGAGCGGGAGGACGAGCAGTGCCGGCTGAGTCCTGGAACCGAGCGCATCATGCCAGCTGTCCGCCAGCTTCTGCGCTTTCAGGCCATGCTCTTCAAGCAGACCCGAAAGGCGCTCGCGCGCGCCGCGTGTGTAGCTCGCCAACACGACCTTGCGGCCGCCCTTGCGCAGCTCGGCGACATGCTTTGTGACGGCCTCGTAAACGTTTGCCTGTTGCGCCCGCTCAGGGGCAAAGTCGCGCGCAGGATGGACGCCGAAATCGATCACTCTATCGGATTCTGGCTCCGGGAACGGTGATGCGAGGTGGACTGGGCAATCCGCAATGCGTTGAGACCATTCCTCGTTGGAGAGATACAATGTCTGCGGCTCGAGCGGTCGATAGTTCCCAGGCTCAGCCTCCATCGCTCGAACGCGATTCTGATAATAATCGTTGATTGCCTCGTGCCGGGCTTCCAACGCCTGGTCGGCCGCCGCATCGCGAATGACGAGGTCATTTTCACCAAGATGGCCGAACAAGGTTTCCAGCCGCTCCTCGAGCAGCGGGAGCCAGTGCTCCATCCCGGCCATTCGTCGTCCATCGGAGAGCGCCTGGTAGAGCGGGTCTTGCGTCGCCGTTGCACCGAACCTTTCACGATATCGCGAACGGAAGCGCTTGATGCTGTCTGCATCAAGCAGGGCCTCGGACGCCGGTATCAGGGTGAAGATCGCAGCCTTCTCGGTCGATCTTTGGTCGGCGGGGTCGAAGCGGCGGATCGAATCGATCTCGTCGCCGAAAAAATCGAGCCGAAAGGCCGTCTCCTGTCCGGCAGGAAAAAGATCGATGAGCGATCCGCGCACTGCATATTCGCCATGTTCGGCAACGGTGTCGGCCCGATGGTAGCCGAGCGAATTGAGCTGCTCGATCAAAGCCTCGCGGTCCACTCGATCGCCTTCGGCGATTTTCCGAGTGAGCTGCCGAACTCGGAACGGAGTGAGCATCTGCTGGGTCGCCGCACTGACGGTCGCAGCGAGCAACTGCGGCTTGTCGCTCTTGCCTTGAAGGGCATTCAATGTCGCAAGACGCTCCGCCATCACCGGGAGCGCCGGAGAGACGCGATCGTAGGGCAGGCAGTCCCATCCGGGCAGGGTCAGCACCTCGATCTCTGGCGCGAACAGCGAAACCGCATCAGCCATTGCGCGCATCGCCGTTTCATCGGCGACGATCGCGACCGCACGGCCGCCATTGCTCGATCCGTGCGCCGCGCGCGCGAGATCGGAGGCGAGCCATGGCAGGAAGCCGGCCGGTGCCCGGGCAAGCGTCAGCGGCTGGGCGGCGCGAAGGACGCGCTGGAGCGGCTCGGTCATTTGGCGATCCGAATGTAATCGAGCAGTTTCAGCGCCTCGATAATCGGGCCTGCGAAACGTTCGGGCGCGTCGCAGACCCCGTGTGCCCAGGCCATGATGTCGACGTCCTGCTCCTCCAGCATCGCTGCGAAGAGCTCACGCTCGCTGGCGTCCCACGACGCATGATGCGCATCGAAGAAGCCGCCGATCAGCAAGTCGGCTTCCCTGGTGCCACGGTGGTGCGCGCGCCAGGCAAGGCGCTTCAAATCCGGATCGGAAGGCATGCGCGCCATGTAGTCATGATTTCCGCTCATTGCGAGCGGCGGAACAGCCGCTAACAGTCAGGCATGCGGCCCGAAATTCTCAATCCGCTGTTTACCGAAGTGGAAGCGCTGAAAGGTGTCGGGCCTCGGCTCGCGAAGCTGCTCGGAAAACTCGGCATCACGCGGGTCGTGGACCTGCTTTACCACCTCCCGACCGGCGCGATCGAGCGCGTCAGGGCACCGGCAGCGACCTCATCGCTACTGGGTCGCAACGTCATTCTCGATGTAATGCCGTTCCGGATTCGCGAGAACCGTTCGGGCCGCGGACCAATGCGTGTGTTCGCGGCCGACGGCGACGGCAACACGATCAGCTTGGTCTATTTCAACAATCCCGGTTGGGCGAAGCGCAGCCTCCCGATCGGCGAGGCGCGGACGGTCTGCGGCAAGCTCGAGCGATATGGCGATGAGTGGCAAATCATCCATCCCGAGGTGAGCGAAGCCAGCAAGGGTCCGCAGCCTCTCGTCCGCGAGCCGGTCTATCCGCTCACCGAAGGACTCACCAACCGCCGGCTCGGCGAGTTGGAGCGCGAGGCGCTCGAACGCGCCCCTGCGCTACCGGAGTGGATCGAGCCTAGCCTTCTGAGCCGCGAAGCGTGGCGCAACTGGCAGGCGGCCCTCGCCGAGGCGCATCGCGAGCATGGTGCCGAACCGGCGCGCAAGCGCCTCGCCTATGATGAGATCTTCGCCAATCAGCTGGCACTGTTGCTGCTACGCCAGTCGCAACGGCGGCACCGCACTACCCCGCTCGCCGGCACGGGTGAATTAGCCGACAAGCTTAGATTGCCGTATCAACTAACGGCGGCACAGCGGCGGGTAATCGAAGAGATCCGGGGAGACATGGCGCAATCGGCGCCGATGCTCCGGCTGCTCCAGGGCGATGTCGGATCGGGCAAGACGTTCGTTGCCTTGCTGGCGATGGTCGCGGCGGTCGAATCCGGCGCGCAAGCCGCGTTGCTCGCTCCCACCGAGATTCTTGCCCGGCAGCATCATGCGACCTTGCTCAAGCAAGTCGACAGCATCGGCATTCGGGTCGCAATCCTGACCGGGCGCGAAAAGGGCAAAGCGAGGGAGAGCGTGTTAATGGGCCTTGCCGACGGCTCGATTGACATCCTCGTCGGAACACATGCCATTTTCCAGGAGAAGGTCGCCTACAAGGAGCTTGGCTTGGCAGTGATCGACGAGCAGCACCGCTTCGGCGTTTCGCAGCGCCTGCTTCTCGCGTCCAAAGCCGAGCATCCGCCGCACCTGCTGGTAATGACCGCGACTCCAATTCCGCGGACGCTGACGCTTACTCAATATGGCGAGATGGACGTCAGCCGCATCGACGAAATGCCACCGGGCCGGACGCCCGTGGAAACGCGTGTGATCAGTGTCGAGCGGCTTGCCGAGGTGGTCGATGGACTCGGCCGACAGATCGCCGGCGGAGGACAGGCCTATTGGGTTTGCCCACTGGTGGAGGAGAGCGAAAAGACCGACGCCGTCGCAGCCGAGGAGCGTGCGCGAGTGCTCAAGCTCCGGTTCGGCGAGGATAAGGTCGGTCTTGTCCACGGACGCATGAAGGGACCGGAGAAGGACGCTGTGATGGCGCGCTTCGCCGGAGGTGAACTGACGGTCCTGGTAGCGACGACTGTGATCGAGGTCGGTGTCGATGTACCGAATGCGACGCTGATGATCGTCGAAGGCGCCGAGCGGTTCGGGCTCGCTCAACTCCACCAGCTTCGCGGTCGCGTCGGGCGTGGCAGCGGCAAGAGTAGCTGCCTGTTGGTCCGAGCGCAAACGCTGACCGATGTGGCGCGCGCGCGTCTGTCGCTGATGCGCGAGACCAACGACGGCTTCCGCATCGCCGAAGAAGACCTGCGCCTGCGCGGTCCCGGCGAAATACTCGGCACGCGCCAGTCGGGCGAGCAGGCATTCCGCGTCGCGACTCCCGAGCTCGTCACCGAACTTGCGCCGGTCGCTCAAAGCGACGCGCTGCTGCTCCTGGACCGGGACGGCGGCCTCTCCGGACCGCGCGGCCAAGCCGCGCGTATCTGCCTTTACCTCTTCGAACGCGATCAGGCGGTCGGTCTGATCCGGTCAGGATAGTCGCGCTTCAGGCCCCACCAATGCGATACGCGCGCGCGGGCCCTAGCGCACCAGCAGCGCGTGCTTCTTCTTCCCAAGGCTGAGCTTCAGCGGCTCATCGGCAGCGACAAGCACTAATCCCGGATCGGTCACCTGCACATCGTCGAGCCGCACCGCACCTTCGGCGATCTTGCGCTTAGCTTCCTTGTTCGACGGCGTGAAACCGATCGCGGTCAGTGCGTGGGCGATGTTGATGCCATCGCCGATCGAGAGGGTCGGCAGGTCTTCGCCAGTGCCGCCGTGATCGAAGGTCTGGTGCGCGGTGTGCATCGCCGCAAGCGCTGCATCGCGGCCATGGAGCAGGGTCGTCGCCTCGGTCGCAAGGACGATCTTCGCCTGGTTGATGTCGGCGCCTTTGAGCCGCTCCAGCCCGTCAATCTCCTCCAGCGAAAGATCGGTGAACAACCGGAGAAAACGGCCCACGTCAGCGTCCTGCGAGTTCCGCCAAAATTGCCAGTAATCGTAGGGACTGAGCAGCGCCTCATCGAGCCAAACCGCGCCTTGTGCAGTCTTGCCCATCTTTGCGCCATCAGCCGTGGTGATCAGCGGCGTCGTGACGCCGAACAGCTCGGTCCCATCGATGCGGCGGGCAAGTTCAATTCCGTTGACGATATTTCCCCACTGGTCGGAGCCGCCGAATTGCGCGCGGCAGCCAACCCGCCGCGACAGTTCGAGGAAATCGTAGGCCTGGAGAATCATGTAATTGAACTCGAGGAAGGTCAACGGCTGCTCGCGGTCGAGCCGCAACTTCACGCTGTCGAAGGTCAGCATGCGATTGATGGTGAAATGCCGTCCGACCTCGCGCAGGAAAGGGATATATTCAAGCGCGTCCAGCCAGTCGGCGTTGTTGACCATTATCGCGTCGGTCGCCCCGTCGCCGAAGCTCAGGAACCGCTCGAACACCTGCCGAATTCCGGCGATGTTCGCATCGATCTGCTGGTGACTGAGAAGCTGCCGGCCCTCGTCCTTGCCGCTCGGATCGCCGACCTTGGTCGTTCCGCCGCCCATCAGCACAATCGGTCTGTGGCCTGCCTGCTGCAATCGCCGAAGCATCATGATCTGCACGAGGCTTCCAACGTGAAGGCTCGGCGCGGTCGCGTCGAACCCGATGTAGACGCTCAGCACTTCCTTGCTCGCCAGCGCGTCGAACGCCGTCGCATCGGTCAATTGGTGAATGTAGCCGCGCTCGTCGAGCAGGCGCATGAGAGAGGAGCGGTAAGTGGTCATCACCGCGCGGCTAGCATCACGGAGGCGGCTGGAACAAGCTCACCGGCTC
>DASVYN010000125.1:0-4939 GCA_036392155.1 Sphingomicrobium sp.
TTGTCGGCATCCACGGCGACAGCGAGCATCCGGACATCATCGAGCGGCTGAAGTTCAACAATATCGATGTGGTCAATGTCGATGAGGATCAGCCCGAATATCAGGGCGTCATGGCGATCACCGCGGGCGACAGGAACATTATTCGCGACGTGACCTTCTCGAATATCCGCGTCGATCGGATCGAGGAAGCGAAGCTCTTCAACCTCCACGTCGGCTTCAACCCCAAATGGAACACCAGCCCCGGCGGTGGGATCGAACGGGTGACGTTCCGCAACATTTCCTACACCGGTGACGGGATGCCGAGCGCATCGGTGATCTTCGGCTATGATTCCAAACGCGGCGTGCGAAATATTCTCATCGACAATCTCATGATTGCCGGGCGGAAGGCGACCGGTACGACCACGGCCAATCTCGAGGTCGGCAATTTTGTTGAGGGCGTCCATTTCAAATGACCAATCCAATTCGGCTCGGCATCGTCGGCCTCGGAAAGATCGCGCGTGACCAGCACCTACCGACAATCGAGCAGAGCAGCGATTTTGAGCTGACCGCGATAGCAAGCACGCACGGCCAACTGGATTCGGTTCCAAATTTTGCAACCCTTGGCGAACTTCTTTCATCGCGGCTGCAGCTGGACGCGGTTGCATTGTGCACGCCGCCGCAGGGCCGACATGCAATCGCCAAACAAGCGATCGAGGCCGGACTTCACGTCATGCTCGAAAAGCCGCCAGCAGCCACCCTCGCCGAAGCGCAAAGCCTGAAACAAGCCGCGCGCGAGCGCGCGGTGACCTTGTTCGCTAGCTGGCATTCGCGCGAGGCGGCGGCCGTCGCGCCGGCGCGCTTGTGGCTTAAAGACCGGAAGATCCGTTCGGTCCTCGTCAATTGGAAGGAAGATGTACGCCGCTGGCATCCGGGCCAAGCCTGGATCTGGCAGCCCGGCGGAATGGGCGTGTTCGATCCGGGCATCAATGCTTTGTCGATCCTGACCGCGATCATGCCCGAGCCGCCGTTCTTGACCGGCGCCGAGCTCGAATATCCATCCAATTGCCAGGCGCCGGTCCGCGCCCGGCTCGACCTGACCAACGCACACTCGACGGCCATTCGCGCCGACTTCGATTTCCTTCAGACCGGCGAACAGACTTGGGAAATCATCGTCGATACCGACGGCGGGCGCCTGCACCTCTCCTGCGGAGGAGCAAAGCTCGAGCTCAACGGCGAGCGCGCCGCCGTTTCGGGCGACATCGAATATGCCGGCCTCTATCGTCGCTTCGCCGAGCTCATCCGAGCCGAAAGAAGCGACGTCGACTTGGCGCCGTTTCGCCTCGTCGCCGATGCCTTCATGCTCGGACGGCGAAGCGAGGTCGACCCATTCTACGATGAAGTCGAAAAGATTGCCGATCTGGAGGTGATGGGATGAAATTTGAAATCGCGCAGCGGGTGACTGCGTCACTGATTGCAATTGCGGTTGCGGCTGCGCCGCTCGAAGCAGTCACGCCGGTGGCGGTGAACTTCGATGCGAGCCGGACCGGCCCCAAGATCAGCCGCGACATTTTCGGCCAGTTCGCCGAACATCTGGGCACTGGAATCTACGGCGGAATCTGGGTCGGGCGAAATTCAAAGATCCCGAACGTTCGCGGAATCCGCACCGACGTGGTGCAGGCGCTGCGCGCGCTCCACGTGCCGAACGTGCGCTGGCCGGGCGGTTGCTTCGGCGACAATTATCACTGGCGAAACGGCGTCGGCCCGCAGGCCGGGCGGCCTGCGACCCTCAACCCCGACTGGGGCGGAGTGATCGAGCCGAACAGCTTCGGAACGCACGAATATTTCGACTTCCTTGGCCAGATCGGTTCCGACGCCTACATTTCCGAGAACGTCGGATCGGGAACCGTCCAAGAGGCGGCCGACTGGTTCGAATATATGACGTCGGACAAGCCGACGACGCTTGCGAAACAGCGCGCCGCGAACGGCCATCCAGCGCCCTATAAAGTGAAATATCTCGGCCTCGGCAATGAGAGCTGGGGCTGCGGCGGGGCAATGACCCCCGACCATTATGTCGAGGAGATGAAGCGCTACGCGCGCTTCACCCGCAATTATAATCCTGCGCAGAACGGCGAACGTGCCGGCGACAATCAGATGAAGCGGATCGCCGTCGGCTGGGACAGCGGCGACAGCGACTATACCGAAGCGGTGATGAAGGCCTGGAAGAACAAGGTCTGGGCGTGGGATATCGAAGGACTGTCGCTCCATGGCTATACGGTCGAGGAGGGCTGGCCCCCGCACAAGCCGAGCATCGGCTTTGTTGAGGCGGATTATGCCAAGACGATCGCGACGACCCTCAAAATGAATGACTGGGTCACCAAACAGAGCGCGATCATGGACAGATACGACCCCGAAAAGAAGGTCGCTCTGTTGGTTGATGAATGGGGCAATTGGTGGGCGCCGAACCCGGGAAGCAACCCCGGCTTCCTCCAGCAGCAGAACAGCATGCTCGACGCGGTTGTCGCGGCGCTCAACCTCAACATCTTCATGCGCCATGCCGACCGCGTTCGCGGCGCCAACATCGCGCAGATGATCAACGTGCTTCAGGCGATGATCCTGACCGACGGGGCGAAGATGGTGCTGACGCCGACCTATTACGTCTACCGGATGTACGTGCCTTTCCAGGATGCGACGCTGGTTCCATTGAGCTTCGAGCCAGGCACCTACTCCAATGGCAATGTCGCGGTTCCGCGAATTGATGCAGTTGCTGCACGAGACGGTGCCGGACGGCTTTGGCTCGCGCTCACCAATGTCGATCCGAACGAGCCGACGACCATGATCGTGAACATTCCGGGAGTCGCCGCCCGCTCGGCGATCGGCGAAGTCCTGACAGGGCCGGCGGTGGATTCGCACAATAGTTTCGAGCAGCCGAACATTGTTCGGCCGGCGCCCTATCGCGGCTCGATTGCGGACGGGAAACTGCGCTTCGATCTGCCTGCCAAATCCATCGCCGTGGTCAGGATCGAGTAGAAGCCGATTCCCCCGGCGAGCTCAGTGTCGCACCTTCGTTGGGGGCTCGGCCGCGCTCGACGCGCTCCAGCTGCTGTTCGGCAGCATTATTGCGACGGTTCGCATCGGCGCGTCTGATGCATCGCCAAGCATCAGGCGATAGGCTCCGGCCTTGATATGCCAGCTATCGCCCTGAGCTTGGTAGATCGCGAGCAGGCGTGGATCGAGCTTGAGTTCAATGCGCTTGCTTTCTCCGGGCTTGAGGTCGGCCTTGGCGAAGGCGCCGAGCCGCTTCGGTGCCTCCCACCCGGCCTTGCGCCAGGCCATGGGAGCCACATAGACCTGTGCAACCCCCTTCCCCACGCGTTTGCCGGCATTTGTGATTCTAAAGCTCACCCGAATTGCGCGGCCAACGCGCCTCGCAGCGAGGTTCGCCAGAGTGAAGCGCGTGTAGCTCAGGCCATGACCGAAAGCGAACAGCGGTCGAAGGCCTTTCGCATCATAATATTTGTAGCCGACCGCCGCGCCTTCATCATAGGTCACTTGAGCGGGCGTTTCGTTGGGCAGGCCCTTGCCGGTCAGAACCGGATGAGCAAGTTGGTCGAGTGAAGCTGGAAAGCTGATCGGCAGGTGGCCCGAAGGATTGACCTTGCCGGTCAGAATACGCGCGATCGCCGCGCCGCCCCGGATGCCAGGGTAGAATGCTTCGAGAATAGCAGGGACCTTCTGCGCCCAGGGCATGAGGATTGCGCCGCCGCTTTCGACGACGACAATGGTTTTCGGGTTGGCCTTTGCGACTGCGGCGACTAGCGCGTCCTGATTGCCCTCCAGCTCGAGGCTGCCGTCGAAGCCTTCGCTGTCATATTGCGTCACGAACACGAGTGCGACGTCCGACTTTGCGGCCGACGCGGTTGCCGCGGAGAGATCGGTTCCCGCATCGAAGCTGATCTGCGCCTGCGGCAGCTCGCGTCTCAGCTCGGCAAGCGGCGCTGAAGGCATGTAAGTGCGCTTGTTGATCATGACCGCGCCGCCAACCGGTGTGACATCGGACGAGCCGCCGCCCGCCAAGACACCTTTGTCTGCATTGCCACCGATGACAGCGATCGATTTGACACCGCGCAACGGCATCAAGTCGCCGTCATTCTTGAGCAGCACGAGCGACTGCTCGGCCGCTTTCTGCGAAACTCTGGCGTGCGCCGCATAATCGATCGGCGCGACTTTCACCGGATCGTCGACGACGCCTTTGGCGAACAGCGCCCAAAGGATGCGCTCCGCCATATCGTCGAGCCGGCGCTGCGGGATCTCGCCCGCCTGCAACGCGGCCTTGAATCGAATCGGCGCGAACCAGGCCTGGTCGCCGACGCAGCAAAAACCGGTAAACTGGTCGAGGCCGCCATTGGCGGCGCCGGCCGTCGAATGAACCGCGCCCCAGTCGCTCATGACGAAGCCTTTGAAGCCCCAGTCACCCTTCAGAACCGTGTTGAGAAGATAATCATTCTCGCAGCCCCAGCGGCCGTTGATCAAATTATATGAGCACATCACCGAGCCGGGCTTGCCCTTTTCGATCGCGAGTTCGAAGGCGAGCAGGTCCGACTGTAGCATCGCCTCGGGCGAGATGATCGCGTTCAGCGTAGTGCGCAGCGTCTCCTGGTCGTTCACTGCATAATGCTTGGTCGTCGAGATGATATGGTTGGACTGGATTCCGTCGATCAGTGCTCCGGCCATCGTACCGGCGAGCAGCGGGTCCTCGCCGGTATATTCGAAATTGCGGCCGTTGCGGGGCTCGCGGGCAAGGTTCACTCCGCCGGAGAGCATGGTGTTGTGGCCGGTCGCGCGGGCTTCAGCACCGATCATCGCTCCGCCGGCCCTCGGCACTTCGGGATCGAAGCTTGCGGCAGTTGCGAGCGAGGATGGCAGAGCAGTGCTCGGGATGAAGCTATTGCGCACTCCGATC
>DASVYN010000126.1:0-9630 GCA_036392155.1 Sphingomicrobium sp.
CCGTAAGGGCCTTGGCCGATCAGTCCTGGTCCAGGCAGAGCCGCAGTCCTTCACCACTTCACGACCCAGGGGCTTCTGAGTTTCCCAAGCAAAGCCTGTGAACGCGATGCTGAAGAAGTTGCCAAGGCAGATCACCCGACGCTCCCCTCGAGACTGATTCCGAGTAGCTTCTGCGCCTCGACCGCGAACTCCATCGGCAGCTGCTTTAAGACTTCGCGCGCGAAGCCATTGACGATCAGCGCGACCGCCGCCTCCTGGTCCAGGCCCCGGCTCATCGCGTAGAACAATTGGTCCTCGCTGATCTTCGACGTCGTCGCTTCATGCTCGACCGTCGCGCTCGGATTCTTGACCTCGATGTAGGGCACGGTGTGCGCGCCGCATTCCGATCCAAGCAGCAGGGAATCGCACTGGGTGAAGTTGCGCACATTCTCGGCGCGCGGAAGCACGCGCACCAGTCCGCGATAGGTATTGTTCGACTTGCCCGCGCTGATGCCCTTGGAGACGATCGTCGAGCGCGTGTTGGCGCCGATGTGGATCATCTTGGTACCGGTGTCCGCCTGTTGGCGGTTGTTGGTCAGGGCGACCGAATAGAATTCGCCGACGCTCCCATCGCCCTTCAAGATGCAGCTTGGATATTTCCAGGTGATCGCGCTTCCGGTTTCGACCTGAGTCCAGCTGACCTTCGAGCGGTCGCCGGCGCAGAGCGCGCGCTTGGTGACGAAATTGAAGATCCCGCCGCGCCCTTCCTTGTCGCCCGGATACCAATTCTGGACGGTCGAGTATTTCACCTCGGCGTCTTCGTGGGCATAGATCTCGACCACTGCCGCGTGCAGCTGATTCTCATCGCGCATCGGCGCCGTGCAGCCTTCGAGGTAGGAAACGTAAGCGCCCTTGTCGGCGACGATCAGGGTGCGCTCGAACTGGCCGGTATTCTCGGCATTGATGCGGAAATAGGTCGACAGCTCCATCGGGCAGCGGACATCCTCCGGCACGTAGACGAAGGTGCCGTCGGAGAAGACGGCGGAATTCAAGCAGGCGAAATAATTGTCGCGCTGGGGAACGACGCTGCCGAGATACTTCTTCACCACCTCGGGATATTCGCGGATCGCCTCGGAGATTGAGAGGAAGATAACTCCGGCCTTTTTCAGCTCCTCACGGAAGGTGGTCGCGACGGAGACGCTGTCGAACACGGCATCGACTGCGACCCTGGCAGCGCCTTCGACCCCGGCGAGCACCTTCTGCTCCTCGATCGGAATTCCGAGCTTCTCGTAGGTGCGGCGAATTTCAGGATCGAGCTCGTCGAGGCTCTTGAGCTTCGGTGCATGCTTGGGCGCGGCATAATAATAAGCGTCCTGATAATCGATCCGCGGAATCTCGAGCTTGGCCCAGCCGACCTCCTCCATCTCGAGCCAGGCGCGATAAGCCTTGAGACGCCAGTCGAGCATCCAACTCGGCTCATTCTTTTTGGCCGAGATGAAGCGGACCGTGGCTTCGCTGAGCCCCTTTGGCGCGCGCTCCTGCTCGATGTCGGTGACGAAGCCCCATTCGTAATCGCGAGCGACGAGCTCCTGGACCTCGCGGTTGCGGATATCGTCGGTCATTGGGCGAGCTCGATCAGCGACACTGCGCCGAGCGCGCCGCGAACCGCATTGCCGACAATGCCGATGTGCGGCTTCACGCGGCAATGAGCGTCGAGCAGGCATTCATGATTGCTCGAGTCCGAACACATTGTGAGCGCAATCGGCCCTTCAACCGCCTCAACGATGTCGGCGAGACTGATCGCTTCGGGTTCACGTGCGAGGGTGAAGCCGCCCGCCGCGCCGCGGGCGCTGGAGAGCAGCCCGCATGCGGCGAGCTGACCCATGAGCTTCTGCGCGGTCGGAAGGGGAACTCCGGTCTCGCCGGCGAGCTCGGTCGCGCTGAGACGCGCGCCCGCGGGGCGGCGGGCAGCGGCGGTCATCAGCACGACCGCATAATCGGCAAGATGGCTAAGGCGCATGAATTCGGAGCTTTCCAGTCCGATTTAGTGCGTTGCGGAGGGAAACTCAACCCAGTGCATTGCTTGGACGATCACCTAACAGGATCCGGTTTGAGTATCGATCTTCTGATGCCGGCTTGTATGCTCAACAGCATTGGATGCTGAAACGAGTTCAGCATCGCGCTATGCGATGGCCGTGCGACTTTACCCTCTCATCCGCCCGCTCGCATTCCTGGTCGACCCGGAAGCATCGCATCGGCTCACGATCAAGGCGCTCAAGCTCATGCCGCCCCATGGGCCGCCGCACTTTCCGGATTCGCTGAAAACGACAGTCGCCGGGCTGGAATTTCCGAACCCGATCGGTCTTGCGGCGGGCTTTGACAAGAATGCCGAGGTGCCGGAGCAGATGCTGGGCTTCGGCTTCGGTTTCGTCGAGGTCGGAACGCTTACTCCCCGGGCGCAGGAGGGCAATCACAAGCCTCGACTGTTCCGGCTCGAGAGCGACCATGCGGTGATCAATCGAATGGGATTCAACAATGTCGGGCAAGCGGCTGCGTTCGACCGGATCGAGAGGTTCAGCCACCTGCCCGGGATTATCGGAATCAACATTGGAGCCAATAAGGACAGCGACGACCGGATCGCCGATTATGCTTCAGGCGTCCGGGCGATGGCGCCGATCGTCGATTATCTGACGATCAATATCAGCTCACCCAATACGCCCGGCCTCAGGGGGCTACAGGATGAAAATGCTCTTGCGGATCTATTGTCGGCGGTTGCCGAGGCGCGAGGGAAAAGCGGCCCTCCGGTGTTTCTGAAGGTTGCCCCGGATCTTGGGGACAGCGATCCCGAGCGGATCTCACGCGCCGCGATCGACCATGGGATCGATGCACTGATCGTCTCCAACACGACCGTTTCCCGGCCGCCTCTCAAGTCGCGCTACCGGAGTGAAGCAGGGGGACTGTCGGGTGAGCCGCTGAAGGCTCTTGCACTCGAAGCGCTGCGCAAATTTCATCGAACAATCGGAGGTGAGATCCCGCTCATCGGCGTCGGTGGGATCACAAATGTGGACGACGCGTGGGAGCGAATCCGGGCGGGCGCGAGCCTCATCCAGCTCTATACCGCGATGGTGTACGAAGGCCCGGGTATTGCGAAGCGGATCGCGCGGGGCCTGGCGAAGCGCCTCAAGCGCGAAGGCTTCGCAAGCATCTCGGAAGTCGTCGGGACTTCAAAAGGCTAGTGCCGAAGGGTCAGCACTACGCCTTCGCGGCGCGGATCGGCGGCGCCGTCAATCCTGCCGTTGCGGATCAGCACTGCAGTCACGCCCGAATCTTCTCCTTGCCCCGGTTTCAAATCGATACCGCGCTTGCGGAGTCCTTCGAGCAGCTCGGGGGAGAATTTGGTCACCTCGCCCTGAAAGTTGGGTCCGCGAGCGACGAGGTTCGGCTCGGCAAGCGCTTGCCGCATCCCCTCCTTCCAGTCGATCGAGGCAACGAGGCTCTTGGCAACGAAGGCGGGAATCGAATTGCCTCCCGCCGAGCCAATCGCTCCGGCGAAGCGGCCGTCGGGGCCCAGGAGGATCGCCGGCGTCATCGACGAGCGCGGGCGCTTGCCGGCGGCGACCGCATTGGCAACCGGCCGGCCCAGATCGTCGACCGGCAAAAAGGAGAAGTCGGTCAGCTGATTGTTGAGAAAGAAGCCATCGACCATCCGGCCCGTTCCGAAGATCGATTCGACGGTCGTCGTCATCGAAACGACATTGCCTTGCGCATCTTGCACGATGAGGTGCGAGGTGCCGGTCGGCTCGAGCGTATTGTCGTTTGCAGCGACCACTGCCCCGGCGGGAACACCTGCAGCCGGAGGCGGGCCTGCGGTCGGTCCGATTAGCTTGGCGCGCGCTGCGGCGTAGGCGGGATCGATCAACCCGGCGACCGGAACCTGCACGAAGGCCGGATCGCCGACATAACGGTCGCGATCGGCGTACATCAGTCGACTTGCCTGGGCGAACAGATACCAAGCCTGGGGGTCGCTGGCTCCACGCGAGGCGATATCCGTGTTGCTGAGGATCTGCACAAGTTCGATCAGGCCGATGCCGCTCGCCGGCGGCGGCGGTGCGCAAAGGATGTAGAGGCGATAATGGCCGCAGACCGGCTCGCGCTTGATCGGCCGGTAGTTCGCGAGGTCGGCCATGGTCATCGAGCCGGCGAGGGGCCCGGCGTGCGTGCGTGCAATGATTTTGGCCGCGGTCGAGCCGGAGTATAACGCCGCGGGTCCAAGCCTCGCGAGCCGGCGCAGAAATGAGGCGTAGGGCTTGTTCACCAGGCGATCGCCGGCATTGAGCAGGGTTGCGTCGGGCTTGGAGAAATAGCGGATCACGTCCGGAGCGTGGTTCTCAGCAAAATCGGCGTGGATCATGCGCGCGAGCCGGGGGCTGACGATGAAGCCCTCGTCCGCAGCGCGTTCGGCATCGCCGAACAGACTGCTCCAGCCAAGCTTGCCGTGCTCGCGATGGGCGAGCGCGAGCATTTTGA
Organism: Sphingomicrobium sp.; assembly: GCA_036392155.1. Classification (GTDB taxonomy): domain Bacteria; phylum Pseudomonadota; class Alphaproteobacteria; order Sphingomonadales; family Sphingomonadaceae; genus Sphingomicrobium. The sequence goes on from DASVYN010000126.1 coordinate 4,507, forward strand.
TGGCGCCCGGTACGCCGGTCGCTCGGCCGCTCACAACCGCAGTGCTGAACGGCAGCGGCTTGCCGCTGGGATCGAGGAACATGGTGCCTGCCGCTTGTGCCGGAGCAACCTCTCGGCCATCGTAGACCGTGATCTTGCCGGTTCGCGCGTCATAATAGGTCATGAACGCACCGCCGCCGACGCCGGAGCTCTGCGGCTCGACCAGCGAGAGCATGGCCTGGATTGCGATGGCAGCATCGACCGCGCTCCCGCCGCGCTTGAGGACGTTCAGCCCCGCCTGCGCCGCCAGCGGGTTGGCGGCGATTGCGAAGGGCTCCAAGGCCGCTGCCGGTGCAGCGGAATGTGGTCGAGAGCGAGATGTCGCCGCTGATGCGGCAATGCCGAGCAATAAGAGCGCGGTTGCGAGCTTGTGAATCGGGCGCATGACCGCCGGGGTAGCGCGACCGGGTACAGGCGTCGAGGAGTGGCGCGCTTCCGCTATAACGCTAAGAATCGGCCCCGGGGAGACAGGGAACGCATGGCTCGGCAACTCGAACGGTTCAACAATCTCGTTTCGCTCTTCCTCACCCGCGCCGAGCAGAAGGGCGACAAGCCTTTCCTGTGGGCCAAGCGTGAAGGTCAGTGGCGCTCGATCAGTTGGAGGGAAACTGCGCGGCAGGTAGCGGCGCTTGCAGCCTCGCTGAAACGCATCGGTCTGGAGCCCGGCAATCGAGTTGCGCTGGTGAGCGAGAACCGACCGGAATGGCTCATCGCCGACCTTGCAATCATGGCGGCGGGCTGCGTGACGGTACCGACCTATACCACCAACACGACCCGGGACCACGCCCACGTCCTCGGCAATTCGGGAGCACGGGCAGTCGTCGTCTCCAATCAGAAGTTGGCGAAGAATCTTGTTCCTGCGGTCCTGACCTCGAGTGAATGCCATCACATCATCGGTATCGAGGAAATCCGGGCCGGCCAATTGCCGGACTGGGTCAATGTTCATCACTGGGCCGAGCTCATCGCCTTGGACGGCGGGATCGAGGCTCTCGAGGATGAAGCCGCAAGGGTTCAGCGGGGCGACCTTGCCTGCATCATCTACACCAGCGGCACCGGGGGGGCGCCGCGCGGAGTCCAGATCCACCACGGCTCGATCCTGCACAATGTCGAGGGCTGTACGGATATCATATCGACGGACTTCGGCTGGGACGAAGAAGTTTTCTTGTCCTTTCTTCCGGCAAGTCATGCCTATGAACATACCGGCGGGCAGATGTTCCCGATCGCTCTCGGCGCGGAGATTTATTATGCCGAAAGCCTCGAGAAGCTGGCCGCGAACATCGAGGAAGTGCAACCGACGATCATGGTCGTCGTGCCGCGGCTATTCGAGCTTTTGCGCGCGCGAATCATGAAGTCGATCGAAGGCCAGGGCGGCTTTGCCAAATATCTGCTCGCCCGCGCTCTCAAAATTGGAGCCGACAAATGTAACGGGCAGCTCAAGCCTTGGGACTTGCCGATGGATGGCCTTCTGTCGCTGACGCTCCGACGCAAGGTCCGCGCCAAAGTTGGAGGCCGGCAAAAGGCCTGGGTCTCGGGCGGCGCGCCGCTCAACCCCGAGGTCGGGATCTTCTTCGAATCGTTGGGAATCACTTTCCTCCAGGGCTACGGCCAAACCGAGGCCGGGCCGGTGATCAGCTGCAATCGGCCGAGCAGGGGCATCCGCCTGGACACGGTCGGGGTGCCGGTGAAGGGTTGCGAAGTGCGTATCGCCGATGACGGCGAGATCATGGTCCGAGGCGAGAATGTCATGCACGGCTATTGGCGCAACCCGGAAGAGACTGCGCGGGTGCTTCGAGACGGCTGGCTGGCAACGGGCGACGTCGGTCATTTCGACGACAAGGGCCGGATCAGGATCACCGATCGCAAGAAGGACCTGATCGTCAACGACAAGGGCGACAATGTCTCGCCCCAGCGGATTGAAGGCATGCTGACGCTGCAGCCGGAAATCGCGCAGGCGATGGTTTATGGGGACCGGCGACCGCACCTCGTGGCGGTGATTGTACCGGATCCGGAAATCGTCGGCGCGGGCGATTTGCACGCTTTGCTTCAGCGCGCGGTCGACCGCGTCAATGGCGAACTGTCAGTGATCGAGAAAGTGCGCCGCTTCATCCTCGCAGACGAGGGCTTTTCGATTGAGAACGAACAACTGACGCCGTCGATGAAGATCCGGCGTCACATCATATCGAAGGTCTATGGCGAGCGCCTCGACGCCCTTTTCAGGCGTTAGCCGCGGCCCGGTCTCACATAAGGCACGAAGTCGCCGAAAACGCAGCTGCCGACGGTGAAGCCGTTGAGCGTATCGACGACGTGGGCGATGTCGCCGCGACACAAATCGGCGGATCCAAATTGCCTCGTGACAAGCGCGTTATGGCCGATCGACAGATTGGTGCAGCCGCCCTGCATATAGTTGATGTAGACGCGGCCGCCGTCCTTGAAAGCGATCGTATTGTCATCGATCACCCGCATGTCGCCCGACTGATAGTGCGGCAGGCAGCTGATCGGCCGCTGGGCCACCTTTCCAATCAGCAATTGCTGGAATTCGTGTTCGCTTTGAGCAGTGCGGGTCGGAGCCGGTGGCGCAGTCGTGCAGGAAATAAGCGCCGCGCTTGCGATCAGAGCAGAGATCATCCGCATCTTGACCTCCTTGAACGTCCTCTCACGCGCCCCCGAAACCATCTAGAGCGCTCGCGTTCATGAACGGAAGCTGTCTTTTTCTCGTCTGAGGCGCGCGAACTCCTCGACGTCTGTGGCTCGAACGAAGACATTGGTTTCACGTTCCTCCGCGACCGTCGTCGGAAGAGTGATCTTTCCCGCCTCGCGCAACCGCTCGGTCGCATTCAGCCGGGCAGCGATTGCGGCGTTTTCGGGCTGCGCATGAGCGGCGAAGCGTGCGTTCGACAGTGTATATTCGTGCGCGCAGTAGAGGCGCATGTCGCCGGGCAACTCGGTCAGTCGCTGGAGCGATCGGTACATCTGCTCCGGCGTTCCTTCGAACAGCCGCCCGCAACCCATTGCAAACAAGGTGTCGCCCACGAAGGCAAGGCGTTCGCCACCGAAGATCAGGGCGATATGGCCGAGCGTATGGCCCGGGACCAAGATAATGCGAGCTCTGTGCCCTCCAATGCGGATCTCGTCTCCCTCCTTCAAGGCGACGTCGCGGCCGGGGATATTCTCGCCCGCAGGACCGGAGATCCTGGCACCGGTCCTCTCCTTGATCATTAGGTTTCCGCCGGTGTGATCTGCGTGCCAGTGGGTGTTCCAGACCTGGGTAATGATCCATCCGCGCCGCTCGGCTTCGGCCAGCACGGGCGAGGCATCGCCCGGATCGACGACAGCGGTTTCGCCGCTTGCCTCGTCATGGACGAGCCAAAGGTAATTGTCGGTGAAGGCTGGGACTGCGACGATCTCCATTGCCGCGACTCTAGTTTCGCTCGCCGAGGATCGCCAGCACGTCGCCCGGCCCACATTGGCCCCAAGCCATAATCACCCCGCTTTTCGGCAGAGGCGCCGATTGGGGCGAGCGCGCTGCTGGCTATTGGACATGGCTGCGCTTCGGCGCGGACCGACCCAGGCTCGTCGAGACTAGGCGACTGTGTGTCCCCGCGCCGCTCCTCCGCGCATCAGAGGCAACGAGCGCCCGCCCGGACAGCATCCCGCACACGAGGGCGAACCCGATGCGCCGCCTTACAATCGCAGCGACGCAGAGAGCGTTTCCGCCGTCCCCGGTTATCGGCGCCCGGATGCTCGGATGTTCGTATCCGACCGGATTGAGAAAGCGGCGGTCGGCCAGCCTACCATTGTCCGCTATTGGGCATTGATGCCCATGGCTCGGCCGGTGCAAGGGCGGCGCCCTTCTGCAGCAGCTCGATTGAGATTTTGTCGGGCGTCCGGACGAATGCCATGCGACCGTCGCGCGGCGGGCGATTGATCGTCACTCCTTCATTCATCAGCCGACTGCAGGTCTCGTAGATGTCGTCGACCTCGAAAGCGAGATGGCCGAAGTTACGGCCGCCGTCATAATCGCTCTCGTCCCAGTTCCAGGTGAGCTCGATCTCACCGCTCTCGTCGCCCGGGACAGCGAGGAAAATGAGCGTGAAGCGACCCGCTTCATTGTCCAATCGACGTCGCTCCTCGAGCCCCAGCAGTTGAAAGAATGCAACAGTCGCACCGGGATTCGACACGCGGATCATCGAATGCAGGAATTTCATTCCACTCTTCCTCAATTCATCGCTATATTTGCACGGTTCGTCGTAGCCCAAGCCGGCGATCGTGACCGGTGGCTGCTTTATATGCGGACGAACGCAGGGGTTTTCATCCCATGATCCACAAGCTGCAGGACAGCCGCGCCGTCCTTTTGGGCGCGGTAGCGATTTTTGCGATAGGACTGACGACGAGCGGATATGCGCTGGGCGACGGACTACGCCGTTCCAAGATGGCAGAGCATCGGACGGTCACTGTGCGCGGCGTTTCCGAGCGCAATGTCACCGCCGACCTCGCGACTTGGTCGGTCAGCTTCTCGCATCAGGGGGAGGACCTCGGTTCGGTCCAGCAGTCGGTCGATGGACAGGCCCGCGCAGTGCGCACCTTCTTCCGGCGCTCGGGGTTCAAACCCGACGAAGTCAGCGACACCGGCGTCTCACTGACTCGGGAGCAGCTGAAGGACAAGGACGGCAAGCCGATCGGGCAACAGCGGTTGACCGTCAGCCGCTCGATCCAGCTCCGGACCAGTGATGTGATGCGGGCCCGCGCTGCTTATGCCAGCCAGGCGGAGCTGCTGCGCGACGGCGTCGAGGTCTCCGGAACGAACATCAGCTACACTTTCACCAAGCTCAATGCGTTGAAACCGGGCATGATTGGCGAAGCGAACCGTAATGCGCGCAGCAGTGCCGAGCAGTTCGCGCGCGACAGCGGCACGAATGTCGGCAGGATCAAGACTGCAAGTCAGGGATATTTTTCGGTCGGCGCCCGCGACGGCGAGGATTGCGACGATTGCGGCTCTTCGGGCGGAAGCTCGCCATTCCAGAAGGTCCGCGTCGTAACGACCATCGATTACGACTTGGGCTGAGCTGCAGTCTTTGGACGCTGGGC
>DASVYN010000127.1:0-7881 GCA_036392155.1 Sphingomicrobium sp.
CTCCGGCATGTCTGCGCAGCGGCGGACGGACCTATGCTGTCGACTTGGTCGATATTTCACCCAGTGGCGCAATGGTCAGCACCACTCGGCAGCTCCCCGGCCTTGGTCCCATCGTTCTCGATGCGCTTGGCCTTCCAAAAATAGCGGGCCAAATCCGCTGGCTGGGAGATTTGCGCGCGGGGATATTGTTCAATGAACCGGTTCCGCTCGAGACGCTCACGGCTTGGCTTCACCGCCTCTACGCCGATGACGAGGTCAAAGGGAGGTTCGCCGATGGTGCCGTTGATGGCGAAGATTCCATGACCGAGGATTGTACAAGCATCGCATCATGAGTGTCGGCACATTTGCCGCTTATTCTAAGAGGCAGGTTCGCAGTGACTGATCTGCACCCTATTTCCGCGCCGAACTCCCCCAGCGATTGTTCGCCATTGCCATCGCCACTCGCGACGATCCCGATCATCGCTGCGCTGGACCAAGTAGACAATTTTTGGCGGCGAGGCTGACCGGCGCGTCCGATTCGATAGTCACGGACGGCCCCGCCGGTTTACCGAAATTCGAATGTTCAGCCCGCCTGGGCTTCGTCCGGCGACAGTGATGATTCCTGATCGAACGACCGCGGATCGGCGAGCCCATCAATTCGTGTGACGGCGAGCTCATCAATTCGTGTGACGGCAAGATCGAGATGGGCCGCAATGTCGCTTGGCGCATCCGCCTCATCGAGAAGCTGCATGGCTTCCCGAATGAGTTCTGCGGCCAGCGTGACCTGTTCCTGCCACTCGGGCTTGGCGGCCATCCATCTCTCCGTGCTTTCGCGGAAACGGTGAAATTAGCAAAGGCGCGGGAAGTGTAAAGCGCATGGATCGGCTGAGGCGGTCGCGCCTCGCGCCCAGTTCGCTTCAATTCGGAGAAACCCGGAAAAAGGAGGCGACCTTGCGGCCCGCGGCTGCGGTGTATATTACTGACCAGTCAGTCAGGAAGCGAGTTTGACTCAACCCCGTTGGCAACGCCGCGCCGATGAACGGCCGCGCGAGATTTGCGCGGCTGCGCTCGACGTGTTCGCAGAGAAGGGCTTCGCTGCCGCCAAACTCGACGAGATCGCACGCCGCGCGGGCGTCTCGAAAGGCACGCTCTACATCTATTTCAAGGACAAGGAGGAGCTGTTCCGCGCGGTCGTGCGGAGCGCCATTGCGCCCAATATTGAGGCGGTCACCTCTGCCGTCTCATCGCTCGATGCCCCGGCGTCGGATGTCGTCCGCATGTTTCTCTCCGGCTTTGCCGAGCGCGAAGCACGGCTGCCAGTCGGCGCGGTGGCGAAGATCGTTGTCGGCGAATCACGAAACTTCCCCGAGCTCGCGCGCGTCTGGCATGACGAAGTTGCCTCCAAGGCGATTGGAGCACTCGCAGGATTTGTCGAGCAGGCGCAGCAGCGTGGCGAGGTCAAAATCGGGGATCCGCGCCTCTATGCCTTCAGCCTTATCGGTCCGATGGTGTTCGGAGCGCTGTGGAGGGCAACGCTGGTTCCCGCTGGCGGCCAGCCGCTCGATCTTGCAGCACTTGCCAAACAGCATGCGGAAACGGTGCTTCGAGGCTTGCTGACGGAGCCTGCTGAATGAAGCGCTGTGTGAAGCTGGCCGCACTCCTGCTCACCGGCTGCACAGTCGGTCCCAATTATCAGCGGCCGGCAACGCCCACTCCTCCAAGTTTCGCCGAGGCGCACATTGCTGCGGCAGTGGATGACGCGGAGCTCGCTTCCTGGTGGCACAGTTTCGGCGATGCCGAGCTCGACAGGCTGGTGAACCGCGCAATCGCACAGAATCTCGACCTCGGGGCTGCAGCCGCGCGCATCCGCGAAGCCCGCGCTCGAGAGCGCATCGCGGGCGCAGCCGCACTTGGGCAGGTCGACGCACAAGGATCCGCATCACGCCAGCGGATCAGCGAAAATGCGATTCCCGTTCCGCCGGGCGCCGGTGGCAATGCAAGCCCCGGCGGCTTCGGACTGCCCGGAAGCGAGTTCAACACCTACCGTATCGGTTTTGATACGAGCTGGGAGATCGATCTTTTTGGCAAGACTCGCCGCGCGGTGGAGGCGGCGCGAGCGCGGACCGGTGCTGCTGTCTGGAACCGCCGCGACGTCGCCGTCTCGGTCGCAGCGGAAGTTGCCGATAGCTATCTGACGCTGCGCATGCTTCAGCAGCGGATTATCGCCGCACAGGCCGAGGTCGCCCGTCAGCAACGCGCGCTCCAGCTGGTCAGCGCGCGAGTTCGCGGCGGTCTTGTGACCGGACAGGACCTTGCCCAGCAGCAATCGCAGCTTGCCGCAGCTCAAGCCGCAATCCCGCCTTTGAAAGCACAGGCTGAGGCGCAGATCCATGCGCTTGGGGTACTGACCGGGGAAGCGCCGGAAGCGTTGATCGGCGAGCTCGCGCTTTTGGACGCTCTGCCGCAGCCGCCGACCGTTCCCGCAGGCCTTCCTTCGGACCTACTCCGGCGCCGGCCTGACATCCGCGCCGCCGAGCAGACTCTGCACGCTGCAACTGCTGACATCGGCGTGGCGACGGCCGACCTCTATCCCAAATTCTCGCTCAGCGCAGTGCCGGCCCTGGTCAGCACAAGCCTCGCCAGGCTCCTCGAATGGGGCAGCCGCAGCTACACCGCGAGTGCAGCTGTCGATTGGCCGATCTTTAACGGCGGGCGGACGCGCTCGAACATCGCACTCGCCAATGCGCAGCAGGAACAAGCGCTGATCGCCTATCGCAAGACGATCCTCATTGCGCTTCGGGAGGTCGAGAATGCGCTCAATAATATTGATAGCGACCGACAGCAGATCGCGAGCCTCACGGCAGCGCGCGGTACCGCAGCGCGTGCCGAAGAGATCGCCGGCAAGCGTTACCGCGGAGGGCTCGTCACCTACTCCGACGTGCTTCAAGCGCAGGCCAGCCGAATTTCACTGGACGGTCAGCTGATCCAGGCTCGCGGTGCCCTCGCACGCGACACCGTCGCCTTGTTCAAGGCATTGGGCGGCGGCTGGCCCGAACTTGCGCAGGGAGGCGCGCAGCAATGAACCGACTTCGTCCGCTGCTGACCATTGTCCTGATTATCGCGGCCGCGGTCGTTCTCTGGTTAGTGCTCGACGGCTCCAGGCGCGAGCGGAGACTCTCGGGCTATATCGAAGGCGAGGAGCTCTACCTCGCGTCGCCGGTAGCAGGCACATTGGCCTCGGTGTCCGCGATCGAGGGCACGCGGGTCGCAGCCGGGCAGCAGCTCTTCACGATCGACCCCGCGACACTCACCGCGCAGCAGCAGCAGCGGCAAGCCAATGTCGCGGCCTCGAGGACCCAGATTGCTTCGGCCGAGGCCAATGCCCACCAAGCAGACTCGGACGTTGCTGCAGCGGCCGCCGACGCCGACCGCGCTCGCCAGGACCTCAATCGGCTGCTTCGCGTGAAGCACGACGATGCTGCAGCCGTTGCCGGCAAGGACATGGATGCGGCCGCTGCGACCTTGCGCGAAGCCAATGCCCGGCTCGCCGCAGCCCGCAAGGCCGCGGACGCCCGGCGAGCACAGATCGAAGCCGCCCGGGCACAGGCGATTGAGGCACAAGGTGGCCAGCGCGAGACCGAAATCCGGATCAATCAGCTCGCGCCCCCCGCCCCCGCCGCCGGCCGCATCGAGGACGTCTATTTCCAGCCTGGCGAATGGGTGAACGCCAATCAGGCGGTTGTCGCACTGCTGCCCGACAATAAGGTGAAAGTGCGCTTTTACGTCCCGGAGCAGCAAGTCTCCTGGTACACGCCGGGCCGCGTCGTGCATTTCTCCTGCGACGGTTGCGCCGCCGGACTGCAGGCAGTGATCCGCTACGTCAGCCCGCGGCCGGAGTTCACTCCCCCGATCATCTTCAGTCGCGACAGTCGCGATCGGCTGGTCTTCATGGTCGAAGCTTACCCGCCGCGACCGGCCAGTCTGCAGCCTGGCCTCCCGGTCGACGTCGAGCCGCTGCCAGGACCAAAGTGATGCCGCTCGCGATCGACGTCCGCGACCTCAGCAAGCGCTTCGGTGCGCTTCGCGCGGTCAATCATGTCTCGATCCAGATCGAACAGGGACATATCACCGGCTTTCTCGGACCGAACGGCTCGGGAAAAACGACCACGCTGCGAATGCTCTGCGGGCTGCTGACACCCGACAGCGGATCGGGCCATGTGCTCGGCCTCGACTTCCCGCTTCAAGCCGAAGCAATCAAACGCCAGACCGGCTATATGACTCAGCGCTTCTCGCTCTACGAAGACCTGACGATCGAGGAGAATCTGACCTTTATCGCGCGGGTCTACAGCCTCGACAATGTTGCCAGGCGTGTCGACGATACGCTCGCCAAGCTCGGCCTCACCGGGCGCGCCAAGCAGCTCGCCGGCCAGCTTTCCGGCGGATGGAAGCAGCGTCTCGCGCTTGCCGCTGCAGTCATGCACGAGCCCAAATTGCTGCTGCTCGACGAACCCACGGCAGGGGTCGACCCGCAGGCACGCCGCGACTTCTGGGACGAGATCCACCGCCTGTCGGACGAGGGACTGACGGTGCTCGTGTCGACCCATTATATGGACGAGGCCGAGCGCTGCCATGAGATCGCTTATATTTTCAATGGCGACCTGATTGCCCGCGGGACCGCCGAGCAGGTAATCGAGCAGTCGCACCTCGTCACCTTCGAAGCGGAAGGCCCGCGTGCCGACCGGCTCGCCCGCGACCTCGCGGGCAAGCTCGGGATCGATATGGTTGCGCCGTTCGGCACCGCCCTCCACGTCAGCGGCACCGACCGGACCAGGCTTGAGCAGGCCATCGAGCCGTTCCGCCGCGATCCATGGCGCTGGACCGAGGTGCCGCCGAGCCTTGAAGATGTGTTCATTCAGCTCATGCGTGAGCAGGGCGGCCAGAAGGCGCAGCAAGACGCGGCGGCAGCATGATGGACCTGTCGCTCTCGCGGATCCTGGCGATCCTCTCGAAGGAGTTCACTCAGCTCGTCCGCGACCGCCTTACCTACGCAATGATCATCGGCATTCCGATCATTCAGCTGTTGCTGTTCGGCTATGCGATCAATTCCGATCCAAAGCATCTTCCCGCAGCGGTGCTTGTGCAGGATCAGGGGCAGTTCTCGCGCTCAATAATCGGTGCGCTTGAGCGCAGCGACTATTTCGACATTCGCTATGCCTCGCGCTCGTCGGCAGAGATGGACCGGCTGATCGAGCGCGGCGCTGTTCAATTCGCGATTACCATCCCCGGCGATTTCACCCGCCGCATTGTTCGCCGCGACAAGCCGCAGATCCTGGTCGAGGCCGATGCTTCGGATCCGGCGGCAACCAGCGGTGCCGTCGCAGCGCTCGCCCAGCTCCCGCAATATGCGTTGATGAGCGACCTTAAAGGTCCGCTCGCAGCCTCGGCCGCGCCGGCCACGCCCCAGCCTTTCGAAGTCGTGGTCCACCGCCGCTACAACCCCGAAAGCGTCACCGCCTACAATATCGTCCCGGGGCTGGTTGCGACGATCCTTTCGATGACCCTGGTCATCATGACTGCGCTTGCAATGACCCGCGAGGTCGAGCGCGGGACAATGGAGACCCTGCTCTCGACTCCCGTGCGACCGATTGAGGTGATGATCGGCAAGCTCACCCCTTATGTGATGGTCGGCGTGATCCAGGCAACGCTGATCCTCACCATGGCGCGCGTCCTGTTCGGAGTGCCGATGGCCGGGGGCTGGCCGGCGCTGATCCTCGGGCTCTTCCTGTTCATCATCGGCAGCCTCAGCCTGGGTTTCCTGGTCTCGACCGTCGCGCGCAATCAACTCCAGGCGATGCAGATGGGAATGTTCTATTTTCTGCCGTCGATCCTCTTGTCCGGTTTTCTCTTTCCCTTCCGCGGCATGCCGGTCTGGGCCCAATGGATCGGGACTGCAGTTCCGGTCACGCACATGCTTCGAATCGTGCGGGGGTCGATGCTGAAGGGCGTCGGAATCGCCGATGCTCTGCAAAGCCTCGGAGCCCTCGCCCTGTTCGTGCTCCTGGTCGCGACGCTGGCGGTTCGGCAATATCGTACGACGCTGGACTGAAGAACGAGCGCCATTCCCCGGTCGCAGCACCTACGAAATGAGCGTCTGCGTTTTTCGTCCGGCGCTCAACGTTGAACGTTCGTTTTGTCGAGCGCCGCTCGCAGCGCCTGCGCAAGCTTCGAGGCGTCATCCACCGCCCAAAAATGCATGAAATATAGCGTCGGCTGCTCGCCCACCATGTGCGTGTGAAGGGCGGTGATTTCGATTCCGGACGAACGCAGCGCTCGCATCACTGGATCGACCTCCTTGCCGACCAGCACGAAATCGCCGGTCGTTGCAGCCTTGCCGCCGCCGATCGGCTGGAAGTTGATGGACGTGCCCGTGCCCATCGAGGCACCCTCCGCCATTCCGCCGTCGATGATCTTTTCAGCCCGCGGATAGGTGAACTGATAAACGCCGCCGTTCGCCTTTCCTTGTTTGCGCATGGTCCGATCGAGGCCCGCAGTATCGAGATCGATCGGAACCGGGTTCGCAGCCGGCGCAGGCGCGGCGAGCGGCGTTTTCGAGAGCGCGAGAGCCGACTGCAACTTTGCTGCGAGTTGGGCCGGATCTCCCCGGCCGCGCACGTGCATATAGATCGTCTGCGGCGACGCCCTGAGCAGGTGATTATGCACCGCAGTCACTTGGATGCCGCCGTTCAGCAGTGCGCTCATCACCGGGGCCACTTCTTCCGGCGTCAGGACAAGATCGCCCATGACGACGCTGCTGCTGCCCATCGGTTGAAAGGCGAGCCAGCCGCCAAGGGCGAGCGCCGGCTTGATCTGCACGCCGTCAAGCTGAACGGTGAGATCCGATCTTGGAAAGGAGTAGCGCCTGACGCCATCGGGCTGGGTCATGCCGGCACGACCAAGCAGCTTGTCGATGGCGGACCAGTCCGCCGCAGTTGCGTGCATCGACTTCTGCGCAGCATCGGTCCGCTCCGCCGATGAGGGAGATGCCGGCACCCACAGCAACATGAAAGCTCCGGCAAGAAGAGAGGGGGCGACTATGCTGGTTCCCATGAGACTGCTCCGTTAGAGTGGACTTGGATATTCAATCGGTAAACGCCTGCGCTATGCACGCGTCTTGGGTTCGGTGCCTCGCGATGCAGCGGCTGACTTGCTGATCCATCGGCGCGGGCAGCAGGTTCGCCGGAGCGTTATTCAGCACGTGCGTCCCGGCCGGAACAAGAACGCGAACCTCAACTCCGCAACGGGGAAACGGTGTTCTATCCCCATTTTCCGCCTCCCTTCCGGGCCCCGGCACGCCTGGCCCAAATTCAGCATTGTGAGCTAGCGCGTGAGCTGCTGTGATACAAATAGCATGTTTGTAATGTTTGGTGATACATCTGTTTCATGGCCAACACCGACCCGAGCACCGATGGATGGCTCCTGCTGATCCACCAGCTGCCGGCAAAGCCGGCCTATCTGCGTGTGAAGGTTTGGCGACGTCTGCAGACGATTGGCGCCGCGCAGGTTAGAAATGCGGTCTACGCCCTTCCGCCTTCAGACGAGAATTTTCGGCAGTTTTCCGAACTGCTTACAGAAATTGTGTCGGGCGGCGGCGAGGCGCTGATCTGCAACGCCACGCTTCGCGCGGGATTTTCCGATCTGGAGATGCGATCGTTGTTCGATGCGGCACGGGATCTGGACTATGAGGAACTCGTTGGTCAGGCGAAGGCGCAGCTGGCTGGCGGCGAGGTCGGCGAGGGCGACCTTCGGCGGCTCCGCGAAAGGCTCGACACGATCGCAGCCATCGATTTCTTCGGCTCGCATGGGCGGCAGGCGGCCGACTCCATTCTGGGCAAGGCCGAGGAG
>DASVYN010000128.1:0-3244 GCA_036392155.1 Sphingomicrobium sp.
ACTGCTAAAGACATCGCAAACGACATTGGCAGCGATGTGAAGAATACTGGGCAAAAGATTGAAAACAAAGTTGGAAACACGGACGTCAGCGTGAGCGTGAACAAGCATGTCAAGACCGAGAACAAGTCGGAGAACAAGTCCGACAAATAGACGCTCGCGACCTGTTCGGCCCGAGGTTGTCACCCACGTGTCGAGCATGGACAAGCTCGGCGATGGTCGGGGAGACAGGATTCGAACCTGCGACCCTCTGCTCCCAAAGCAGATGCGCTACCAGACTGCGCTACTCCCCGCCTTCGCCGACGGCTTCGGCGGACGACCGCCTGAAGGCAACTCCCGGGCTGGTCGTCCCGCCGCATCTCCACATGGGAGAGCCGCGGGTGGGCCCGGCAGGATTCGAACCTGCAACCTAGCCGTTATGAGCGGCCGGCTCTACCGTTGAGCTACAGGCCCTCCCCGGCGGTGCCGAGATAGACGGCACTTGCGAAGGAGCCAAGTCAGATGCGCGGAAACAGAAGCGAAATCGTGCCCTTTGGCGCGACCAGATCGGCGCCGGCAATGCGGGCGAGCCCACGGACCAGACGCAAAGAGAAGCTCTGCTCGAAATCCGCTTCCCCGCCCACCAGCTCCTCTTCGGACAGGGTCACGAGCTTTACTGGCCGGGCCATTGACACGCGCCAGCGCTCTCCCGCCCGGTCGACCCCCAGCCGTAGTCGCTCGCCGGATTCGGCCTGTTCGATGAGAGCGCTGCACATTCTAAAAATCAGGCGGTCGGCAAGCTCGGGCTCGGTCGCTGCAGTTGCTTCGCGGCTTGTGCGCGGCCCATCCACTTCCACTCCGCGCGCAGCTGCAAGCTCGCGCAGTGCCGGCATCAGCCGCTCGACCAGCTCGCCAAGATTGACTCTTGCGTGCGCTCCTCCCGCCGAGGAATGGACCTTCGCCGCAAAATCGAGGTCGTCGATCGCCGTCAGCAACAGCCGCGCTTGACGAACGATTTCCTGAGCCCGTTCGCGATAACGACGATCGGCCGGGCCAAGATATTGGCCTTCGATGATCTCGGCGAAGCCGATGATCGCGTTCAGCGGCGTCTTGATCTCGTGCACCAGCTCCCGCAGCGAATCCGGGTCGGCAAGCGCTTCAACGGCCTCGTCCGCTGCCCGTCCCTCCTCCTGCTCGCGAAGAGCGATTCCGCGATAGCCGCGGAACCGTCCGTCCGAGGGATCAAACGCAGGCACCCCGCTGATCTTCCATTGTCCCGACATAAGTCCATCGCCGGCGACGTTGAGCGCCGCATCACGAAATGGCGCGCGAACGACAAACGCTCTGAGCACCTCCGGATCGACTTTGTCGCCCTCGCCGTTCTGCACGCGCGAGATCGACCGCCCGATGAGCGCGCCGCGAGGCGCTCCATCGACCCAGGCAATCTCGCCGCCAGGTCCGCACTCCCAGCGGAACAGCGACGGCGATCCTTGGGGTACCGCATCGAGATTGCGGGCGCGTCGCATCGTCGAGCGCATCCGCCGGCGTCGTTCGATCCTCTCAACCACATCGTGGAGCGAAGGACTGGAAGCAGGGGCTGGCCGCTCCTCGGTTGGGCTTTCGACAAGAGTGTCGGTGAACTCGGCAGGAGATTCCGCGCGGATCTCGGGATGGAGCGTTTCGATGAAACGGCGAGTTTCTGCATCGACCGCGGCAAGGATCGCCTGCCATTGTGGGGGTTCCAGCGTTGCAGCAGCGAGCACAGGAGCAGAAACGGTCAGCCGATCCGACGCGAAATACTCAAGAAGGCCAAGCGGAAGCGGCAGTGCGGCGACGGCACGCGCTGCCGCTGCCCGCAAGCGTTCATCGACGTTTGAAGCGTCGCTGCGGATCGAATCGAGGGCCTGCGCGACTGTCGGACTTGAAGCGTTGTTTCCGGCGCGCGCGACGAGGTCAACCAGCTGCCGCCAGCGCACCGCCACATCCCGCCGGTCGCCGGCCGGCTGGTTCAGGACGGTCAGCAGGCGATCGTCGAAACGCACCGGAATTCCATGTCCTTAAAGACGTACCGTCCGGATGGTGTAGTGGAGCATTCAATCTGCGCTAAGAAGCCAGCTCTTAACCATCCCGAAACGGGACAGCTCGGCAGAAACCGGAAAATCAATTCAGAAAAAGAAAAGGCGCCGGCACTGCCGACGCCTCTCCTTGGCCAACCTTACGAAATTCTGTCAGGCGTGCTGTTGGACGTAGACCATCCAATATTTGGCAATGTCCGCCCGCGAGCCGCCCACAGCATTGAGAGCGGCGGTCGCCCCTGCCTTGTCACCGCCCTTGGCCAGAGCCATGCCGAGGTGAAGGTTGGCGACATCCTTGTCGGCGCCGGGCTTGGACAGCACCTGCCGGTAAACATCCGCTGCCTTCGAATATTCTCCCATCCCGTAGTAGCGGTCACCGATGTGCAGAAGGTTGTCCGCCGAGGGCGACATCTTGGCTGCCGCTGCGAGATCGGCAGCGGTAGCCTTCGGCTTGCCCTTGAGACCGCTAACGATGTCCCGGAACTGAGGATTGGCGGGGTCGACGACATGCGCTGCGATCCCGGCATCGATCACGGACTGCGCCTCGTTGAAGTTCGACTGATCGGCAGCGGCTTCCGCAAACAATGCATAATCGCCAGGTGACGTCATCGCGCCGGTCGCCTGCATGAGGCGAAGGAGGTCGAGAGTTCCTTCAACATCGGGGTGGTTGTAATTGCGATAGATGGCGATCGAATTGCGCCAGCTCTCGGGGGTCGGATAGCTCGCCGCAAGGTCGCGGCTGAGTTCGACTGCAAGCGGCGAGCGCGCATCATAGGCAACGCTGACGGCGCGCTTTAGAAGCGCCTCTTCCGGCTTCTGACCGCCTGCCTTCTGAATCTGAACGGCGCGCTGGAAGTCGCTCGCGGCATCGGCCTTCTGTCCCATGGCGAACTTCGCTTCACCAAGCAGGCTGTAGACTTGGGCATTGCGCGGATCGGCTGTCGCCGCCTTTTGGAATGCGGCCGCCGCCTGGTCATATTGCTTGTTGTTATAGAAGGTGGTGCCGAGACTTGCATAAAGCTTGGAGCCCGTTGCCGAATCGACGAATCCCGAAGTGGCGATCGAATCCACAGCTGCTGCAATGGCGGCATTGTCCTTCTGGGCGAGCGCCGCCTTCAGCTGAAGCTCGCCGATTGCATATTTGTCGTCCGGAGTGCTCGCGACCGCCTGAGCGGCCGCAACCTTGGCCGGCA
>DASVYN010000129.1:0-15090 GCA_036392155.1 Sphingomicrobium sp.
CTAGTCGATAAGGCGGCGGTGCCCGAAAAGGCGCCGCCGCTTCTCGTTTGTCCGCCCTGCATCGCTTGCGATGCGATCGCCCGGAGCGCGTTCTTAACCCTTTTGGCGGTAAGCTCGCATCATTCGACGAAAGGTCACTGACGTGCGGGAGATGCGATCCTGCACCGGCGGGAGCATGATGCAGGCAACGACAAAAGCTGCGGATGTCCCTCGACAGCACGGCCTGGACCTCGTCCGTGCGGCCGCAATCGCGTCGGTGATGCTGTACCACGCCAGGACGATGATGCTGGCGCCTAGTCCGGCGCCCTGGCTGATCAGCTTCGGTTGGATGGGAGTCGACCTGTTCTTCGTACTGAGCGGCTTTCTGATTGCCGGCCAGCTGCTGAGGCCTTTGGCAAGCGGAGCCAAGCCCGACTATCCTCGATTCTTCGTGCGGCGGGCTCTGCGCACGATCCCTGCCTTTGCAGTCATGGTGATGCTCTATTTCGCGTTCCCGCTGCTTCGCGAAACGCCTGACATCCAGCCGCTCTGGCAGTTCGCCACATTCACTGAGAACTTGCTGTTCGACCCCAGCGGTCCAAAGGCCTTCGATCAGGTCTGGTCGCTTTGCGTCGAAGAGCAGTTTTACCTGCTGTTCCCGCTTGTCCTTGGCCTGATGGCCATCAGACCCTCTGCGCGCAAGACCATCATGGTCATCCTTGCAATGCTGGTTGCAGGCATCGTCCTCCGACTGTTTCTGTGGCTCGGTCTTGTCGCGAACAGGCCTTTGGGCACGCATTCGGGTTCGAGCTGGCAAGCCTATGTGACGCTGATTTACTATCCCACCTGGAGCCGGCTGGATGGCCTGCTTGCGGGAATCGCGCTCGCCACATTGAAGACATTTCGGCCTTCCGCGTGGAAGCACTTTGTCGCTCGGCCAAATCTGCTCCTCGCTGCGGGACTTGCGGGCATCGGAATTGCGATGTTGCTCTTTGGAGGTCCGCTTTCGCCGCTCGTTGGCGTGGGAATCGGCTTTCCGCTGCTTTCGGCGTCCGTCGCGCTGATCGTTGCCTCGGCGAGCACGGGCCGCGGACTGGTCGGCAAATATCACATCCCCGGCGGCGCAGCGCTGGCGACCGGTGCCTACAGCCTCTATCTCAGCCACAAGATGGCATATCACGCGGTTGAGGCCTGGATCTCGCCTGCGCTCGGCGCCACCGGCTATGCGAGGCTTGCTCTGGCAATCGCCGTCGCGCTGCTCACTGGGGCCTTGCTTTACTGGGCGGTCGAGCGGCCGTTCCTGATACTCCGGGAGCAGCGCGAACAAGGATCCGGAGCTCCGCAATGGCTCGAGCTCATCGCAAAGCGTCCTCGCAAGGTTGAGCGGGCGATCTAATCAACGCCTGCCGTCCGATCGAAGCTGCCAGAACGCGTCGCCGCAACCTCGAAGCCTCGATGGCCCGGGAGATTGAAATCGAAAGGCCATCGGCTCCAGTTAATCTGCGCGTCAGATTGACGCGCGTAGCCATCAGCGGGCCCGCCTCGTCGCTCTCCCCAGATCTCCATGCCGCGGGCTTGTGCGTAAATGAAGCGGCCTGGCGAGCAACTCGACGCCAGGCCGCTTGTCGATCACCCGCTCGCGCGGAAGGCCGGTATCATGGTTCATATTTCGTCGTCATGAGATGGTTCGCTGCGACTGCAAGCGCACTGATTTGGGCGCTCATGGGCTTTGGCGCCGGGACCATCATGATGCTCTGGATCTTCAATGCAAGTTGAAGCTCGGCCGAACTTTCAAGCCGACATGGAGGCCTAGCAGCCAAAGACTTCAATCGATATCGCTTCGTGCGAGAGGGGGAGACATGCGCTTCAAGCTCTTCGCCGCCGCTGCTGCAGTCGCGATTTCGTCCACCGCCCGGGGGGCGCCGGTTCTTGCTCCACCACCCGACCTTGGCCCCGGGGTTCAGCCGTTCGTCCAAATTCCCGCCGGCGAAATCGCGATTACGCATCTGCGGATCATCGACGGCACTGGAGCGGCTCCGGTCGAGGATGCGACGCTGCTGATCGAGGGTTCGAGGATCCGTGCAGTGTTGCCTTCAGGTTCGGCGGTTCCGGCCGGATTTCGGATGCTCGACGGAACCGGCGAGACTGCGCTGCCCGGGCTTGTCGGAATGCACAATCACCTCTTCTACCTGCAGCGGCCGAACATCGATCCTACCGGCAGGTTCGAGCAGCCGATCATCGTTCCGCAAATGACGTTCAGCGCGCCGCGGCTCTATCTCGCCAGCGGTGTCACGACCATGCGGACCACCGGCAGCGTCGAACCGTACACCGATCTCAGCCTCAAGCGGGAAATAGACGCCGGCCATCTCGTCGGTCCGCACCTCGATGTGACTGGACCTTATCTCGAAGGTGCGGGCGCCTTCTTCATCCAGAACCATCAGCTTACTTCGCCCGAGGATGCCCGGCGCGAGGTCGCCTTCTGGGCCGACCAGGGCGTGAACAGTTTCAAAGCCTATATGAACATCACGCGCGCCGAGCTCAAAGCTGCGATCGACGAGGCGCACCGGCACCATCTCAAGCTTACCGGCCATTTGTGCTCGGTCACTTATCCCGAGGCGGTAGCGCTCGGGATCGACAATCTCGAGCACGGATTCTTCGTCAACACCCAGTTCGACCCCGGCAAGCTGCCCGACAAATGTCCGGACACGGCGGGAACGCCGACCTTAATGATGATGAAGCCAGGCAGCGCGCAGGCCAATGCGCTGATCAAGCTGCTGGTCGATCATCATGTGGCGATCACCTCGACCCTTCCGGTATTTGAGCAGAACGTGCCCCTGCACGCGCCGCTTCAGGCGCGCCAGATGGAGGTGCTGACGCCTCAAGCCAGGGAATCCTACCTCTATCTGCGCAATCTCGCTGCGAGCCGTGCCGGCACTGCGCGCGGGCAACAGTCGGCCGAGGCCTACAAAAACGATCTTGGGCTGGAGCGCCAATTCGTCGCTGCAGGCGGACTGCTGCTTGCCGGTCCCGATCCGACGGGAAATGGCGGCGTGATTCCCGGCTTCGGCGACCAGCGCGAGATCGAGCTTCTGGTCGAGGCGGGATTTACACCCGTAGAGGCGATCAGGATCGCCACGCTCAACGGTGCGACCTACCTCGGGCTCGCTGACCGCACCGGCTCGATTGCTGCGGGCAAGAATGCCGACCTCATGATCGTCAAAGGAAATCCCGCGGCCAACATCAACGATGTCGAGAATGTCATCGTCGTGTTCAAGGATGGAGTGGGCTACGATAGCGCCAGGCTGCTCCAGTCGGTCAAGGGTCGCTACGGGCAATATTAGGCTTTCCCGCTGGAAGCTTCAGCCGACCGGCTGGCAGCAGGGTAAGACATGCCGATTCGGCCTGCCCAATCGGTGCGGCGACTGTTAGGACCAAAAGACTACCATTAGACTGTGTCTCTAAGATCACACCACTAATGAAAACGCTATTCATGGGATCCCCCTCTCTATGATTGAACATAGCAAGGTGTTGTTCTGGTATTGAATTGATCTGATCGCCGTGCGACCTGCGCCACCCGTCCGATCATCGGAGACGGTGCGTGCAACGGGGATTTCTTGCCTAAGGGGCTTCAGCAATGATCAAGACCACGCGGCGCGGAGCGCTGCTCGGGGGCATTGGTCTTGCGGCAAGCGCTTCCACGCTCCGCGCTGCCCAGCCGGGCGGCGCGATCATCGTCTCGACCTGGGATTTCGGCGCCGCCGCCAATGCTGCAGCATTTGACCGGATCCGTTCGGGTGGAACCCTGCTCGATGCAGTTGAAGCCGGAGCAATGGTTCCCGAGGCTGATCCTGCGAACCATTCGGTGGGCCTCGGCGGCTATCCCGATCGGGATGGCGTAGTGACGCTCGACGCGATCATCATGGATGACGCTGGCCACGTCGGCGCTGTCGCTGCGCTCGAAGACACGGTTCATGCAATATCGGTTGCGCGGGCGGTGATGGAGCACACGCCGCACACTTTGCTGGTCGGCGACGGCGCAACGCGCTTCGCGCGCGAGCAGGGCTTTCCCAAGCAAAAGCTGCTGACACCGGAGGCTGAAGCGGCCTGGCGCGAATGGCTCAAGAGCTCGCGCTATCGGCCGGTCGCGAACATCGAGAATCTGCGCACACCGTCGCCCGGATCGGCGCTGGACCATGATACGATCGGGATTCTCGCTCGAAGCGCCAATGGGCGCCTTGCAGGCGCCTGCACGACGTCCGGAATGGCGTTCAAGCTGCACGGCCGCGTCGGGGATTCGCCGCAGTCCGGCTGCGGGCTGTTCGTCGAAGCGGGCGTAGGCGCTGCGACCTCGACCGGCGTCGGCGAGGAGGTCATCCGCATTGCCGGGACCGCGCGCGTGGTCGCATCGATGCGGGCCGGACTTTCCCCGGCCGCAGCGTGCCGGGAGGCGGTCGAGCATATCGCGCGCCTGCGCGGCGAAGCGGTCAAGGACGTCCAGGTCGGATTTCTGGCGCTCTCACCTGACGGCGCGGTGGGCGCATTCGCGCTTCAGCCCGGCTTCACTTTCGCAGTCACCGATGCGTCCGGAAAAACCGAGGTACGGCCTTCACCGAGCTTCAGAAGCTAATCGTCGACAAGGCTGCCCCCGATGGCGGCAGAACAAGGGGATAATAATGAAACTCAAGCTTGATCATCTGCTCATCTCCACGGCCCTCTTGGGGTTCGGCATGCCGGCATTGGCGCAGGGCACGCCGAGCTCGCCCGCCGACCAGACCGGAGATCCGGTGGCCAATGCCAAGGTCGCTGCCGACAAGGCCAGGCAGAAGAAGCCAAACGAGGAGCAGGGCAGCAATATTGTCGTCACCGGCACGCGCATCCAGCGGCCCAACGTGACCTCCGCTGCTCCGATCACCTCGGTGACTTCGCAGGACATCAAGGCGCAGTCGCCGGTCACTATCGAGGAGGTGCTGAACCGCCTTCCGCAGGTCGCTCCCGATGCCCAGCAGTCCTACCAGGATTCGGACGGCCGCCAGCGCATCAAACTGCGCAATCTCGGCTTCGAGCGTACTCTGGTTCTGATCGACGGCAAAAGGCTCGGCACCCAAAATGGTGAAGACGTCGGGATCATCCCGCCTTCGCTCGTCGAGCGGGTCGATATCCTGACCGGCGGCGCTTCGTCGGTCTATGGTTCGGACGCCGTCGCCGGCGTCGTCAACTTCATCCTCAAAAAGAATTTCACGGGCATCCAGCTCGATGGAAATTACAGCTTCTACAATCACACCAACAAAGCGAACATCGTCACTCAGACGGCCCAGAATTACGGTTTCGCGCTGCCGCTCGGACATGCAAATGATGGCGGCCGCGAAGACTTCACACTCACTGCCGGAACGAGACTGTTCGGCGATTCACTCAGCCTCTCGGGCTTCGTCAATTATCGCCAGGCGGACCTGGTGCCCTACGGCGACCGGTCGACATCGGCCTGCCAGCTGCTCCAGACCGGCAAGGACGGGCCTTTGTCCTGTTCGCTGTCGACTTATTCGAACAGCGGCTTCATCTCGCCGCAGAGCGGACAATATGCCGGCTCGCGCTTCGTCAACGATCCCGGCGGGACCCGGACGTTCGTGCCGTTCGGCCCGGGGCCGGGCAAGGCCGCAAACCCTTATGACGGCTATTCCTACCAGCGTAAATTCCACCGCTGGAACGCCGGCGGTTTCTTGAACTGGGATCTTGCTCCCAACGTCGAGCTCTACGGCTCGGCCATCTGGTTCCGCGACAAGTCCACGAACCGCTTCCCCAAGCGCGTGTTCAGCTTCTTCGCTTATGGCGACACGCCTTATGAAGTGAATTGCAACAATCCGTTCCTGTCGGCGTCGCAGGCAAACGTCCTTTGCGGGGCAGCCGCCGGCACATCGACGATGGTCCCCCTCGACGTGCGTTACCGCTTCGGGGCCTCACCCTATATCCTCGACACTTATGTCAACTCGGGGATCCGCGCCACTGCCGGAGTCCGCGGTCATCTCGGCGAGGCGTGGACCTATGACATCGGCGGAGTGATCGCCCGCAACAGGCAATTGTGGAGATCCGGCAGCCTCCCCAGTTTCGACCGGATCAACAATGCGCTCGATGTAATTTCGGTCAACGGAACGCCGACCTGTGCTTCAGCGGATCCGGGATGCGTGCCCTTCGATGCGTTCAGCGCGAACAATAACAACCAGGCGCTGCTCAATTACATCTACAACATTCCCGATGAACACAACATCAACGTCGGAACGCTTTACGACGGGCAGGCGAACGTCACCGGCGACCTCGGCAAATATGGCATCACATCGCCGTGGGCATCCGACGGAGTCGCAGTCGCCTTCGGCCTCGAATATCGCAGGGACAATTTCAAATCTCGGTCGGATGAGGCATTCCGCAACGACTTTGGCGGCACATGTCTGACGGCCGCCGACGCCTCCGGCTATTGCACCACGACCGACCTGCATCAGACTGCGAAGGAAGCGAACGCCGAGGTCCAGCTACCGCTCATCCAGCACAAGACCTTCGCTGACGAGCTGCAGGCCAATGGAGGCATCCGCTATTCCAAATATAGCGGAAATCCGAGCGCCTTCGTGACCTGGAAGGCGGAGATGCTTTACGCGCCGGTCAGGGACATCACCTTCCGCGGCTCGTTCAACAAGGCGCAGCGCGCGCCGACGGTGATCGAGCAATTCCAGGCAAGCCACATCAGCTTCTCGCAGCAGGGCGGATCGCAGAACGACTTCTGCGCACCGGTTCCGCGCCAGATCCAGGATCCCAACAACCCCAGCCAGACGATCACGACCACTGCGCCGCTCGCGCCGATCGAGGTCTGCCGTGCGACGGGGCTTCCGGACAATCTGTACGGCAGTCCGACTTTGCTCTGTCCGAACGATCAGTGCACCGTGCGCTCGGGCGGCTTCACCGTCGATCCCGAGACCGCCTACACGAAGACCTATGGCGTTCTCTTGAAGCCGCGCTTCATTCCGGGGCTGGTTTTCTCGGTCGACCGTTACAAGATCAAGATCAAGAATTCGATCGGCTACAATGACGACAGCTATTATTATAACGGCTGCTTGCTCTCGAAGGGCGATCCGTTCTTCTGCTCCGGCATTGTTCGCGATGCGAACGGGACGCTTTATGCCTCACCGAGCACCAATCCGACGAGCGGGTTCATTCGCGCAGGAACAACCAACTATTATTATTCGATCGCCAACGGATACGACTTCCAGGCGGCCTATGCGCTCAACCTGCGCGATCTCGGGTTCGGCAACTCGGGACGGGTCGACTTTGACTTCAACGGCTCGCTGACGACCTTCGCCGGCGGTCAGGACTCGCCGCTCGAGCCGAAGCGCAATTGCGCGGGCTATTACGGAAATGGCTGCGGACAGCTCATTCCCAAGTGGGTCCATGCGCTGCGCACCACCTACTCCACCGCCAACAAGGCGTTCAGCGCATCGCTCAACTGGAGGTACGTCGGATCACTCACCAGCGCCGACAATTCGGGCGATCCGGCAATCGGCGGAACTCCGGGCCGGGCTCGGACGACCTTCTACCGCTTCTCTCCAAAGAGCTATTTCGATCTCGCCTTCCTGTTCAATGTCGGCGAGCGCTACCAGTTGCGGCTGGTCGCCAACAATCTGTTCGACAAATCGGCGCCGATCCTGCCCAACTCCTATGATGTGAGCCTTGCGCGCAGCAACACGATCCCGCAGCGCTACGATGCACTCGGGCGCAACATCGTCGTCGGTGCGACGGTGAAGTTCTAATTCTCCAGGGGGGGGCGCCAGCGTCTGCTCGGCGCTCCCAACTCTTTGAAAGGCCTAGTGCAACTCGCCGCGAAATTTGGTCGCGAGAGCCTCGGCTTCTGCAACTGAGCGGCAGGCGATGAAGCTGGTGTCATCGCCGCAGATTGTGCCGACGATTTCGGGCAGGCCGGAACCGTCGAGTGCGACTCCGACCAGGTGAGCGGAGCCTGGCGGAGTCTTGATGACGACGAGATTGGCGGCGGTGTCGACCGAGCGGACCCAGTCGCGTAGCACCGCCGCGAGGCGCGGCGACGGCGCCGCGCGCGCGCCTTCGGGCAGCGCATAGCTCAAATGGCCGCCGCGGCGGACCTTTACTGCGCCAAGCTGCTCGAGATCGCGCGAGATCGTCGCCTGGGTCGCTGCGAATCCGAGGGAACCCAACCGATCGGCAAGCTCTTCCTGACTCGAGAGCGGTTCTGATCGAATCAGCTCGGCGATCGCCCTTCGTCGTCGCTCCTTCAAATCGTTCATACGCATGAATATGCATCTACTTGCATAAATATGCAAATGCGGCGATAGGGCGCGCCACATGATTCGGACGGCCATCCTTGGAGCCTCAGGCTATGTCGGCGGCGAGCTGTTGCGGCTCGCTGCTGCGCATCCCGAGCTCGCTCCGGCGAAGCTGTTCGGAGAGAGTAAGGCGGGGCAGAAGCTCGGCGCAGTTCACCCGCACCTCGCCGCGGCCTATCCCGACGCCGTCATCGAGAAGTTCGAGGACGGCGCTCTTGCCGGGATCGACCTCGTCTTTGCCGCTCTGCCGCATGGACATAGTCAGCGCCTGGCCGCAGCGATCATCGACAAGGGCATTCCGTTCGTCGATCTCGGCGCAGACTTCAGGCTGGACAGTGCTGCGACCTACGAGCGCTGGTACGGCCACGCGCACGAGGCTCCGTCGCTGCTCGGCGAGTTCGTTTACGGCATTCCCGAACTCAATCGCAGTGCAATCAGGAGCGCAAGAGCGGTCGCCGCGGCAGGCTGCTACGCGACTGCAGCGATCCTCGCCCTGAAGCCGCTCGTCGATGCGGGACTGGTCAAGTCGGAGGGCCTCATCGTCGATGCCGCCTCCGGCGTAAGCGGCGCCGGGCGCGAGGCCAAGGAAGCCACCGGCTTCAGCACCGTGGACGGAAGCTTTTCCGCTTATGGGCTGCTCAGCCACCGTCATACCGCGGAAATGGAAATGGCGATCAAGGGCAAGGTGCTGTTCACCCCGCACCTCGTGCCGATGACTCGCGGCATTCTCGCCACCTGCTACGGCGAAGCGATCGCCCCGAGCGACCCGATCGGCGCGCTCCGTTCTGCTTATGCCGGCGAACCCTTCGTCCATGTCACCGACCAGCCGCCGGCGACCAAATGGGTGTCGGGCTCGAATGGAGTCCAGCTCAGCGCTCGCTACGATGAGCGGACCGGACGGGTGCTCGCCCTGTCGGCGATCGACAATCTCGGCAAGGGCGCTGCCGGCCAGATGATCCAATGCGCCAATTTGATGCTCGGCCTCGATGAGGCGGCCGGCCTCACGACGATTGGAGTGTACCCATGAGCGTAACCGCGGCCTCGGGTTTTGTGGCGTCCGGACTTCATGCCGGAATCAAGCGGCGCAAGTTCGACATGGCGATGATCGCGACCGACGACCGTCGGCCAGTGCCCTGCGTTGCGGTGTTCACCCAAAACAAATTTGCAGCTCCGCCGGTCGAGCTCGACCGCGCGACGCTCGCAGCGAACGGCGGCCAGGCTGCGGCAGTCATCATCAATTCGGGCAACGCCAACGCCGGGACCGGTGCTCCAGGCTATAAGGACGCTGAAGCGATGGCCGACGCCGCTGCCCAGGCGCTTCACGTCGCGCCTTCGGACGTGCTGGTCTGCTCCACCGGAATCATCGGCACGCCGCTGCCGATGGAGCCGATCCTATCTCACACGCCGAAGCTCGCGAAGAAGCTGTCCGTGGATGGCGCCGAGGACGCTGCGCGCGGGATCCTCACCACGGATCACAAAACCAAGCAGGTGGTGATCAAGGGATCCAACTTCATGCTCGGCGGAATGGCCAAGGGCTGCGGCATGATCGCGCCCAATATGGCGACCATGCTCGCCTTTCTGACCACCGATGCCGACGTGCCGCACGCACTCATGCACAAAGCGCTCAAGGCCGCATCGGACTCGACCTTCAACACGCTCAACGTCGACGGCGCGACCTCGACCAACGACACTGCGATGCTCTTCGCCTCGGGAAAGCGCGGGAACGCGGATCACGAGGAGTTCGCGAACGCGCTGCTTGCCGCCTGCCGCGACCTGACGATGCAGATGGCGCGGGACGCTGAAGGCATGACCCGGATTGCACACCTGACCGTAACCGGCGCGCACAGCAGCGATGAAGCGCGGATCGCCGCCAAGAACATCGTCGAAAACAATCTCGTCAAATGCAGCTGGTACGGCGGCGACCCTTATTGGGGGCGCCTGCTCGCTGCTGCAGGGTCGGCGGGCGTGGCATTCGACATACCCAAGTCACGCGTGAGCTATGGCGGGATTGTCGTTGCCAAGGCCGGCGTCGGCATCGCGCATGACGGTCAGGCGCTTGCCGAGCATATGATGGGCGAGGAGGTTGAGATTGAGGTGCACCTCGGCGCTGGCCAGGCCAGTGCAAGGATGATCGGGATCGATCTTGGCCCCGGTTACATCAAAGAGAATTCGAGGACGTCATGACGTCGCAATTGTCGGCGGCGGAAACCGCCCGCGTGCTCGTCGAGGCGCTCCCCTACATTCGCCAATTCGCAGGCAAGTCGGTGGTTGTGAAGCTCGGCGGCGCTGCGATCGACCGCGATTCCGACCTTGCGCTCGCGCAGGATGTTCTGCTGCTGCGCAGCGTCGGGGTGCGCTGCGTGCTGGTGCACGGCGGCGGCCCTCAGGTCGATGTGATGCTTCGCCGTGTCGGCAAGGAGCCCGAGTTCAAGGACGGGCTTCGCGTAACCGATGCCGAGACGCTTGAGATTGTGCGGATGGTGCTGGTTGGAAAGATCAACCGCGATCTGGTTGCGACGATCAACAGCCAGGCGGGCGAAGAGCCGGTCGCTGTGGGCGTGTCCGGTGAGGATGCCGGCCTGCTGACGGTCACACCGGCGGACTCGAGCCTCGGCTTCGTCGGCAATGTCACGGGCGTGCGCGCGGAGCTGATCCATCGCTTGCTCGACGACGGACTGGCCCCGGTGATTTCGACGATCGGTGCGAACGCCGACGGTCAGCCGTACAACATCAATGCCGACGAAGCGGCACGGGCGATCGCAGTCGCGATGAATGCGGAGAAAATCGTCTATTTGACCGCGGTTCCGGGTCTGCTTGAAGATCCCAGGGACGAGACCAGTTTGATCCCGCGCCTGACTGCTGCCGAGCTGCGTGACCGGCTCGCGCACGAAAGTGTTGGAAAGGGGATGATCCCCAAGCTCAAGGCGTGCGCAGATGCGGTCGAGCAGGGGGTCAATTTCGCGCATATCATCGATGGACGCGTGCACCATTCGCTGCTGATCGAACTGCTGACGGTCCACGGCGTCGGAACGATGGTGAAGCTGGAGAAGAGCTGGTGAAGCATCTGCTGTCGATCCGCGACCTGACATCATCGGACCTCCAATGGATTCTGGCTGCCTCGGAGCAGCCTGCGCCGCGCCTGCTCGAAGGCAAGGGCGTCGCGCTCTACTTCGAGAAGCCCAGCGCGCGGACCCGCAACTCGATGGAGCTTGCGAGCGCTCAGCTCGGCGGTCACCCGGTCTACATTCAGAAGGATGAGCTTGGTATAGGCACGCGCGAGAGCGTCGCCGACGTGACGCATACGCTAGCCTGCTATCACGCAATCCTAGCCGCTCGCGTGTTCGACCATGGTCTGCTCGAAGAAATGGCGCGGGTGAACGCTGCTCCGGTGCTCAACATGCTCTCGGGCACCGACCATCCGCTGCAGGCGCTCGCCGATATGCTGACGATCAAGCAGCTGCTCGGCCGTTTGGAAGGGGTGAAGGTCGCCTTCATCGGGGAGGGCAATAATGTGTCGCGCTCGCTCGGCGAGGCCTGCGCCCTTGTTGGCGCGCAATTCGCTATTGCCAGTCCCAGGGGCTATGGCCTGGGCAATGCCGAGGTTCGCCAGGCGAGCGATCCGGCGGAAGCGGTCGAGGGCGCCGACATCGTCTATGCCGACGTATGGGTGTCGATGGGCGACGAGGATAGCGCGGATCGTCGCGCGGCGTTCGAGCCCTACCGGATCGATGAAGCGCTGATGAGCCGGGCCCCCAACGCGCACTTCCTCCATTGTTTGCCCGCGCACCGCGGCGAGGAAGTGACTGCGCCGGTGATCGACGGTCCGCGCTCGGCGGTCTGGCAGCAGGCCGAAAACAGGATGCACAGCGCGCGCGGCGCAATGCTTTGGTTGCTGGAACAGGACTAATGACGAAAAAGAAGCTGAAGGTCGTGCTCGCTTATTCGGGTGGGCTCGACACCTCGATCATCCTCAAGTGGCTGCAGACCGAATATGACGCTGAAGTCGTGACCTTCACTGCCGACCTCGGTCAGGGCGAGGAGGTAGAGCCGGCGCGGCGCAAGGCCGAGATGCTGGGCGTCCGGCCCGAAAATATCTTCATTGAAGATCTGCGCGAGGAGTTCGTTCGCGACTTCGTCTTCCCGATGTTCCGGGCCAATACTCAATATGAAGGAGACTATCTGCTCGGAACGTCGATCGCTCGGCCGCTGATCGCCAAGCGCCAGATCGAGATCGCGCGGAAAGTGGGCGCCGATGCGGTTTGCCACGGTGCGACCGGCAAGGGCAATGACCAGGTCCGCTTCGAGCTTGGCTATTATGCGCTCGAGCCCGACATCAAGGTGATCGCCCCCTGGCGCGAATGGACCTACCAGAGCCGCGAGGCGCTGCTCGACTTCGCCGAGAAGCACCAGATCCCGATCGCCAAGGACAAGCGAGGCGAGGCGCCATTCTCGATCGACGCCAACCTGCTGCACTCGTCATCCGAAGGGAAGGTGCTCGAGGACCCGGCGGCCGAGCCGCCCGAATATGTCCATCAGCGGACGATCTCGCCCGAGGAAGCACCGGACAAGGCAACGGCCATCGCGATCGACTTCGAGAAGGGCGATCCAGTCGCGATCGACGACGAGAAGCTGTCGCCTGCCGCGCTGCTTGCGAAGCTCAACCAACTCGGCCACGACAATGGCATCGGCCGCCTCGATCTGGTCGAGAATCGCTTCGTTGGAATGAAGTCGCGCGGTGTCTACGAGACGCCCGGCGGCACGATCCTCATCGCTGCGCACCGCGGCATCGAGAGCATCACGCTCGACGGCGGTGCGATGCACCTCAAGGACGAGCTGATGCCGCGCTATGCGAGCCTCATCTACAACGGCTTCTGGTTCTCCCCCGAGCGTGAAATGCTCCAGGCCGCGATCGACAAGAGCCAGGAGCATGTATCCGGCCGGGTGCGGCTAAAGCTCTACAAGGGCAATGCGACCGTGATCGGTCGCGAGAGCAAGGAGTCGCTCTACGACCAGGACCTGGTCACGTTCGAGGAAGGCAGCGGAAGTTACGACCACCGTGACGCCGCCGGCTTCATCCGGCTGAATGCGCTTCGGCTGCGGACGCTGGCGCAGAGGCAAAGAAGGGGATAGCGTCTTCTCTTCGGGGGCGTCGTAAGGGGAGGCGAAGGTGGTCAGGAAAATCTTCGCAGCGCTGGTGGTCCCGGCGATGGCCACTGCCGCGACCGCCTCGCAGCCCGCCTATCGGCCGGTGCCGATACCGGGCGTTCGACATTACACCTATCAAGTGATCCAGACGATCAACGGGACAACCCATAAGGGCTATCGCACCCTGTTCGATATCGAGAGCAAAGGCGGCGAGCTGTTTGCAATCGTCCGGAGCACATCGGAGCTGGACGCAGACAGCTGGAAGCCTGTGGCTCCGGAACCGGCGTGCCGAAAGGCCATGGACGGCGGGACGGATAGCATTGCGCGAGTGAAGCTATACCCACTTGGCACCAATGCCCGCGATCTCGGCGCATCCTTCCTCGATCTTTGCGCTCCTCCGGCCGTGTTCTTCCCGCTCACGGATATTCTCAACGCTGTGATAATCCCTTTGCCTGGGAGCTTCCGGGCGACCGAGCTGCGCAAGGCGGGCGATTCCGTTTCGTTTACGGGATTCGAGGCTGCCTTCGATCGTGCCGGTGAGCGCATCCGCGAAGCAACCGACGGGGGTGAAGTGCGGCTGGCCGCGCTAGATGATCTCAAGGCTGCGATCGAGTGGAGTCCGCATAGGGCGAGGCTCACGACTATCGACCAAACGCCGCAGGGGCCGCTGACGCTCGATGGCACCGAGGCCTGGTCGTTTCGCGTTGAAGTTGACCCGCACACCGGAATTATGGCGCGCGCATCCACCACAAGCGATGAGCTGGATCTCAAGATTGTCGGTGCCCCGGACTCTGTTCCACACGTCCGGATCAGCCGTGCAGTGACAATCGAGCGGCAATAGGCCTCTTAGAGTCCTAGATCCTCCTTCGCTTCGGCAATCTGCTCCCGGGCCCGCTCCGGTGCGGTGCCGCCGTAGCTGGTTCGGCTCGCGACCGAGGCTTCGACGCTGAGCACGTCGAACACGCGGCTGTCGATCCGGGCGTCGATCGATTGCAGTACATCGAGCGGAAGACCCGCAAGGTCGCAGCCGCGCTCCTCTGCGGCCTTCACTGCGCGACCGGTGATATGGTGCGCCTCGCGGAACGGCACGTCGGCCTCGCGCACCAGCCAGTCGGCGAGGTCGGTGGCAGTGGAGAAGCCCTGAGCGGCCGCAGCACGCATCCGTTCGGGCACGAACTCGACCGTCTCTACCATTCCGGCGAGCGCCTGGAGCGAGAGCATCAGCAGGTCGTAGGCTTCGAAGACCGGTTCCTTGTCGTCCTGCATGTCCTTCGAATAAGCGAGCGGAAGCCCCTTCATCGTTACCATTAGCGCGGTGAGCGCACCCATGATGCGCCCGCTATGCCCGCGGACCAGCTCCGCGGCGTCGGGGTTGCGCTTCTGCGGCATGATCGACGAGCCGGTCGAGAATTGGTCAGAGAGCTTGACGAAAGCGAATGGAGCGCTGGCCCAAATGATCAGCTCTTCGGCAAGCCGCGACAGGTGAAGCGAGCATTGAGCTGCGGCGGTGAGATAATCGAGCGCAAAGTCGCGGTCGGAAACAGCGTCGAGACTGTTCGCGGTCGCGCCATCGAAGCCGAGCGCATCGGCTGTTCGCTCGCGATCGATCGGAAAGCCGGTGCCGGCGAGC
>DASVYN010000130.1:0-13152 GCA_036392155.1 Sphingomicrobium sp.
TCCCGCACCGCTCTTCCCCGTCGACCTGCTGAAGATTCGCATCTTTCGCATGTCGATCGCAACATCGATTGTCTCGTTTGCCGCGCAGATGCTGGCCTACGTCGCCCTGCCGTTCCTGTTCCAGTCGGTGATGGGACGGAGCGCATTCGAGACAGGTCTGCTGATGACCCCGTGGCCGCTTGCGCTCGGCGTCGTTGCGCCGGTTGCAGGGCGGCTCGCGGATCGCGTCCGCGCGGGCTTGCTCGGCGGAATCGGACTGGCGATCTTCGCAGTCGGCTTGTTCGCCCTGTCGCGGCTGGGCAGCCATCCGGGCACGATCGACATCGCGTGGCGCATGGCAGCGTGCGGGATCGGATTCGCGCTGTTTCAGTCACCCAATAACCGCACGATTGTCGGCTCGGCTCCGCGCAATCGTGCGGGCGCGGCGGGCGGGATGCTCGCGACTGCGCGGTTGCTCGGGCAAACGACGGGTGCAGTCGTGGTCAGCATTGCCTTTCATTTGGCAGGGGTCCGCGTCGGACCGGCGCTTCTGGCCGCCGCGGCCGTTGCGGCTTTGGTTGCTGCAGGCCTGAGCTTGCTGAGGCTGCGTTCGCCACGAACGGCCCATTGGCCCGAAGCCGGCAAGACCATCTTGGACTAGTCAGGTTGAACGGCGACATCCACGTCAATCGCCGCGTCGAAGCGGGAATGGCGTGGCGACTGCATAAAGGCGATGCGTTCGAGGGCGGGGACCACATTTGCAGGCCCGATCTTCGTCGTGGAGCGACCTTGTCACCCCGAACGGCCGCAGAACAAGCTTCGCATCTCAGGTCAGATAGGAGTGGACGATGTCCACCAGCTCCTCGGCGGCCTGCGCTCGAGGATCATCTTTGCCGAGCGATGCGTCAACCAGATGCTCCCGAATATGGTCCTCGATCACTTCGGCGATGAATCCATCCATTGCCCCGCGGCAAGCGGTCGCCTGTTGCAGAACGGTTGAACACTCCTTCTCCTCTTCAACTGCGCGCTCGATCGCGTCGATCTGACCCCTGATCCGCTTCAGGCGATTCAGCAGCTTGGACCTCTCTCGTTGGACGTGGGTCATTTGTAATGGTCGCCTGCTTGACAATACTCTGGGGGAGTATAGTTCGGGTGTGCCGCACATGCGAGTCCCCAAGCTCTCATGAAAGCGCAACACGAACCGAGGAACGAATGAAACCGCGACCTAGCAACGTGACCAGCGAGGGCGACAGTCGACGCTTTGCGTTGAATGCCGAAATCGCCGGTCGCTTGATGGCCCGGAGTTTGTACACCTAAGGATTGCCGCCCGCGGCGATCCGCGGGCGTTCAGCCTCCCGGGCTTGAGGATCAACCCAAGCAAGGAGAGGCGCGAATGGCCTTCCACCTGCACCTGATTAGCTCGCTGCCGGATTGTGTGCCGGCGGCGTCGCCGCAACTGCGGCACGGAGCCGGGCCAGTTTTCGCACAAGCTCAACTCTTCCTTCGTTGGGGGGAGGGCGACGACGGCCGCCCACGAGCCCATTGGGTCCACATGTGACTGACCCTGTGCCTCACCGTCGTAAACGCAGCCCAGGATCCAAAGGGTCGAAGCCGATGACTGCACACGCGCGCATTGCCAAACCAAACCATCAGACTGCCGTGCTCGACACTGCCCATGTCGGCGACATTCTCGGAGCGTTCGGAACGATCAGAGTTGGCGACGATGCGCCTCGGTCCGGCTTGAGAGCGCGGCTTGCTACCCTCCTCGCGATCATTGGGCCCGGGCTCATTGTGATGGTAGGCGACAATGACGCGGGCGCCTTCGGCACCTACGCGCAAGCAGGGCAGAATTACGGAACGTCACTGCTGTGGACCTTGTTGCTGCTGATCCCGGTTCTTTACGTGAACCAGGAGATGGTGTTGCGCCTGGGCGCGGTAACGGGCGTCGGCCATGCTCGGCTGATCCTTGAACGGTTCGGCAAATTCTGGGGCGCGTTCAGCGTCATTGACCTGTTCATTCTCAATGCGCTCACCATTGTGACCGAGTTCATCGGCATCAGCCTTGGCCTCGATTTTCTCGGTTTGCCGAAGATTGCCGGCGTGTTGATTTCGGCAGTTGCCATCGTCGCTGCCGCGAGCACCGGCTCGTTCCGGCGATTTGAACGAGTCTGCCTGACGCTAGTCGCAGGCTCGCTCGTACTCATCCCGATCTTTCTGATGGTTCATCCACCGCTCGGCGAAGTCGGCCGCGACTTTTTCATCCCGCGGATGCCGAAAGGTGCCGAGCTTTCTGGCGTGGTCCTGCTGATCATTGCGATCGTCGGGACGACCGTCGCACCCTGGCAGTTGTTTTTCCAGCAGAGTTACATCATCGACAAAAGGATCACGCCGAGGTTCATCGCCTATGAGAAAATCGATCTCTGGATCGGCATCGTCGTAGTCGTCATCGGCGCCCTGGCGATGATCAGCTTCACCGCCGCGACCTTCGCCGGCCATTCCGAATTTGGTCATTTCGATGATGCGGCCGCTGTCGCGCGGGGGCTCGCAAAATATGTCAGCCGGACGGCCGGAGTCCTGTTCGCAATTGCGCTGATCGACGCCTCGATCATCGGCGCGGCCGCCGTCGGGCTTTCCACTTCTTATGCCCTTGGCGACACGCTAGGTCTCAAGCATTCGCTGCATCGGAAAGTTCATGAGGCCAAAGCCTTCTATGCGGTCTTCATCGCGATCTTGCTCGGATCAGCGGCAATCGTTGTCATCCCCGGGAGCCCGCTTGGGCTGCTCACCGTCGGTGTGCAGGTTCTCGCGGGCGTGCTCCTTCCTTCGGCCACGGTCTTCCTGCTGCTGCTGTGCAACGACCGCCACGTCCTCGGACCGTGGGTGAACGGAACGGCGATGAACCTCTTTACCTCCGCAGTTATCGCACTGCTCGTCATCCTGTCGCTCGTCCTCACGGCGCAGGTTCTGTTTCCAAGTATGAGCTCGGGCGCGATCGTCGGCATGCTGGTCGGCGGA
This sequence comes from Sphingomicrobium sp., assembly GCA_036392155.1. Lineage (GTDB taxonomy): Bacteria > Pseudomonadota > Alphaproteobacteria > Sphingomonadales > Sphingomonadaceae > Sphingomicrobium. The sequence continues at coordinate 2,995 of DASVYN010000130.1, forward strand.
GGCATTCTCTCGGTGCTGACCGGAGCCGCATATCTGACGTATCGACGCTTGAGGCCGGCGGCCGCCGCCGAAGCGATTCCCAAGAGCGAACGGCCATCGTGGCGGATGCCTCCACTTGCGCTATTGGGCGCGCCCAGGCTCTCGATCGAAACCCGTCTCGGCCTGCTGGTGCTGCGGACCTACCTTTTGATCGCTATGATCCTGGTCGTAGTTCGTATTGTCCAGCTTGCCCTCGGCCGCTGACCTGGAGGTAGAACAGTGAACCAAGTCGATCGCGAGAACCCGCCGGTGGGGCCGCGCAGGGATGCGGACAACGGACCGGAGATTTCGTTCTCATCACTCCTGAAGAACGGCATCGTCACGGTCGATCACAAGCCGTGCGGGCGTGTGGACGATGTCATCGTCCGGCTCCGTCGCAATGATTATGCCGAAGTCGCGCTGATCGTTTTGAAGCAAGGCCCGGACAGGAAGTTTGTCCTTGCCGACAACATCGTCGAAATCCGTCAGGACGCCATCCAACTCAAATCGGAACAATGGGGATTCAAGCCGGCGCCTCTGGATGAGGATGAAGTCTCGCTGCAATCGGATATTCTGTGTCAGCGCGTTGTCGATATTGGCCGCAACGCATTGGTCAAAGTCTATGATGTCCGCCTCGCTCGGCATGGCGATGGATGGGCGGCAGTGGCGCTCGACGTGCATCGCGGTCGCTGGTTTGGGTTTGGTTCACACGCCGCGCATGCGGCGAGAGATTGGCGCGGTTTCCTTCCACTGGCGCGCATCGGCGACCTTGCAATTACGCCGTCCTCGCCAAGTTGGATCGGACGGCTGAAGCCCGCCCAGATCGCCGACCTCATCGAGACCGCAACATCCGACGAGCAGGACAAGCTCCTCGAACAGGTTCACTCTGATCCCGAGCTCGAAGCCGACGTCTTCGAAGAGTTGGAGGAAGACAGTCAGGCGCAACTGTTCAAGTCGCTCGATGATTCCGAGATCGCGGACGTGCTGTCGCGCATGCGCGCGGATGATGCGGCCGATGCAGTGATGGAGCTTGCGCAGGAACGTCGCCAGGCGGTGCTCGACCTTCTGCCGCCGGGCGAGCGCACGAAGGTGACGACTCTGCTGGGCTACAACGAGGCGACGGCGGGCGGCCTAATGGGTACTGAGTTCCTGGCGCTCCCGGAAGACACGAGCGTCGCGGAAGCACTGCAGCACATCCGTCAAGCGACGACGAAGCAGCCCGAAGCGCTGATCACGATTCATTGCGTCGGCGCGGACGGGAAACTCACCGGCGTTCTCGGGCTTGTCCAGGCCGTGCAGGCCGATCCGCAAAGCTCGCTCAAGGACGCCGCCGATCATCACATCGTTGCGGCAGCACCCGAAGACGACATCAGCGCAGTCGTCACGCGCATGGCCGACTTCAATCTGCTCAGCCTCCCGGTGATCGACGAGAACGGTGCCCTCCTTGGCGTTGTGACGGTCGACGATGCCCTTGAAGTGGCGCTCCCGGCGCACTGGGCCAACCGCTAGGTCCGGCGGAACGGTTAATCCGCGCTGCTCGATCGCCATCCGGCTGCACGGCCGGTCACAGGACGGACATTTCCGATGACCGTTAAGGGGACCGCCGAGGGGCTTTCATCGACTGTTGTGCTCCGCTAGCGCCGGAGCGTGACCGCGCTCGACGTCTTCGTGTTCCTGCTTCTGATCGGCGGCGGTGCCGTCGGCTTCGTGCGCGGCTTCGTGCATGAGGTACTGTCGCTGTTCGCCTGGCTGGTCGCGGTTGCGATGCTGAAACTGTTTCATGCCCAGCTTTGGACCGGCATCGAGAATAGCTTTCACGTCAGCCACGCGGGCGCGGCGGTGCTCGCCTTCGCAATATTGTTCGTGCCGAGCTTCGTCCTGATGAAGCTGCTGGCGCGACAGCTCGGCGGCCGGACGCGGCGGCACGCGGTGCTCGGCCCGTTCGATCGCGTGCTCGGCGGCGGATTCGGCGCGCTTAAGGGACTGCTCGGCGCGACCCTCTTCTTCCTGCTCGCCAATCTCGCGACCGACATGGTCTACGGACCGCGGGCCGAGCGGCCAAACTGGATGACGAAATCAAGCACTTATCCGTTGCTCAATGCCAGCGGGCGATCGATCGTCGACTGGGTCGAGGCGCGGCGGCTAAGAGCACGGGCGGCAGGAAATTCGCAATGATCCGGCTGCATGACACGCTGACGCGCGAGAAGCGGCCGTTTGTTCCGCTGAACCCGCGGCACATAACCATGTATGTATGCGGCCCGACGGTCTACGGACGCGCACATGTCGGCAATGCGCGGCCGGCAGTGGTGTTCGATACGCTCGCGCGGCTGATCCGGCACGAGTTCGGCAACAGCAGCCTCGTCTATGCGCGCAACGTCACCGATGTCGACGACAAGATCATCGCTGCGGCTGAAAGCGAGGGCGTCGATCCGTCGGTGATCACCGAGCGCTACGAGCGCCACTATCTCGAAGATATGGGAGCGCTAGGGGTGCGGCCGCCCGACATTGCGCCGCACGCGACCCAGGAAATCGGCCCAATGATTGCGATGATCGAGCGGCTGATCGAGCAGGGCAATGCGTATGAGGCTCAGGGACATGTGCTCTTCTCGGTGCCGAGCGATCCAGCTTACGGCATATTGAGCAAGCGTGATCGCGAGCAGATGATCGCGGGCGCTCGCGTCGAAGTTGCACCCTACAAGCGCGATCCAGCGGACTTCGTGCTGTGGAAGCCGAGCAACGAAGGCGTGATCGGCTGGGATTCACCCTGGGGCAGGGGCCGCCCGGGCTGGCATATAGAATGCTCTGCGATGATCGGAACCCATTTGGGCGAGACCATCGATATCCATGGCGGCGGGCTCGATCTCATCTTCCCGCACCATGAGAATGAGATTGCGCAAAGCCGCTGCGCCCACGGCGGTCTGCCCCTCGCGCGTTTCTGGGTGCATAATGGCTTTGTCGACATGGGCACCGAGAAGATGTCGAAGAGCCTCGGCAATGTCATTACGCCGGCGCAGCTGATGGCTCAGGGGCACAAAGGCGAGACGCTAAGACTGGCCTTGCTTAGCGCGCATTACCGGCAGCCGTTGCCGTGGACCGAGGCGCTAGTCGGCCAGGCGAAGACCAACCTCGACAAACTCTATCGAACGGCCGGCGACGCCGAGCCTGGAACGCCGGACGAGGGCGTCATCGAAGCACTCTCCGACGATCTGAACTCGCCGCTTGCGTTGACGCGGCTGATGGCGCTGGAAGATCCCAGCATTCTGAAGGCCAGCGCTGCGTTGCTCGGACTGCTCCAAAGCTCTGCCGAGCGATGGTTTCGGGGTGGTGCCGACGAGGCGGTGATCGAGGCGCGCATCGCCCAACGCTCCGAAGCCAAGAAGAAGCGCGATTTCGCGACCGCCGACCGCATCCGCGCGGAGCTTCGGGCCGAAGGCATTGTGTTGGAGGACACGCCCGGCGGGACGAGTTGGCGGCGTGAATAGTCACTGGAGGACGAATTGAACTCGGAGCTTCCTGCAGCCGTCCCCGAAGTACCGGTCAGCAATATCGATGAGGCCGCGGCATATTATGCCAATTGCCTCGGTTTTGCGCGGGATTGGGGGGACGAACGCGGCGGGATTGCCGGCATTTCGAACGGCGATTGCCGGCTGTTTCTGGCCAATTCCGCTTTCCGCGAAATGCGCGGCAATTCGGCGCCGGTGCTGATTTGGATCAATTTGAACAGCAGGGATGAAGTGGACTTGCTCCATCGGGCGTGGAGCGGGAACGGGGCAACGATCGTGTCCGCGCCTGAAACGAAGCCGTGGAATTTGCATGAATTCACTGCTGCCGACCTCGACGGCAATCTTCTGCGGGTGTTTCATGATCTCGCCTCGGAGATCGGCTCAAGTTCCGACCGGCAAGCATGACCGCACCGCTCTACACGACCGAGATACTGCGGCTCGCGGCGTCGCTTCAGGAGCCGCATGAGCTGGAGCGTGAGGACGGCCGAGCGGAGCTGCGCTCGCCGACGTGCGGGAGCCGCATCACCCTCACTGTGCAGCTGGACGAAAATCGCCGCGTGCAACGATTGTCGATGGAGGTATACGCCTGCGCTTTCGGGCAGGCCGCGGCTGCACTGCTCGACCGGCACAGCCGCGGGCGAACGCATGACGAGGTCTCCGAGGCGATGCTTGCGCTGAGCCGCTGGCTTGCCGATGAGCAGGAAGAACAGGCGGGCTGGCCCGGAATAGTGGCGCTTGCCCCGGCGCGCGCGCGCAAAGCGCGACATGGAGCAATCCTGCTGCCGTTCCGCGCGCTCCTCGCTGCAATGGAAGCCGCGTGACCACTCCGACGCAGGCCGCTCAGGCGACCACCGCGATCCTCGAGAGCGGCGCAATCATGCTCGGCGCTGCACTGGTGTTCGTTACGCTCTTCCGCCAGCTCAAGCTCGGCGCAACGCTCGGCTATATCGTCGCCGGAGCGCTGATCGGTCCCCAGCTGCTGCGCCTCATCAGGGATCCGCAGCAACTCACCAGCGTCACCGACATCGGCATCGCCTTATTGTTGTTCATCGTCGGCCTTGAGCTTCAGCCGAGCCGGCTGTGGCGCCTGCGCCGTGACATATTCGGTCTTGGGCTGCTGCAGGTCGCCCTCTGCGGCCTGGCGATCAGCGGGCTTCTTTATTTGACGCTCGGAATCACCGCGGAGGCGGCGCTTGCGATCGGTCTCCCGCTCGGCTTGTCCTCGACTGCGCAGGTGCTGCCGATGCTCCGCTCCGACAACGAGCTGAACACGCCGCAGGGCGAGCGCGCCTTCTCGATCCTGCTGTTCCAGGACCTGGCGATCGTTCCGATGATCACGATCATCGCGGCCATGGCGCGAACCCCTCCGGACCCGAGCGCGCCGGTGGGATGGGCGCTTGCTCTTTATACGGTGCTTGCGGTTGCTGCCCTGGTCGTCGTTGGACGAGTTGTGCTCAATCCTTTGTTCCGCCTGGTCGGGCGACTCGGCGAGCGCGAGCTATTCGTGGTTGCCGGCCTGTTCACCGTCATCGGTTCCGCGGCGGTGATGCACACGCTCCATCTCTCCGTGCCGCTGGGCGCGTTTGTCGCCGGCGTGGTGCTCGCCGAATCGCCCTACCGGCACGAACTCGAGACCGATGTCGAGCCGTTCCGGTCGATCCTGCTCGGGCTGTTCTTCCTCTCGGTCGGAATGCTGCTCGATTTGAAGCTTATCGCGATGCGACCCCTGTTCGTCCTCGGCATCGCTGCGGGCGTGATCGTCAGCAAGGCGATCATCATCGGCCTCATCGACCGGGCCTTCGGCGGCAAGTGGCAGAACAGCATTCGTCTCGGTCTGCTGCTCAGCCAAGCGGGCGAGTTCGGCTTCGTATTATTCGCCCAGGCGACTGCTGCTCGGCTGATCCTACCCGATGCCGCATCTTTGTTCGGCGCAGTCGTGACCTTGTCGATGGCGACAACGCCGTTTCTGATGCGCTTCATCGATTGGACCGAGAGGCGCGAGGTCCGGCGCGAAGACCTCGAGGGTCCCGAGCTATCGCCGGAAACCACCGCAATCGTCGTCGGCTATGGCCGATTTGGGCAAACCGTGGCGCAGATGATGATGGCAAAGCGGATCGGAGTTACTCTGATCGACAAGAAACCCGCGCAGATCGAGCTCTCCGGCGAGTTCGGAACGAAAGTCTATTATGGCGACGGGCTGCGCCTCGACCTGCTGCGCGCCGCCGGTGCCGAAACGGCCCGGGTGATCGCCTTTTGCAATGACAATCGCGAGGGCGAGCTGACCGCCGAGGCAGTCGGTGCAGTGCTCGAAACCTTCCCGCAGGCGGCGGTCATGATCCGAGCGTACGACCGGCTGCACCTCATCGAACTCGACAATCTCGATCTCGCCTTCGCTGAACGCGAGCTGTTCGAGAGCGCGGTTGCGATGGGCCGCGCGGCGCTCAAGGCAAACGGTATCGATGCTTTGGAGATCGACCGCGTCGAACGCGAATATCGCGCACGCGACAGTGAGCGGCTTGAGCGGCAGGCGGCAACGGGAGACATCAAAGCCGGCTGGGAGCGCGCCTTCAAGCCCGACTCGGCGCTCCCTGACGAGGAACTCGAGAGCCCAGCCTAAATGTTTGAGCGACCGAGGTAATCCTCGAGCGCGCGGACGATTGCTTCGACCACATCCTTGTGCGCGCCGTCGCCGCTCTTAACGTGAATATGCGCTTCCTCATATGAAGGCCGTCGTTCCTCCGCGAGCCGTTCGAGCACCGCTTTCGGATTGCCGCTGCGCAGCTGCGCGCGCGTGTCGCGGCGTGAGGTGCGCTCGGCGAGGATGTCGACCGGCGCGTCGAGCCAGACCGTTATTGCCCGGTCGTTCAGCAGCTTGCGGGTTCGCGGATCCACATAAGCGCCGCCGCCAGTGGCGATGACCCGCACTGCTCCCTCGATCAGCCGAGCGACCAGTCGGCGTTCGCCGTCGCGGAAGTCCTGCTCGCCGTAGCGTTCGAAAATCTCGGCCGCCGGATAGCCTGCGGCGTCCTCGATTTCTGCATCGCTGTCGACGAAGGACAAGCCGAGCCGCTTGGCCAGGCGACGCCCGACCGTCGACTTTCCGACCCCCATCAGCCCGACCAGCACGATCGGCCGGTCGAGACGTTCACCCAATAGCGTCACCAGAAGGGGCTATACAGCGGCTTGCCGGCTCGGCAAAAGCCGGTCCATGTCGCGACTGTTAGTACCCGTCATCATTGCCGTCATCCTGATCGGCGCGCTTGTCTTCCTCTCAACGCTGCCCAGGCAGCAGCCGACTCACACGATCGAGCTTGCGGTCCCGCAAGGGGGCAATGCGCATTAAGCCGATCTGGATTGTGTCGGCGGCAGTGGTTCTCGCGCTGCCGGCGCTCGCGCAGCAAACTTCTCCGAGCCAGCCGGCTCCGGCGAGTGTGCCTGCGAATCAGAATGTGACGAACCCGGCGGAGGCCCCGTCGGACGCAGGGACCGACGAGAGCGCCGTCGAAGAAGTGTCCAACTCCAACCTCGCGACACCGCAACCGCCGGTGGAATATCCCGGCTGGGCGCGGCGTGACCCCTGGTCGGTCGGTCCGCTCGCACCGCGCGATGCCGGTCTCGGCGATGACGCCTGGGGGAGTGCGAACGGCGTCTTCCTGTCGACCCTGATGCGCCAGATGGACACGCCGATCGCCTCGCGCTGGGCGCATATTGCGCTTCGCAACGCACTGCTCGCGAAACTGCATGCGCCGGCCGGTGTGCACCCGGTCGATTGGGTCGGGGAGCGTGGGTGGCTGCTTCTGCGTCTCGGTGAGGCCGACGGAGCGCGCCTGCTCGTTGCCGGCGTGGATACCGACCGGTTCACTCCGAAGATGGTGCAGGTCGCAGTTCAGAGCGCGCTCGCCAACGCCGATCCGCCGGCGCTTTGTCCGCTCGAGGATGGAATCAAGCAATATGATCCCGGCGTGCTGCGGCTGGTACAGGCAATGTGCGCCTCGCTTGCAGGTGAATCCGACGACGCCGCATCGATGATCGACCAGGCGCGTCGCTACGGCCGAATCGGGGGAGTAGACCTTGCTCTTGCGGAGAAGGTCGTCGGCGCGGGCGCCAACGGCCGTGCCTCGACGATAGAGTGGGATGCGGTTGATTCCCTGACTGCCTGGCGGTTCGGGCTTGCGACCGGGACCGGCGCGACACCGCCGGACCGATTGCTGAACGCTTCGCCGGCCCAGCTGCGCGCCTTCCAGGCCCGGGCGCCGCTGCTCAGCCCGCAGCAGCGGCTACCCTCGGCGATGATTGCTGCCGGACTTGGGGTTTTTTCCTCGCAGACGATGGTCGATCTCTATTCGGCAATTTACGATTCGACCGATCCGGGCGATCTCGCCGACACTGATGCGTGGCAGCTGCGCCAGGCCTTCGTCGGCAAGGACTCCGACACCCGCATCGCAGCGATCCGCAAACTGCTCTCAATCGGCAAGGACGGCCTGCAGAAAGAAGGCGCGCGAGCGCTGGCTGCGCGCGCCGCGAGCCTCGTCACGCCCGACGCGAAGCTCGCCAAGGATGCGCCGGAGCTGATCTCGGCAATGCTGGCCGGCGGCTATGACAAGGCCGCGGCGCGCTGGATTTCGATCGTCAACGGCATGGATAATGATGACGCCGACCGCTGCTGGGCAATGCTGGCGCTCGGCGCGCCCAATGTAGGTGATGTTGGAACGAGCCGCATCAACAGCTTCGTCAAGCGCGATACCAGCAAGGACCATGTCCGCAGCGCCTTGCTGGTCGCCGGGCTCGCCGGTCTGGGGCGGATCAGCACGGATACTGCAAATTCGCTGAACCGCCGCTATGGCCTTTCGCTCGGCCACGTCACCAGCTGGACCAAGGCGATCGACACTGCTGCGGCAAAGGGGCAAGGCGCGACAGTGCTGGTTCTGACCGGTACCGGATTCCAGACGCCGCTGTTCGAGCGTGTGCCGCCAGCGCATCTTTATCACGCGGTTGCGGGCCTCAGTCGGACCGGTCAGGGCTTCACCGCGCGCATGATCGCAGCGGAAGCCCTGTCACGGACGTGACATCGGCAATGCCGCTGACATGACCAACGACGATCGAGCGCTGATCGATCGCTTTCTCGACATGATGGCCGCCGAAGCCGGCTCATCGCGGCACACCCTGGCCGCCTATCGAAACGATCTCGAACGCACCGCCGAAACTGTCGGTCCGCTCGCAACTGCATCGGCCGAGGATCTGTCGCGCCTCGGCGTCCAATGGGCGGATGCAGCGCCGTCGACGGTGGCCCGTCGGTCGGCGGCGCTCAGGCGCTTCTTCGGTTTCCTCGTCGACGATGGATTGCGCAAGGATGATCCCTCGGCAGCGCTTCCGCGCCCGCGCTTCGAGCGGCCGCTTCCCAGGATCCTCGATAATGATGAGATCCAGCGCATGTTCGAGGCCGCCGAGGACCGGGCGGCGAGCGGCGAACCGGCCGCGCTTCGCAACTTGGCGCTGCTCGAGCTGCTCTATGGCTCCGGACTGCGCGCAACCGAGCTTGTGAGCCTGCCGCGAGGTGCAGTGCGCCTCGACCAGCCGTTCCTGATGGTACGTGGAAAGGGTTCGAAAGATCGGCTCGTGCCAGTCTCTTCGCGCGCTGGAACGGCGCTCAGCAAATGGCTGGAGATCGCACCCGCAGGGACGCTGTGGCTGTTCCCGAGCGGGAAGAAGCACCTGAGCCGGGTTCGCCTCTTCCAGATCGTCCGGGCGATGGCCGCGGACGCCGGGATTGCGCCCGAGCGGGTCAGCCCGCATGTCCTGAGGCACGCGTTCGCAACCCACCTGCTTTCGGGCGGCGCGGACCTGCGCGTTCTCCAGTCGCTGCTCGGCCATGCCGATATCGCCACGACCCAGATTTACACGCATGTCGACAGCGCGCGTTTGGTCGAGCTCGTGAACAGCCGGCATCCGCTCGCCACGCGTTGTCGTTGACGCTCCCGCCAGTCCCGCCTACCCGGCGCTGCCGATGCTGAATTACCTCGATTTTGAGAAGCCGATCGCCGAACTGGAGACGCGCGTCGCCGAGTTGCGCGAAACCGCGAGCACGTCCGAAGAAATCGACATAGGCGCGGAGGTCAGCCGGCTCGAGGCGAAAGCCAATAAGCTGCTCAAGGATACTTACGCGAAGCTGACGCCCTGGCAAAAGGCGCTGGTCGCTCGTCATCCCGACCGCCCGCACTTCAAGGACTATGTCGCGGGCATAACTGAAGACTTTCTGCCGCTCGCGGGCGACCGTTCGTTCGCCGACGACCCGGCGATCGCAGGCGGCCTGGCAAGGATCGACGGCCGCCGGGTCATGCTTCTGGGTCACGAGAAGGGCGACGACACCGCCTCGCGGCTCAAGCATAATTTCGGGATGGCCAAGCCGGAAGGTTACCGGAAAGCGATCCGGCTGATGCGGCTCGCCGACCAGTTCCACATTCCCGTGGTCGCGCTGGTCGACACGCCCGGCGCTTTCCCTGGGGTTCAGGCGGAGGAGCGCGGGCAGGCCGAAGCAATCGCCCGCTCGACCGAGGAATGTCTCGCGCTCAAGGTTCCGATGGTCGCGGTAATCGTCGGCGAAGGCGGCTCGGGCGGTGCAGTCGCGATCGCGGCGGCC
>DASVYN010000131.1:0-5782 GCA_036392155.1 Sphingomicrobium sp.
TGCGCGGACAGGAGGTCAACCTGGTAAAGCTCGACGTCGAGGCCGCGGAGATCGAAACGCTGAAGGGAATGGAGCGGATCATTCGAGAGCAGCGGCCCAACCTGCTTGTCTCCGTCTATCATACGCCGTCGCACCTCTACGAAATCGCAGAACTCATTCAGGGCTGGGGCCTTGATTATCGATTCCACCTGCGCGTGCACGAATATAATACGTTTGGCATCGTCCTTTATTGTCTGCGCGACGAGCTCCTCGAGGTGGCGATAGTCGCCTCCTGAGCTTGGGTCTGGCGGTCAGCTACAGCCAATTCCAGTCGCTTCAGATCACGGCGCCGCAGCTACGTCGCGGAGCTCCCGAAGCAGTGCCGCGCGAGCGCCGATGATGTCAGGCTGCGCGGGCGCGCGATTGAATTCGCCAGGGTGATTGAAGCGTCGCTCTTGGTGATCATTCGCTCGACGGTGCGGCAGGCGCCTGCCGATCCGCCGGCTGCCGGTCTTGCGCCACCTGGACATTAGACGTTCTCTCGCGATCAACAGTTGGCCGCGCTATGCGCCGGTCATGAACCCGCTTTACGAGCAAATGAAGACAAGCGTGTTCGAGCGCATGTCGCTGCTTGCAGCGACGCATGGCGCAGTGAACCTCGGTCAGGGCTTTCCCGATTTCGGCTGGCCCGAGGAAATCCTCGACGCCGCGGCACGAGCGCTCAAGAGCGGATCGAACCAATATGCGCCGTCGCGCGGCCTTCCGGCGCTGCGCGAGGCCGTCGCCGCCCATTATCAGCGCCAATTCGGACAGGAGCTGACCGGCGACCACATCTGCGTGACCAGCGGTGCGACCGAAGCGCTCGGAGCGGCGATCCTGGCAACAATCGAAGCGGGCGATGAAGTGATCATCTTCGCTCCGGCCTATGACAGCTACGCGCCGATGATCCGCAGGGCAGGGGGAACGCCGATCGAAGTTGGGCTCCAGCCTCCTGACTGGCGCATCTTCAGGGCCGCGGTGGCGGACGCGGTTGGACCGAAGACGCGTGTGATCCTGTTCAACAACCCCCACAATCCAACCGGGCGGCTATTCGATCGCGATGAACTCGAGGCGATCGCCGCTGTCGCACTTGAGCACGACCTGATCGTCATCAGCGATGAGGTCTGGGAGCATGTCCTTCTCGACCATCGGAGCTTCACTCCAATTGCATGCCTTCCGGCCATGGCCGAGCGGACGATCAAGATCGGATCGGCAGGCAAGATCTTTTCGCTGACCGGATGGAAGGTCGGCTGGATGGCCGCTGCTCCCGAGCTGACCAATGTCCTTGCGCGGGCGCATCAGTTCCTGACCTTTTCGACCGCTCCCAATCTGCAGGCCGCGGCGGCTTTCGGCCTGACCGAAGGCGATCCCTGGCTTCAGCCGATGCGCGACCGCTTTCAGCGGGCACACGACCGAATGACCACGGGTCTCGAACGAAGCGGCTATAAAGTGCTCACCTCGGGCGCGACCTACTTCCTTTGTGTCGACCTCATCCAATCCGGCATCTGCATTGATGACGAGGAGTTTGCGACCAAAGCGGTTGAGCAAGCCGGAGTTGCGGTAGTTCCCCTTTCAGCCTTCGTAGAACACGAGCCGCCGCGCCATCTGGTACGGCTGTGCTTCGGCAAGAAAGACGAAACCGTCGACGCCGGAGTTGCCGCCTTGGTCAAAGCAAGGGATCTGTTCGCATGACGCCCGCAAACGAAGCCGCCGAGCTCCTCGAGCTCTTCTCGATCGACTGCGCAGGGAGGCTCGAAAGCTTCTCGCCCATCGATTGCCGGACGATCGGGCGCGTGACGATCGGAGACCCTGATTTCGCTGCAGGACGAGCCGCCGAAGCCTTCTTCGAGTGGCGCAGCGTGCCGGCTCCGCGGCGCGGCGAACTCGTTCGCCTGCTCGGCGAAAAGCTTCGCGAAGCCAAGCCGCTGCTCGCCAAGATGATCACGCTGGAGGCCGGAAAGATCACCCAGGAGAGCCTTGGCGAAGTCCAGGAGATGATCGACATCTGCGACTTCGCAGTGGGTCTGTCGCGCCAGCTTTACGGACTGACGATCGCAAGCGAGCGGCCTAGCCATCGGATGATGGAGCAGTGGCACCCGCTCGGGCCGGTGCTCGTGATCAGCGCATTCAACTTCCCGGTCGCGGTCTGGGCTTGGAATGCTGCACTCGCCTTGGTCTGCGGCAATCCTGTGATCTGGAAGCCGAGCGAGAAGACGCCGCTTTGCGCCGAGATGGTGATGCAGCTCGTCCGCCGGGCGCTTCGCGACTTCAACGGCGCGCCGGACAGCCTGGTCCAGCTCGTCCAGGGCGAGCGCAACGTCGGCGAAGCGCTGGTCGAGGATCCTCGCATCGCCCTGGTCTCGGCGACCGGGTCGACGGCGATGGGCCGCGCGGTCGGTCCCCGAGTGGCGCAGCGGTTCGGGCGGGCGCTGCTGGAGCTTGGAGGCAATAATGCGACGATCGTTGCTCCGAGCGCTGATCTTGAGCTTGCGGCGCGCGCAATTCTCTTCTCGGCGGCGGGTACGGCGGGACAGCGGTGCACGACGCTGCGCCGGCTCATCGTCCATACAAGCATCGCCGACCAGCTCATTGCGCGTGTTCGGCAGCTGTTTGCGCAAGCCAAGGTCGGGGATCCACGACACAGTGAGACTTTGATCGGTCCCCTGATCGACGAAAATGCCTTCAAAGCGATGAAAGACGTGCTCGGCGACACGCTCGAACGAGTCGATGCAGTTCGGGGCGGCTTCTACGTACGTCCAGCGATTGTCGAAGCTGCGGCAATGGATGGGCCTGTCCTTAAGGAAACCTTCGCGCCGATCCTTTACGTGCTGCGCTACCGCGACCTCGATGAAGCGATCGCACTCAACAATGCGGTGCCGCAGGGCTTGTCATCGTCGATTTTCACCAGCGACATTCGCGAGGCAGAGCTCTTCATGTCGGCGGCCGGCTCGGATTGCGGAATCGCCAATATCAATATCGGCCCGTCGGGTGCGGAAATCGGCGGCGCCTTCGGCGGCGAAAAGGAAACCGGCGGAGGGCGCGAGAGCGGTTCCGACAGCTGGCGCGCTTACATGCGCCGGCAGACCAATACGATCAATTATGGCTCAGATCTGCCACTCGCCCAAGGCATCCGCTTCGACGTCGCCCCATAGGGCAAGCCTCTCCTCGGCGATCATTACGGGCCAGGCGCGGCGGAACTTTCGAATCCACGCCTTCAGTGCGTCTGGCTCGAGCGGCGCCGAGACCAGATAGCCTTGGACGAAATCACAGCCGAGCTCACGAATCGCCCGGAGCTGCTCGATTGTCTCGACGCCTTCGGCGGTCGCACTGAGGCCGAGACCGTGCGCGAGATCGGTGACCGCCTGGATGATCAGTCGGGAATCACGCGAATTGGGCACGTCGGCAACGAAGGCCTGGTCGATCTTGACTTCGGTGAAGGGGAGCTGGCGCAGCTGCATCAGGGACGAATAGCCGGTGCCGAAATCGTCGATCGCGAGACCTATGCCTTTGATCCGGAATCGGGTGAGCGCGTCGATCAGCTTGACCAGCGGCTGGGTCGCGCTCTCGGTAAGTTCGAGTACCAGCCGGTCCGTCGGAACTCCGAGCGCCCGGCACATGCGCTCAACCAGGTCGGGAAAGTCGAGGTGCTGCAGGCTGAGCGCAGAGATGTTGAAGGCAATGCAGGTGTCGAGGCCTTCCTCGCACCAATCGAGCCATTGCCTGAGGATGGTCCGGAGCCCCCATTGGGTGAGCTCGTGAATCAGCCCATGCTCCTCGGCAAGAGGTACGAAATGCGACGGATTGACTGCGCCGAGCACCGGGTCGTTCCACCGGACGAGCGCCTCGACCTGTGCCAGCCTGCCGTCCTTCGACGAAATCTTGGGCTGGTAGGCCATGCGCAGCTGCTGGTCTTCCAGCGCCCGTTGGAGCCCGTTCATCAGTTGCAGTTCGGCCTGGGGGCTCACTGGACCAATGTCGCCCGAAGCTTGGACAGCATATTTTCCAACTCATCGATGCGTACCGGCTTTTCCACGGGTCCGGCCATGTTGAGCCCAAGTGCTTCACCAAGGCGAAACGCGGATTCAAGGACGCGCCGGTCGAAGCCGCTGACGATCAGCACGGGACCGCGATAATCCTGATCGGCAAGGAAGCGGGTCAGCTCGACACCGTCCATGCCCGGCATTCCAAGATCGAGCGCGACCATTTCCGGCCGGTTGGCGATGAACGCCTCGCGAAATTCATTGTCGCGCTCGGTGATTATCGGCTCGAATCCGCAGTTCCTGGCCGCATTAGCCAGATACTCGGCGAGCGCCGGTTCGTCATCGATCAGCAGCAGGCGCGGCTGCGGCATGAACCCGTATCTCCCCTCAAGGGGCGTAGGGGCCAAAAGGGCTCCAGATCAAGCTTTCTCAACGCTCTTTTAACTGCGTTGGCGATAAAGTCTCAGTTTGGCGCGATTTGTACAAGCATGGGGGCGAGTTTTTTCGCATGTTCGCTGATCTGATCCGGAGAAAATTTGGCGGCCAGGTGATCAGCAGCAGCGATGCTGCCTTCGAGTCGACCACCGTCTCGCTCTCGATCGCAGTGCCGCGGCCGGCCGAACGGCGCAACAACGAGCGCGTCTCGGCCATGCTGCGCGTTGGAAAGCTCACCGATGCCACAGGCAATCAGCAGCTGATCAAGGTCAAGAATCTCTCCGCCGGCGGGATCATGGCGATCGTTACCAAAGCCCCGACGGTCGGCGATCAGGTCTCGATCGAGCTGTCGTCGCAACGGATTCCCGCGTCCGTCGTCTGGACGCGCGACGGCATGGCCGGCCTCAAGTTCGATCAGAACGTCGACCTTGGCGAACTGCTCGCAGGACGCAAACCGCGCCACGGTTTTCGTCCGCGCCCGCCGCGCCTCGAGATTCCATGCAAAGCCTCGGTGCGGGTCGGCAAAACCTATTATACGGTCGACGTCCACGATATTTCGCTCGCCGGAATCAAGGTCGAGCCGATCGAGGAATATTGCGTCGGAAAGAGCGTTACCGTGGTCGTGGAGAGCCTTCGGCCGATCAAGGGCGAGGTTCGCTGGTACAGTGATCGCCGGGCCGGCATTGTCTTCGACCGCCCGCTCGACTTCGACGAGCTGTCGGAGTGGGTCGGCAAGCGGCTCGAGCTCGCGAGCCTCAAGGCGTCCTATCCCAAGAACTGATCGGTAGCCCGGAACTGCCGTTCAATCCGGACGGAAACGTCAGGAGCATGGCGCGCGAGCGATCTGAAGCCGCCGAAGCCGGAGACAGTCTGGCGGGCTCGTGGAGCAACGTCGGACCGGGCGGCTGCACCGGCTATATGCAGAAGCAATGGCGCATCAGCCGGCAGCAGGATGGCGGTTATTGTACTCGGTAAAGCATGAGCAACGATGCCGGCTGCGCATTTGCAGCCTCGAGGGGCAACACCTATTTCGCGTTTTTACAGGCAGGAGCATCGATAATGGCCGAACAAGTCGCAATTCTCGCCGGCGGGTGTTTCTGGTGCACCGAGGCGGTGTTCCTCGACGTCGTCGGCGTGAAGTCGGTCGAGAGCGGCTATGCCGGCGGCACGGTCCCCAACCCGACTTACAAGCAGGTGTGCGGCGGCGACACCGGCCATGCCGAGGCGATCCGCATCACCTTCGATCCGGACCAGATCAGCTACGACGAATTGCTCGACATCTTCTTTGCAACGCACGATCCGACGCAGCTTAACCGCCAAGGCAATGATATCGGCACGCAATACCGTTC
>DASVYN010000132.1:0-6768 GCA_036392155.1 Sphingomicrobium sp.
GCTGTTCGACTAACGATCGCCGAATCCAGGTCATTGTGTGGGGGCTTATGCGAAACTTGTTGAGCGCACTCATTCTTGTGTCGGCAGCGACCGCTTCACCCGCGGCGGCGGGTACCGCGTGCCCGCCCCATCGGCCCGGCGAGCCCTATCCGTGGGCCATCAATGAATTGATGTCGGGAGATCAGTGGGGGGACTTGGCTATCGATCTCGACGCGAATGGCCGTGTGACGGGCTGTCACGCAGTGAAAGGCAATCTAGAGCCGGAAATGGGCTTCTGGGTATGCCGTTCGATATCTGCCCAGGGCGAATTCGATCCGCTGATGAAAGACGGAATAGCGGTTGCCGGGACCCGCACAAGGCACTTTGTGCTGGAGGGGATGCGACATCGCGACGCGAACGCTGCGGCGCGCAAGAAGTGGTTCGCTGAACATCCCAACGAGCGGCCAAGCTGCTATCCCGACTGAGCAGGGGCACTCTTCCGCAGGTCGGGCGCCTTCAGTGAGCGATGCTGACCCCGTGCATCGGCGAACGAAACCGACGAGTTTGGATCTGACAAGGGCCCCCTTTCCCCGAGCCGCATGAGCCGATCAGCCGTTCTAACAGGGCAATAACAAGCTCGCATCGCCATAGGAGTAGAAGCGGTAGCCTGCCTCGATCGCGTGGGCATAGGCCGACTTCATCACATCGAGGCGCATCAGCGCGCTGACCAGCATGAACAGGGTCGAGCGCGGCAGGTGGAAGTTGGTGATTAAGCCATCGATCGCCTTGAAGCGGTACCCGGGCGTGATGAAGATTGCAGTGTCGCCCTCAAACGGTCGGATCAGTCCGTCCTCGCTCGCCGCGCTTTCGAGCAGGCGCAGGCTTGTGGTCCCAACCGCGATCAGCCGCCCGCCTGAAGCGCGTAGCGCATTCAGCCGCTCCGCCGTCGCTGCATCTATCCGCCCCCATTCGGCATGCATCTTGTGCGAGGCCGTGTCTTCCGACTTAACCGGCAGGAAGGTTCCGGCACCGACGTGCAGCGTCAGCGTTTCGCTGCCGATCCCACGAGCGTCGAGTGCGTCAAGCAACCGCGGCGTGAAATGCAAGGCCGCGGTCGGTGCAGCGACCGCCCCCTCCTCTTGCGCGAAGATGGTCTGATAGTCGGCGCGGTCCGCCTCGTCGGCGGGGCGTTTGGAGGCGATATAGGGCGGCAGCGGCATCCTCCCTGCCCGCTCGAGCAGCAGCTCGACCGGCTCCTCGCCGTCAAAGCGCAGCAAGGCCGAACCGTCCTCCGATTTATCGAGGACCAACGCCGAAACGCCAGCACCGAAGTGGATCGTATCGCCTACCCTTGCCCGCTTCGCATTCCGCAAGAACGCCTGCCATTCGCGAGGCCCTTCGCGCTTGTGCAGGGTCGCGCCGATGCTCGCGCCAAGCCCCCTCTGCGGGCTGTCTGGAGAAGCTGCGCGCCTGCCCTCCAGCTGCGCAGGAATTACCTTCGTATCGTTGAATACCAGCACGTCGCCGGGATGAAGCAGATCGGGCAACTCCAGCACCCGGTGGTCAGAGATATCGCGGCCCTTGACCAGCAGCAGCCGCGCGCTGTCGCGCGGACGCGCTGGTCTCAGCGCAATCCGGTCTTGCGGAAGCTCGAAATCGAAAAGGTCGACGCGCATTGCGCCGCCGTAGCGTTACTTCGCCGCAGCGGAAGCCGAAACGGTGGCCGCATCTCCCAGATAGGCGCGAACGATCTTGGTCGGCTGTTCAGGCGGCTCGCCCTGCGCGATACCGTCGACCGCGTCCATGCCGGCGACTACTCGGCCCATCACAGTATAATTGTTATCCAGCTCCGGATGCGGCGCGTACATGATGAAGAACTGGCTATTGGCCGAATCTGGGCTGTTCGCCCGCGCCGCACCGAAGGTTCCGCGCAGGAACGGAACCGCGGTGAACTCGGCTTTGAGGTTGGGAAGGCTCGATCCCCCCTCGCCGGTACCTTTGGGATCGCCGCCTTGCGCCATGAAATCGGCGATCACACGGTGGAAGCTAAGCCCGTTGTAGAACCCCTGTCGGGCGAGCGTCTGGATCCGTTCGACGTGATGCGGGGCGAGGTCAGGCCGGAGCACGATCTCGACCGTCCCGCCGCTCGACAGCTCGATGAACAGGTGATTGGCCTTGTTCGCAGCGATCTCCGCCGGAGCGACGATGCTCGGCATGACGGGTGCCGGCGCCGGCTTTGCGGCGATCAGTGCGAAAGCCATCAGCGGCAGCGCAAAAACGGACTTATTAAGCATAATCCTCCCCGCGGGCAGATGGCGTCAATGCGTCAGCGCCGCTTGCTTCAGTGTGAACCGCCGTTCAAGTGCCGACGAACATCCTGAGCGACTGCAGGGGTCACGAATTTGTCGATCGACCCGCCGAAACGCGCGATCTCCTTCACCAACTTGGACGCGATCGGCTGAAGCGACACGTCGGCCATTAAGAAGACGGTCTCGATATCGTCGTTGAGCTGCTGGTTCATTCCGGCCATCTGGAACTCATATTCGAAGTCAGCGACCGCCCGAAGGCCGCGAAGGATTGCGGTTGCGCCCTGGCTCTCGGCGAACTCCATCAGCAGCGAATTGAACTCGATGACCGTGATGTCACCCGGAATGCCCTGGACCTCGCGGCGGACCATCGCCAGCCGCTCGGCCGTCGTGAACATCGGCTCCTTCGATGGATTCGTGGTAACTCCGATCACCAGCCTGTCGACCAGATGCGCCCCGCGCCGGATGATGTCGAGATGGCCGAGCGTGATCGGGTCGAACGTCCCCGGGTAAACTGCAACCTTCATCTTGCCCCCTAATGGTCGCGCTCAATAGCAAAACGCGCGATTGCGCGCAGCAGGTCGGCTTCGCTTCCGTGGCTCGAGAGATGTTCGATCGCCTGGTTCACGAGGAATCCTGCCTGTTGCCGCGCCCTCGCCTCGCCGAGCAGGGAGACGAAGGTCGCCTTGCCGGCGTTCGCATCCTTGCCCGTCGGCTTTCCGGCCGCCGCGGCATCGCCGCTATGGTCGATCAGATCGTCGGCGATCTGGAACGCCAAGCCGATGTTGCGCGCATAGCCGCGATAGGGCGTCCGGGCATCGGGCGGTAGCTTGGCCATGATGCACGCCGCCTCGACCGCATATTCGATCAGGGCTCCGGTCTTGAGCTGCTGCAGGCGAGTGATTGCCGGCAGATCGAGCCGTTGCCCCTCGGCCACCAGGTCCATCATCTGCCCGCCGGCCATACCGTTCGGTCCAGCCGCGCGGGCAAGCTCAAGCACCAGCTCGCAGCGAACGAAAGGGTCGTCGTGGGTCGATGGGTGCGCGAGCACGTCGAACGCGAGTGCGTGCAGGCTGTCGCCGGCGAGCACCGCCTCGGCCTCGCCGAAGGCCTTGTGGATGGTCGGCTTGCCGCGCCTCAGGTCGGCGTCGTCCATGCACGGCAAATCATCGTGGATAAGCGAATAGACGTGAATCGCCTCGATCGCGCAGCCGACGCGCAAGGCGCGGCCGCGGTCGATCGCGAACAGGCGCGAGGAAGCAACCGTGAGCAGCGGCCGAAGGCGCTTGCCGCCGCCGATCGCCGCATGACGCATCGCTTCGTAAAGCGGCTCGCGGCTGTCGCTGGTCGGTGCAAGGAGCCTTGCAAAGAAGCTGTCGACGTCGGCGCGGACCCGCGCCGCCTCGCTGTTCAGCTCCTCGGCGAGCCGGTCGATCGTTTCAACCGACATCGAAGGGCTTCAGCCCCGCCGGCTTTCCGTCGCTGCCGAATGCGATCTGTTCGATGCGCGCCTGGGCATCCTTGAGGCGCGCCTCACAATGGCGCTTCAGCCGGTCGCCTTCCTGATAGAGTTCGATCGACTGGTCGAGCGGTGCCTCGCCCTTTTCGAGCGTGCGCACGATCTCCTCGAGCCGGACAAGCGCCGCCTCGAAGCTCAGCTGACTGACATCGGTCTCGGCGGTGGCCATGAGCGTTTACTGACCCTTGGCGATATTCAAATCAAGTTTCCCCCGCGTTCGAGGCAGGGGCAAATTGCTACTCGGTCGGCGTATTCTTGAACGGGTCGCGAATGCCCGGGACGATCTCGTCGCGAAGCGCCTCGTCGCCGGCCCCCGCAAGTGCCGCTTCGGCTTCGCGCACATGGCGCTCACGCTCGTGGCGCAGCTGCTCGATCAGCGCTTCGCGGTCGCTGTCGAGCCGAGTGTCGGTCGGCGCCTGCATGCCCGCCGCCTTGGCCGCCCTTGCGACCGCGGCATCGAGCTCGCGCTGGGTCGTCAGGCCGAGAGTCACCGGATCCTTGGGCGTGATGTTGGCCATGTTCCAGTGCGTCCGCTCGCGGATCGCGGCGATCGTCGTACGGGTGGTTCCGATCAGCTTGCTGATCTGGCCGTCGCTGACTTCGGGATGATTCTTGATGATCCAGGCGATTCCGTCAGGCTTGTCCTGGCGCTTGCTTACCGGCGTGTAGCGCGGCCCCTTGGTGCGTCGCACCGCTTCCGGAGCCTTCCACATCTGCAGCCGGTGATCGGGGTTGTTCTGGCCCTTTTCGATTTCCTCATGAGTCAGCTCGCCGGCACGGATCGGGTCGCGTCCGGTGAGCTTGGTTGCTGCAGTGTCATCGGCGATCGCTTGCACCTCGAGGATGTGGAGGCCGCAAAATTCGGCGATCTGCTCGAAAGTGAGCGACGTATTGTCGACCAGCCATGCGGCGGTCGCGTGGGGCATCAAGGGCTGGGCCACTCCCGCTTTCTCCGTATCTTAAAACAAATTGGGCCGCCCCTCACGGAGCGGCCAGCGTTGGCGGCGATGTAGTCTTCGGCTGCCGCCGGGGCAAGTGCGCTCAAGCGTTCATTGCGACGTACCGCGGATGGCCATTCATCCGTTCGATCCATCGAACGACGTTGGGATATCGCATGAGATCGAAATCAGCGTCACCAGCGACATGGGTGTAGGCGAACAGGCAGATGTCGGCGAGGCTCGTCTGGTCGCCGACAAACCAGCCGCGGCCCTCCAGATGATCGTTCATCAGCTGCAGCGCCTCGTTCCCGGCTTTCCTCTTCGCAGGCATCTGCAGCCGCTGAAGATCAGTCAAATTCTCGTCCTTCACCCAGCGCATCCAAAAGCGCAGGGTGGCGATATTCGGCTCGTGATTATACTGCTCCCAGAACATCCAGCGCAGCATGTCGGCATGTTCGAACGGATCGGTCGGAATCAGATTCGAATTATCCGCCAGATAATAACAGGCAGCGTTGCTCTCGGGGATAAACCGGTCGTTGACCTGCAACACCGGAATCCGGCCATTCGGATTGACTCGGGAAAGGAACACCGGACTGCGGGTCTCTCCCTTCATGATGTCATATTCGCGCCGGTCGAGCGGCTTCATGACCATCGCTGCGGTCAGCCGCACCTTGTAGCAATTTCCAGACTGGGAATATTCGTGAAGCACAAGCCGTTCGGTCATTCGCTCTTCCCCGGTCGCGCCTATTTCGGGACCTCAAGCACAATCTTACCGATATGACTGCCCGTTTCCATCCGAACGTGCGCCTTTTCGACCTCGGCAAGCGGAAAGACGCTGTCGATCACCGGTTTGAGTCGCCCGCCTTCGACATATGGCCAGACCGTCTTGGCGATCTCGTCGGCGACCATCGCCTTGAACGCGATCGGGCGCGGGCGGAGCGTCGATCCGGTGAGGGTCAGGCGTCTGCGCATGATGTCGAAGATCCGGATCTCGGCGCTCGCTCCCCGCTGCACCGCGATCGACACATGCCGGCCGTCTTCGGCGAGGCAGGCGAGATTGCGCGGCACATAATCGCCGCCGACCATATCGATGACGATATTTACGCCGCCGCGACCTGTGACCCGGTGCACCTCCTCGACGAAATCCTGGGTGCGATAGTTGATTGCAGCGTCCGCGCCGAGTTCCAGTGCGCGGGCGCACTTCGCGTCGGTCCCGCAAGTTACGATCGTCTTGAGCCCGAACAATTTGCCGAGCTTTATGGCCATGGTGCCGATGCCGCTGGTGCCGCCGTGGACCAGCACCCAATCGCCGTCGGCGGCAAAGCCCCGTTCGAACAGATTGACCCAGACGGTGAACAAGGTCTCCGGCATTGCCGCCGCCTCGACCAATGTCAGCACTTCGGGAACAGCCAGGCAGACCCCCGCCGCTGCCAGACAATATTGGGCATAGCCGCCGCCGGCAACGAGCGCACAGACCTTCTGGCCGATCAGCTGCCCGGCGCCATCGCCGGCTTCGATCACCTTGCCCGCAAGCTCGAGGCCGAGAATGTCCGGCGCGCCCAGAGGCGGGGGATAGTCGCCGCGCTTTTGCAGCACGTCGGGCCGGTTCACGCCGGCGGCTGCGACCTTGATCAGGACCTCGCCAGGACCCGGCCGCGGCACCGGTCGTTCGACCAGCGCCAGCCCGTCGTTTCCATCGGCAATGACTGCCTGCATTGAAGAGGGAAGGCTCGGCACGCACGGACTTATTGACTTGGCCGCCCTATCGGTCAACGATTTCGCCCATCATGGACCTCGAAGATCTCTTTCCAAGCAAGCCCGGCGATCCGCTGGTGGAGCTTGGCAAGCAGGATCTCGATCCAATGTCGATTGAGGAGCTCCAGGCACGGATCGAAGCGCTCAAGGCCGAAATCGTCCGCGTCGAAACGCACATGCAGCGTGCCCAGACCCACCGCTCCGCGGCGGAAGAGCTGTTCAAGAAGTCATGAGCCGAGCGGCCCTTCAGCCGCCCGGCACCGCCCGACGC
>DASVYN010000133.1:0-5587 GCA_036392155.1 Sphingomicrobium sp.
GCCGGCTGCAATCGCCGTTGCGGCACTGCTCGCCTACGCAACCCTGATCCGGGTCAACGGCTTCATTGCGACCGTTCCGCTTGCAGTCCTCTTGCTGCCGACGCGTAATCGACCGGCACTGAGCGCCGGCATTGCGGTCGCTGCAGGCGCTGCAATCCTTGGCCTTACGCCGATCATCAATCATCGCATGCTTGGGTCCGAGCCGAGCGATGTGGCCAAGACACAGCCGTTGTTCGATCTTGCCGCGATTGCCGCAGCGACGCCGGCGTCACCCAGCCCGTTTACTTCGGCCGAACGGCTGGAAATCGCACGACGCCATTGCGTCAAAGCATTTTTTTGGGATCCGCTGGGCGATCCAAGCGGCTGCGCCTCGGCGACTCGCCGGCTGATCGGTGAACCGGCCTGGCTGCTGAACTCCGAGCTTGCACGCCAGGCGGCACTCCACCCGATGGCCTATGCGCAGCACCGTTTCGCGCACTGGAACTCGACCGAACGCTGGCTGGTCGCGCCCGGACTGCCCGACGCAGCGCCACCTGTCGAGGCGGAGCCGAACGACCTTGGTCTGCAAACACCGGGCAGCCCGATTGCTGCCGCGTGGCAGGATGCTGCTGCCGCAGAAGCCGCGACTCCCGTCGGTTGGCCGATCGTCTGGACAGTCGTCGCCCTGTTCATTCTGCTCCCGGCGCTGCGGCGGCGCGACGAGCCTGCGGGTCGCCTTGCACTCGCACTTCTCGGATCTGCAATCGCGCTGGAGTTGAGCTTTCTAGCAATCAGCATCGCATCGGATCTTCGCTACCACCTCTGGCCGATGATAGCTTCTCCGCTCGCGCTGATTCTGCTCAGCGACGATCTGCGCCTGAAGCGGCATGAATGGATCGCCTGGGGCGCCGTCCTCTCGATGACAATTGCCGGCGGGATCATCGAACGCGATTCATTGCCGCCGGCGCCCGATAGTTATGAAGGCATGATCCATGCGGTGTCTGGATGAACGCCGGGCGCACCGCTACTGAGCGCGGATGATGCGTGGGGTACCGGATTGAGCGCGCACACGACCAGCACTCGCACGCTTGTCGTCGCGCTCCTCGCAAACCTTGGCATTGCAGCGTCCAAGTTCGTCGCTGCAGCGATTACCGGCTCGTCGGCGATGCTGACCGAAGGCGTGCACAGTATCGTCGATTCGACGAACCAGCTGCTCTTGATGTGGGGCCGCAGGGCATCCCGAAAACAGCCCGATGAGCTCCATCCCTTCGGTTATGGTCGCGAGCTCTATTTCTGGAGTTTCGTCGTCGCGGTTCTGGTGTTCTCACTCGGCGCTGGAGTCTCGGTCTATGAAGGCATTATCCATATCGCCAACCCCGAGCCGGCGGTTTCGCCGCTGGTGGCTTATGCAGTCCTGCTCGTCGCCTTCTTGCTTGAAGGCTGGTCGACCATGGAAGCCTTCGTCGATTTCAAGAAGGCCAAGGGCGAGCTCGGCTGGTTTCAGGCGATCCGCCGATCGAAGGACCCGCCGGCCTTCATCGTGCTGCTCGAGAATGGCGCGGCAATGGCCGGAATCATCGCGGCAGCGTTCGGACTGGCGCTCTCCCAGCTCACCAGCGATCCGTTCTACGACGGCGCAGCCTCTGTTTTGATCGGCACCATCCTCGGCGTTACGGCCATGCTGCTCGCCTATGAATCCAAGGGCCTGCTGATCGGCGAAGCGGCCGATCCGGCGCTTGTGGACGAGCTACGCTCGCTCGCCTGCGGCTGCAGCGGGGTGGTCGGCGTCGGCGACATTCTCACCATTCACTCCGCTCCCGACGTGATCACAGCGATGCTCAACGTCGATTTCGACGACAAGATCACCGCCGGGGAGGTTGAAGGCATCGTCCGACAAATCGAGGACCGGGCCGGTGAGCGTTGGCCGCATGTCCGTCGGCTGTTCGTTCGCCCGATGGACGGCGCGGCCGAGCGCCGCAGCTATTGACGGGCCTTCGCTCAGGCGATGACCCTGACGCCATTCTGGGCCCACTCAAGGTCCACGTCGACATCGAGCTCGGCCCAGTCGTCGCGCGTCCTGCACTGAATGGTTTCGATGCGGCTACCCGTGGCAGGATCCACGCGGAGGCAGTATCGCGTGGTTGCAGTCCCGGGCGGGGCAGGGGTCGGCGTCGAACCGCTGCTCGCAGGCGTCGCCGGCAAGGTCGCGGCGATCAAGCTCAGTGCGACGAGTAAGTGCGCCATTTCGTTTCTCCTTCGCAAGCGCGCCGATTCTACCTCCGCTCGTAGGTTCCTACCAGCTCGCCCTGGGCGATCGCATGCTTCAGCGCTGCATCTTCGACATCGGCGACCGTGCTTCTTTCACTCAGATCGAGTTTGTCGACGTCGAGCGCGAACAGCTTGAAGTGATAGTGATGGGGTCCGTGCCCCTTGGGCGGGCAGGGGCCGCCGTAGCCAGGCTTGCCGAAGTCGTTGTTGACTTCGCTCCCGACCCGCTGGCTGCCGCCGATCGAGCGCGCACCCGCTGGAATGTCGTACACGCCCCAATGCCGGAAGGTGCCGCTCGGCGCGTCCGGATCGTCGATGACCAAGGCGAAGCTCTTGGTCCCCTGCGGCGGGTCGCCCCAGCTGAGCGACGGGGTGCGGTCGGCGCCGTCGCACGTATATTGCGCTGGAATCTTTTGGCCGTTCTCGAATGCATCGCTGCTGACCTTGAGCGTCGTGAGGGTCGCGTTCTCCACTGCTGGTCCTCCGTTCAATTCATTGCTCGCCTGATTGCGTGCGCCGCAGCTCGCAAGCGCGACCAGCACCACGGCCGGCGCAAATTTGGCGAGTGGGTGAGTCATTGCCGCTCCTCCTTGAGGGCAAGCGATGCACGAACGAGCCGTCGCTGCGATCCGTTCCTTCCTTGGCCTCACGCGGTGTCGAGAACACATGATATGTCCGATCCCTATGCCCGCCGGACTGCAGGAGGCCCAAATCGCCAATCGGACAAATGACGTGCTAATCGGACATACCTTGTGTTCGTGACATTCGCGACAGCCGCGGTTGACCCTTTACCGCACGGTCGCTATGTGCCCGCCCGTCCGAGCGACAGGTAAAGTCGTCTTTCGCCGGACAAGAGCTGAACATTGCTCAGAGACGTGAAGCCCGGGTGTGCGCCCCAATCAAGGATGGGGGGTCATCGGGACTTCGCGCTTTTGCTTTGGGCAAAGTAACCGCGGGGACTGCCTCGCAATGAAAGGTGAAGGGCTTCATGCCGACGATTAACCAGCTGATCCGCAAGGGTCGCGAACCGCAGAAGGCCAAGTCGAAGGTCCCTGCGATGGAACAGAATCCGCAGAAGCGCGGAGTCTGCACCCGTGTCTACACGACGACCCCCAAGAAACCGAACTCGGCGCTGAGGAAAGTGGCCAAGGTCCGCCTGACCAACCAGCGCGAGGTGATCAGCTACATTCCGGGCGAGGGCCACAACCTGCAGGAGCACAGCGTCGTGCTGATCCGGGGCGGCCGTGTACGCGACCTCCCGGGCGTGCGCTATCACGTGCTTCGCGGCGTGCTCGACACCCAGGGAGTCAAGGACCGCAAGCAGTCGCGTTCCAAATACGGCGCCAAGCGCCCCAAATAATCCAGGCCAGAGTAAGCCCCGGGCAGGTCCCGGATAAGGCTGAAGAGAGAAAGGAATAGTCCAATGGCTCGTCGCCGCCGCCCAGAGAAGCGCGAAATTCTCCCCGATCCGAAGTTCGGAGACATTGTCCTCTCGAAGTTCATGAACTCGGTCATGCTCGACGGCAAGAAGTCGGTTGCCGAAGGCATCGTCTACGGCGCTCTCGACAATGTCGAGGCTCGATTGAAGCGCGACCCGATCGGCGTCTTCCATGATGCGCTCAACAATGTGAAACCGGGGATTGAGGTCCGTAGCCGCCGCGTCGGCGGAGCGACCTATCAGGTTCCGGTTGAAGTCCGTCCCGAGCGCGCTCAGGCGCTTGCAATCCGCTGGCTCATCTCGGCTGCGCGCTCGCGCTCGGAGAAGACCATGGCCGGACGGCTTTCGGGCGAACTCATGGACGCGTCACAGAACCGCGGCAATGCGGTGAAGAAGCGCGAGGACACGCACCGAATGGCGGAAGCGAACCGCGCCTTCAGCCACTACCGCTGGTAAAAGTCGTACCTATATCGTGGAAGCCCGGCCCAACCCGGCTCCCGCACATCTAAGGAAGCTCAAATGGCCCGCAGCCATCCGCTCGAACGCTATCGCAACATCGGCATCATGGCGCATATCGACGCCGGCAAGACGACGACGACCGAGCGCATCCTCTATTACACCGGCAAGTCCTACAAGATCGGCGAGGTCCATGAGGGCACCGCAACCATGGACTGGATGGAGCAGGAGCAGGAGCGCGGGATCACGATCACGTCTGCTGCGACGACCTGCTTCTGGCGCGCTGACGAGGGCAAGGGCGAAGAGCACCGGATCAACATCATCGACACTCCGGGTCACGTCGACTTCACAATCGAAGTCGAGCGCTCGCTGCGCGTGCTCGACGGCGCGGTTGCCTGTTTCGACGGTGTCGCCGGCGTCGAGCCCCAGTCGGAGACCGTTTGGCGGCAGGCCGAGAAATATGATGTTCCGCGCATGTGCTTCGTCAACAAGCTCGATCGCACGGGTGCGAACTTCGACATGTGCGTCGGGATGATCAAGGAGCGCCTCGGCGCGCGTCCGCTGGTCCTCTATCTCCCGATCGGAATCGAGAGCAGCTTCAAGGGTCTCGTCGATCTGGTGAACGATCGCGCGATCATCTGGCTCGAAGAGAGCCTCGGCGCGAAGTTCGAATATCAAGCGATTCCCGACGACCTCAAGGACGCCGCTGCGGCCGCGCGCCAGGAGCTCATCGAGACTGCCGTCGAGCAGGACGACGAGGTCATGGAAGCCTATCTGGAGGGCAATGAGCCGGATGTCGCGACGCTCAAGAGGATGATCCGCAAGGGCACGCTCAACTTCTCGTTCGTGCCGGTGCTGTGCGGCTCGGCGTTCAAGAACAAGGGCGTGCAGCCCCTGCTCGATGCAGTGGTCGACTATCTTCCAAGCCCGCTCGATATTCCGCCGGTCGAGGGCGTAAATCCGGATACCGATGCCGTCGACAGCCGCGAGGCATCGGATACCGCGCCTTTCTCGGCGCTCGCGTTCAAGATCATGAACGACCCGTTCGTCGGCTCGCTGACCTTCGCGCGTATCTATTCGGGCAAGCTCGAGAAGGGCACTGTCACCAACTCGGTGAAGGATAAGAAGGAAAAGATCGGCCGCATGCTGCTCATGCATGCGAACAATCGGGAGGACATCGAGACGGCCTATGCCGGCGATATCGTCGCGATCGCGGGTCTCAAGGAAACGACGACCGGCGACACTTTGTGCGATCCGAACAAGCCGATCATTCTTGAGCGGATGGAGTTTCCGGATCCGGTTATCGAGGTCGCAGTCGAGCCCAAGACCAAGGCCGACCAGGAGAAGATGGGCATCGCGCTCAACCGCCTGGCCGCCGAGGACCCGAGCTTCCGCGTCACTACGGACCACGAGTCAGGCCAGACGATCATCAAGGGGATGGGCGAG
>DASVYN010000134.1:0-10345 GCA_036392155.1 Sphingomicrobium sp.
GTTTCGGTTCGCACATCGGCCTGGTCGCGAACGCCGGCATCGGCGACGACCAGCGGGTGAAAGTCCACCGTCTCTTTGCTGCGGTCGATTGCGGTATCGTGGTGAACAGCGGCCTCGTCCACCAGCAGATCGAGGCCGGTCTCATCTGGGCGCTTGCGCAGGCACTCATAGCCTCACCTGAATGGGTTGCTGGAATGGCGCGCGCGCGACCGCTTGGCAGGACCGGCTTGCCGCGGCTCAGCGATGCTCCTGAAATCCTGGTCGAAATCATCCCCAGCAGTGGCCCGCCGGGAGGGATCAGCGGCCTTGGAACACTGGCGCTCGCTCCGGCAGTCGCCAATGCAATCCAGGCCGCGTCGGGCAAACGCCTGCGCTCGCTTCCGTTCGATCCGATGGCTGCATGACCAGGCCTCCGGATCATCCTTCAGTGCCTGAAGGCCGGATTGGCGTGCTGCTGATCAATCTCGGCACTCCGGATGCGCCGGAGGTGCGCGCGGTCCGGCGCTATCTCGCCGAGTTCCTGAGCGATCCGCGCGTGATCGAAATCCATCCGCTCGCGTGGAAGCCGATCCTGCATGGAATCGTGCTGCGGACGCGGCCCAGAAGATCGGCCGAAGCCTATAATCAGATCTGGACCAACGAAGGCTCGCCGCTGCGCGCGATCGCGCGCCGCCAGGCCGAGGCGCTGCGCTCGCGTCTGCCGCAGGTCAGCGTTCATTATGCGATGCGTTACGGCAATCCAGGTATTGCCGCAGCGCTCGACAATATGGTTTCAGAAGGCTGCGCGCGCATTCTCGCTGCACCGCTCTACCCCCAATATTCGGCGGCGACGACGGCGACTGCGAACGATGCAGTCTTCGGAGCGCTGGCGCGGATGCGCTGGCAGCCGGCACTGAGAGTCCTGCCGCCATATTATGATGATCCCTTGTATATCGGCGCGCTTGCAACAAACCTCAAACGCCAGCTTGCAGCGCTCGACTTCGAGCCCGATCGGCTGCTGCTCAGCTTTCACGGAATGCCGCTGCGAACGCTCGCGCTCGGCGATCCCTATCACTGCCATTGTCAGAAGACTGCGCGACTATTGAGCAATGCACTCGCGCGCCAAGTCGATGTCGCCTTCCAATCGAAGTTCGGCCGAGCCAAATGGCTGGAGCCGGCCACCGACGCGACGCTTGCCGGCTATCCTCACAAGGGCGTCAAGCGACTTGCAATCGCCGCTCCCGGATTCTCCGCCGATTGCATCGAGACTCTGGAGGAACTCGGAATTCGCGGCCGGCACAGCTTCGAACAGTCGGGCGGCGAGGATTTCGCGCTTCTCGATTGCCTGAACGATTCGGCAGAAAGCATCGACATGATAACCAAATTGATCAGCCGCGAACTTGCGGGGTGGCTATACGAAGAATAAGCGGCCGAGCGACTTAGGAGGAGGAACTTCATGGCTCGAGTGGCGATCGTGACCGGCGGCACGCGCGGGATCGGCGAAGCAATCAGCATCGCGCTTCGCGACATGGGCATGAAGGTTGCCGCCAATTATGCAGGCAATGAGGAACGCGCGCGCTCGTTCGGCGAGCGAAGCGGAATCGCTGCCTTCAAGTGGGACGTTTCGGATTTCGAAGCATGCCAGGAGGGCGTGCGCAAGGTCGAGGACGAGCTTGGACCGGTCGACGTGCTGGTCAATAATGCCGGAATCACCCGCGACACCACGATTCGCAGGATGACCAAGCAGCAGTGGCAGGAGGTGATCGACACCAACCTCGGCGGCTGCTTCAACATGGCCAAGGCGGTGTTCGACGGAATGACTAGCCGCAAATATGGCCGGATCGTCAATATCGGCTCGATCAACGGTCAGGCCGGCCAATATGGTCAGGTGAATTATGCGGCCGCCAAGTCCGGCATTCACGGGTTCACCAAGGCGCTCGCACAGGAAGGCGCGCGCTTCGGTGTCACCGTCAATGCGGTCGCGCCGGGCTATATCGATACCGACATGGTCGCAGCAGTGCCCGAAGACGTTCTTGCGAAGATCGTCGCACGAATCCCCGTGGGGCGGCTTGGAAAGGCCGAGGAGATCGCGCGGGCGGTTGCCTTCCTGGTCGACGAAAATGCCGGATTCATCACCGGCTCGACCATGTCGATCAACGGTGGGCAGCACATGTATTGATGGCGCAATACGCACCGCCGAAGAAGCGCTCGGTTCTGATTGCCGGGCACCAGACGTCGATCAGCCTGGAACCGATCTTCTGGCGAGCGCTCGAATCGGCGGCTCGCGAGCGCGGCTGTCCGCTCAACGCCCTGGTCGCAGAGATTGATGCGGACCGGTTGAACGCCGACGCGCCGCCCAACCTCACCTCGGCGATCAGACAGTGGCTTTTTGCGCAGCAGCCAGGATCGAGCGCGTGAAGGCGGCGCCGCCGTCCGGCGCATGGTCGAGAAACAATGACGGCTCGATCAGCTCCAGCTCCATGATCTTCAGCACGCCCGCGTCGTCCGGAACAATGTCGACCCGAGCGTAGGTCGCTTTTGCAGGCGCTGCGGCGAGGGCGGCCTGAGCAAGCTTCACCGCCCCTGCGGGAGGGATCTTGCACGGCAGCGTCTCGCCGCCGAGATGTTCCTGCACCCGGAAATCGCCCGAGGCCGGGCGCTTCACCACCGCGTGGCTGAACGCGCCGTCGAACAGCATCAGCGAGAATTCGCCGGTCCTGGCGATCTCTTCGATCAACGGCTGGATGATCATCGGCCGGCGCAGACTGTCGCCGGGCAGGTCGTCATTCGGGCCGAGGCGGTGCGTTCGCACTGCACCGGCCGATACCGGCGGCTTGATCACCAGCAAGTCGCTCCCGAAACGACGCCGCGCTTCGTCAATGTCGGCATCGCAGCAGGATTCGACGGCCATGGTCGGAACGGTCGGAACACCTCGTTCGACGAGTTCCGCAAGATAGGCCTTGTCGCTGTTCCAGCGGAGCAATGTTGGCGGGTTAATCATTGGCCAGCGCTCGGCCGCAGCACGATCGAGCAGTGCCAGCCATTTTTCATATTTGAGATGATAGCCCCAGGCGACGAGCGGCAGAATGAGATCGTAAGCGCAAAGATCGCCGACTTGGCTCCAGACGATGGCCTCGACCCTTGCACCGGCAGCGATCAGCGCCTCGGCCTGGGGCTCGTAGGTCCAGCGCCATGGCTCCGGATAGTCGGGATCGGGGACGAGAATGGCGATGCGCATTCAAGGACCTTAGGAAGCGGATCGAAACTGCAGATGACGGGGGTCATCTGCCCAATAGGATTCGCGCCTGCGCGGCGATTTGCGCAAGCATCGGCGCACTCACATGGCCTTCGCCACGAGCGCGAGCGACGAGTAAGCGGAACTGATCGATGCGCGCTTTGTTCTCCTCAACCCATTGCTCGACGCCGCGGTCGACATCGGTGCAACGGCAGCGCGACAGGAACTCGATCCTCAACTGCTCGAAGTCGCGGGCGAGGCCGGCGGTGAGCAGCCGCTCCCACTGATCGGCAGGCACGAAGCGGGCAACCTGCTGCTGCGCCCAATCGACACCCAAGGCTTCGCCAAGGCGCGTATAGGCCCGGGTTGTTTCGAGCTCGTCGAGCTTGTTGCGGCTCGCGAGCGCTGCAATTCCGAACACGCCGTCGAGTTCAAACAGGCGCACAAGGCCGCGGACGATGTCTTCGCTCGCGCCGAGCGCGATCAGGCGGTCACGGCGTGCAGCGGCTTCGTTGCGAACTTCCGAACGGATGAGCCTCGTCGCCGCTGCAGAGATCTTGCGAACTCCGGATTCGAGCAAGGCGCACAGCCTCTCGACACTCGTATCGCCGCCGCCGGCACGAAGAATATCGGCGAGATGGGCAGTGACGCTTGCGGCGGCGATCGAAAAGAGTTCGATCCGGACCGTCTCCGGCAGAGCATCCTGCTCGATCTCCTGCCACAATTTGTCGAGATCCAGGAGCCGCTCGGCGACGAGGAATGCGGCGACCACTTGCTGGAGCGTCGCGCCTTCCTCTTCGGTGAGGTCGAACGCGACTCCGGGGCCGAGGCGGTTGACGAGCCGGTTGGCGACCTTGGTCGCGATGATCTCATTGCGGAGCCGGTGTGCACGAATGGCCTCGGAATGCGCCTTGCGCATCGCCTTGGGAAAGGCATCGAACAGCTGCGGCCCGACCAGCGCGTCCTCGGCAGGCCGCAATTCTTCGGCTGCGTCCTGGAGCACCAGCTTGGAGATCGAAAGCACGACCGCGAGTTCGGGACGCGTGAGGCCGCGATTCTCCTGCCCTCGACGCAGCAGATCCTCGCTCGATGCGAGCCCCTCGACCTTGCGATCGAGCCGTCCGCAGGCTTCGAGCAGCTCGATTGTCCGCACGTGCCCGGCAAGCGCCTGCCCGCCTCCGGCTTCGGCAATCGAGAGCGCGAGCGACTGTAGTCGATTGTCTTCAAGAACAATCTCGGCGACGTCGTCGGTCATCTTGGCGAGCAGGCTGTTGCGCTTGGTGAACTCGAGTCGCCCCTCACGCATCTCGCGGTTCAGCGGAATCTTGATGTTCACCTCATTGTCGGAGCAGTCGACGCCGGCGCTATTGTCGATGAAGTCGGTGTTGATCCGACCGCCTTGCTCGGCGAATTCGATGCGCCCGGCCTGGGTGATTCCGAGGTTTGCGCCTTCGCCGATCACGCGGGCGCGAAGTTCGTCGGCGCTGGCGCGAAGCGCATCGTTGGACGGATCGCCGACATCGATTTGGCTCTGGGTCGACGCCTTGATGTAGGTTCCAATGCCACCGAACCACAACAGATCGACGGGCGCCTTGAGGATGGCATTGATCAGGCTCGCCGGGTCGAGCGCCTTTGCCTCAATTCCGAGCGCCTCTCGCGCTTCAGCGCTAAGGCCGATCGATTTCTCAGTGCGCGCCCAAATGCCGCCGCCTCTACTGATCAGCTTCCTGTTATAATCGTCCCAGCTCGAGCGCGGCAGATCGAAGAGGCGCTTGCGTTCCGCCCAGCTCGTCGCCGGATCGGGGTCCGGATCGATGAAGATGTGGCGATGGTCGAAGGCGGCGATAAGCCGAAGCGACTTCGACAACAGCATTCCGTTGCCGAACACGTCCCCGGACATGTCGCCGCAGCCGGCGACCGTCACAGAATCCGATTGAACGTCGATCCCCATTTCGAGGAAGTGACGCTGGACCGAGATCCAGGCACCGCGGGCGGTGATGCCCATGGCCTTATGATCATAGCCGTTCGATCCGCCGCTCGCGAAGGCGTCGCCGAGCCAGAAATTGCGCGACAGCGCAATCTCATTGGCAATGTCGGAAAATGTCGCAGTGCCCTTGTCGGCAGCGACCACAAAATAGGGATCGTCTCCATCGTGGATGACCACGCGTTCGGGATGGACGACCTTGTCGTTGACGAGATTGTCGGTGACCGAAAGCAAGGAGCGGATGAAGATGCGATAGCTTTCCGTTCCTTCGGCCAGCCACGCATCGCGGTTGGACATGGGCGGCAGCTGCTTGGGATAGAAGCCGCCCTTGGCCCCGGTCGGAACGATCACTGCATTCTTGACCAGCTGGGCTTTCATGAGGCCCAGAATCTCGGTTCGGAAATCGTCACGCCGATCCGACCAGCGGATACCGCCGCGGGCGACCGGACCGCCGCGCAAATGGATGCCCTCGACGCGCGGGCTGTAGACCCAGACCTCGCGCCACGGCACCGGTCGCGGCAGCGCGGGCACGAGCGAGCTATTGATCTTGAAGGCGAGCGCCTCCTCGGCCGCGGGCGAGAAGGCGTTGGTGCGCACAATTGCGTCAACGAGCGCCCGCCAGCGACGCAGGATCCGGTCGTCGTCGATCGAGCGAACCTTGGCGAGCGAGCGGTCGAGCTGCTCGGCAAATTGCTCGACCTCATTCTTCCTGTTTTTGGCGGCCGGATCGTGGGCGGCGACAAACATTCCGATCAGCGCCCGGGTGGCGTTCGGGGCGCGCCGCAGCGCATCGACCACGGTGACCAGCCCGAAGCTGCTGCCGGTCTGGCGAAGGTAGCGGAACCAGGCGCGCAGCCAGACGACCGGCTGCATGTCCAAGCCGACGTAGAGCACGAGCTGGTTGAACTCGTCATCCTCGGCAGTGCCGCAAAGCACATTGGCAATGGCGCGCTCGATCTCGTCGGTGCGGGCGAGGATTTGCTCGACATCGGCGCCTTCGCCGACCTCGACCCGGAAGTCATGAATGTAGCCGTTGCCGCCGCTCAGTGCCGTCGGGAATTCCTCAAGCACGCGGAATCCGAAATTCTCAAGCACCGGCACGACATCGGAAAGGGGTATGAGCCCGCCGCGGCGATAGGTTTTGAGCCGCAATTGTTCCGACGGATCGTGCTCGAGCCGGAAGATGCGCACGTTTCGGTCATTCTCGTCGGCCAATACGCACAGGCGGAGGATGTCAGCAGCGCCCTCCTCAGCCGCAGTGCGCGCCCGATAACCGTCGGGAAAGGTGTTGATGTACGTGAGCGCGAGGCGTGTCGCCCGAGGAGCGCCGGCAGCCTGGATTAGTTCCGCTTCGACGGCGGGAGCCCATCCCCGAACCATTTCGACAACCGCGGCGTCGAGCCCTGCGGCGTCCGGCTGGGTCGCGGTCTCCTCTATATACTGGGTGTAGCGAATGAGCGCGAGGTCGCCGTCGCCGAGCTCGACCGACCAGCTGGTTATTTCGCGGGCGACCTCATTCTCGAGCAGCATTGCGATCGCAGTGCGCCGCGCAGTGGTCAGCTCTTCGCGCGGCAGCCAGACGAACGTGAACAGCTGACCTTTGAGGATTGAGCGCACCTGGAGGAGCGCCGGCCGCGGGCGATCGGCGAGCGACATCGCCATCATCACCAGATCGCGCAGCTCTTCATAATCGATTGCAATGACGAGGTCGCGTGGCAGCGAAGCAACCGCATGTCGCAGCGCTTTGCCCGAATGGCCCTTGGGATCGAACCCGAAGTCCTTGGCGAGTTGTTTCAAGCGTTCGCGCAGGAACGGTACGCTTTCCGGCGGAACCCGCAGCGCCTCGCTGGTCCACAGGCCCGCGTGAACCCCGATCCCGATAATCTTGCCCTCTTGCTTGATCGGAACCACGACCAGATCGAGCGGGACGCGGCGGTGCACGGTGGCCTTGCGCTCAGCCTTGGCCATGAGCGGAACTTCTCCGCCACGTTCGAAATAGTGCATTGCGCCGAGGCAACCGCCTTCATCGGTCGGCGCGCCGGGAATGCTGAAAATGCCGAGCGCGTTCGAGGGCGCTTCATAGGGCTTTTCGACATGATAGCCGAGGAGGGTCATCGCCCCATCGGCGAACCAGTTGAGCAGCGCTGCACCTTCCGGATCGCTGATCGCAGCTGCGTCTTCGCGCATCTTGCCCTGCAGCAATTCCCAGTCGCGAACGGCAAGGCGAACGTCGTTCAGCACGCGCCTGAGGTCGGCCGCGAGCTCCTGCCGCCCGCGAGCGTCAGCACGGTCGAGCTCGAGGTACATCATCGATTCGCGGCGGCTCTTGTCGCCGCAGAGCGGCTCGACCTGCTGCAATTCACCCTCGGAATCGCGGTCCACGCACACGACCGGGTGGAGCAGCCGGTAGATCGTCAGCTGCCGCGCAGCGACCGCATTGGCGACGGAGTCGACCAGGAAGGGCATGTCGTCATTGACTATACCGATGCGCATGCGGCGGTTC
The DNA here is from genome assembly GCA_036392155.1 of Sphingomicrobium sp. Lineage (GTDB taxonomy): Bacteria > Pseudomonadota > Alphaproteobacteria > Sphingomonadales > Sphingomonadaceae > Sphingomicrobium. The sequence continues at coordinate 7,702 of DASVYN010000134.1, forward strand.
CCGGCTTCGCCGCCGGTGGATTCGATCGCGAGCGCCATCTCTCCGCGCTTTCGCGTCGCAGCAAGCTGGCAGAGAAATTCGGCAGCTTCTCTTTCGGCCTCTCGGCTCAGCCCCTGGGTTTCACCCGGTAACGCATTTCCGGTCAGCGCCTTTCGGATCGACTCGACCAAAGGCGGGTCCAGGCGCGTATGGGCCGTCATGAAAGAAGCTGCTCCGAGGAACTGTGGGGCCGGCCGGGCCTATAGACCCGCGTTCAACGGGCCGACAACCCCGCCCCCCCGGCGTCAAAGGACGCGGCGGATCGCCCGCTCGACGAGCGCCTCATCGTCGACGATTGCGACTGGCTCGTGGGTTCCATCGGCACCGCGGCGGGTCACAATCACCGCAAATTCCTCTTCAGCCGGAACATCGGCGAGCGAGATCGGCGGCGCGGAGCGAAGCCGATCACGGGCGATTTCGCTTTTCGTGTCAGGCTTAGCCTGCGGACGACGAGCCTGACGTTCCGCTGCGACCAGCGCTTTGAGCCCGCCCGGATATTTCTGGATGAAGTCCTGGAAAGCACCGAGCGCGATTTCCTGGCGCTGAGCGAAAGCCAGCGCTGCGGCAAATTCGGTAAGGCGCGCCTTGTCGTAATCGATGCCGAAGACGAGCTTGACGATCGGCGTCATCGGAGCCCGGGCCTGCGCCTTGACGCCCGATTCCTCGAGCAGCTCGACATATTCTTCGCTATTCTGCCGGGCAGCGATCGCGAAATCATATGCCAGTGACAGCGCCTTGTAGAGCGCGGCGCGGGTGCGGCCCTCACCGGCCTTGACCGACTCTGCAGTTTCGCGCGCTGCCCAGAGCCGGTCGGCAAGACCGGCATTCTCGTCGAGCTCTACCACCGGAACTTCGTCTTCGTCGCCGAGCGGGCCATCTTCCCATGAAAAATGGATCGGAGGGGCAGCTTCGAACTCGGCCTCGGCTACATCGGCGGGTGCCTCGCTCACCGGTGCGAAGGCGTCGGGGACGGTCGAGACCGCCACGACATGCGTAAGTTCGAGCGCGTCCTCCTCTTCCGCGAGCTCGGTCAGCTCAAGCGGCTCTTCCACAATCGACTCCGGTTCAGGCGCGGACACGGCCTCCCGCTCAACATCCTCGGGCCAAGGATCAGCGAATTCGACCACGGGCATCTCGATTCCCGCGGATGCATCCTGGACACCCTCGCCGACGCGTTTCCAGTTGATCACGCCGTAAATGAAATCGATCGTGTCGCCATCCGACGAAAAGGGCATCAGGATGCCGCGGTAGCAGATGCTCTCGCTGCGCTGGTTTTCAAACTCGGCCTCGAAGCCAACCGGAGCGCGGTTGGCGATGATCTGCATGTAATGGTCGGTGAGACGCGACAGGAGAGATCGGCTGGGGACATCGGCGATCACCCGCATGTCGTCGTCGACGCCGCATTCATCGCGAATCGCCGCGCCGACGTAGGGGATTGCGGGATTGTCGCGGCCGCAGGTGAAATCGAGCAGGACGCTGTGCGTGGCAAAATCGGAAACGTCTGCCGGCTCCAGTTCCTCGATCGAGGGGAAGTCGCGTCCCTCAAGCAGCGACACCCAATAATTGTAGGCGCGGACATGCATCCGGCGCTCGTCGGTGCCGATCGCCGCCGCGACGTCGTACGGCGCCGACGCGTCGTCCGACGGCAATTCGAAGTCGCTTGGATGCTCGCGGTAACTGTCCATGTCTACGCCTGGGTCCCACTCTCCAGTTCGAAGCGAAAATGGCCGACTGCTGTTACCAAAGCGTTAAGCATAAACTGTTATTGAGTAAGGCGGCGCTTGCGGCACCCGTGATGCGCTGATAGTGCGCGCCCGCCTCCTCGAAAGAGCCAAGCCGCTTTAGCTCAGCTGGTAGAGCACATCATTCGTAATGATGGGGTCGTGGGTTCGAGTCCCTCAAGCGGCACCACTCCAAATTTCTCTTTATATGCAAATACTTAGGTATGTTTTAGATTAAGCAGATTGTGCCCAATATTCGGGCACCACTACATCAACTAAATCGTTGGTTTCGCTGCGGCTCGACAATGACGTGCTGGAAAAGTTCCGGGCGACGGGGCCGGGCTGGCAATCGCGCATAAATGAGGCTCTGCGCAAAGCAGCCGGATGATTTCTCACATCCAGAATTAGTAGGGCATTAGTAGGGCGCGTATTTCAAGCCTCGTCCAACCCGCGCACACGCCTTCCGGCTCGGCCGCGATTGATGCCGAGTGGAATTCAGGCTTGTTCAAATTCACGAAAAGTCGTTCAATATCAGAGACCTAAAATTCATAATGAGGGGGTCGCTGTCGCTAAGGGGCTCCGATAACCTGGTAAATTCCGAGACCGCCAGAACTAATAGCGCCCGAGTAGGGCGGCACGCCCTTCCTACGGCTAGTGGCAGGTTTCGGACCCAAACCGGACATGAGTGGTGGACTCGGTCGTAAAACGATCGTGACCGCCGGCGCATCCGCGGAGTGCAGGCGAAAGGGGCGTTTGGAGACGCCTCAGTTGAATCCCAGCATCTGTGCGCGAGCCGTCAACGTCAGCACCTGTCCAGTTCGCGCGGCGGCAACCTCCGCGATCTTATCCATTCCGCGCCATTCTGTAGCGATGATGAAAAGAGT
>DASVYN010000135.1:0-8865 GCA_036392155.1 Sphingomicrobium sp.
ACTTTCTTCATTCGCCGGCTTTCCTGACGGTTGCCTTGACGATCTTTCCTGGCTCGCGCGGCGGCTCGCCGACAGGCAGCGCGTCGACATATTCCATCCCGCTCTCGACCTCGCCCCAGACCGTGTACTGGCGATCGAGGAAAGGCGAATCCTCGGTCACGATGAAAAACTGGCTATTGGCGCTGTCGGGGTTCTGAGCGCGGGCCATCGAAGCCACTCCGCGCTTGTGCGAGGCATCGGAAAACTCGGCCTTGAGATTGGGCAGTTCAGACCCGTGAAAGCCGGTGCCGGTCGGGTCTCCGCCCTGGGCCATGAATCCGGGGATCACCCGATGGAACACGACGCCGTCGTAAAAGCCGCTCTGTGCAAGATCGGTGATCCGCTGGACATGGCCGGGCGCAAGGTCCGGCCTCAGCTTGATGACGACGTCGCCGCCGGTGGAAAGGGAAAGGGTCAGGCGGTCGTCGGCCATGGATTGCTCCTAAATGAAAGGTTCGCGAATGAAGCGCGATTTAGGAGCGGGAGGGAGGTTGCGCCAGAGCGGCGGCGACCATAGAGGTCCGCGCCGGATTCAATCGAGGGAGCTGCAAGTGAGCGAGAGCGAGCCCGTCGCTGCCCCGCCCCTTGTCGATTCGGCTTCCCCGGTGGATGCGGAAGATCGTCTCCGACCGGAGTTTGTCGACAAGGTTCTCGATGCGGTCGACGCCGGCGACGATGCGACTGCGCGCAAGCTGGTCGCACCGCTTCACCCCGCCGATGTCGCCGACCTGATCGAGCTTGCCGCCCGCGACGAGCGCGAAGGGCTGGTCAAGGCGCTCGCCGGCATCGTCAGCCCGGACGTCCTTGCGGAAATGAACGAATATGTCCGCGAGGGCCTGCTCGACGAACTGGAGCCGCAGCAACTCGCGGACATCGCCGGGCAGCTTGAGACCGACGACGCGGTCGCGCTGATCGAGGACCTCGACCGCGCCGATCAGCAGGCCGTGCTCCAGGCGATGGAGCCGGATGACCGGGCCGCTCTTGAAGAGGCGCTGAGCTACCCTGAGGAATCCGCCGGGCGCCTGATGCAGCGCGACCTGTGCGCTGTGCCGGAGCATTGGACGGTCGGCCAGGTCATCGACTATTTGCGCTCGACCGAGGATCTGCCGACCGACTTTTGGGAAGTGTTCGTGGTCAGCCCCGACCACCATCCGGTCGGCACCTGCAAGCTGTCGACCATCTTGAGAACCCCGCGCGCGGCCGAGGTCAGCAAGATCATGGCGCGCGAACAGACGCTCATCCCTGTCGACATGGACCAGGAAGATGTGGCGCTGAGGTTCCAGAAATATGCACTGGTGTCGGCTGCGGTGGTCGACGATTCCGGGCGGCTGGTCGGAATGATCACAGTCGATGACGTCGTCCACATCATCCAGGAGGAAGCGGGCGAGGACGTCCTCTTGTTGAGCCAGGCTGGCGACGGCGACATCAACGAGCCGATCCGTCGCACAATCCGCAGCCGAATGTGGTGGCTGTTCATCAATCTCGGCACGGAAGTTCTGTCGGTTGCGGTGATCGGATTCTATCAGGACCTGATCGCCCGGCTGGTCGTCCTCGCCATGCTGATGCCGGTCATCACCGGGATGGGCGGCAATGCCGCGACGCAGACCATGGCGGTGACAGTCCGCGCGCTTGCGACCGGACAGCTGACCAGCTCGAATAGCTGGCGCATGATCCTGCGCGAATGGTGGATCGCAAGCGCGAACGGCTGGGGGCTTGGGCTGATCATGCTGGCCGCAGTCCAGCTCATCTATCACGACTGGGGCCTTAGCCTCGTCACTCTGCTCGCGATGGTCCTCAATTCGGTAAACGCCGGGCTATCAGGCGTGCTCTTCCCGATCGGCCTCAATAAGCTCAAGATCGATCCGGCAGTGGTGTCGACCATATTCGTGACGACCATGACCGACACTTTGGGATTCTTCTTCTTCCTGGGGCTTGCGGCAGCGTTCCACCTCCACGGTTAACGTCTTGATTTTGCGACCCTGGCGCGCAAACGAAAGGATCGTGCCGAAACTCCACCTGACCAAAGTGGCGTTCGCCTGCCGTGATTTCGAAGCGCTTCGGGAACGCGTCCGGCGTCGAGCCGAAAAAGGCGAGGTGCGGATCGCAACGCGGATGCGCCCCAAGCGCGCCGACGAACTCGTCGGCGGCAATCTCTACTGGATCGTCAGGCACACCATCGTTGCCGGCCTCGAAATTCTCCGCTTCGAGGATCGCGAGGATGGCCGGATCGACATCGTCTGCTCGGCCGAACTTCTGGCCGTCTCGCCCATGCCGCGCCGGGCCCATCAGGGATGGCGTTATCTGGAAAGCGGCGAGGCCCCCACCACGGACGAGGATGGCAGCGGTCTGGGCGAACTGCCGCCGCAGCTTTACGGCCGCCTCGCAGCGCTTGCTCTTTTATAGTCGGCCAGCCGACGCTATTCGCCCCTCCCGACAACCCAAATGGAGACCCGACCATGACCGTGCTCACTACCTCATCGCTGATCGATTCGAAGGTCGCCGAGCGGGCCATGCTCAAACATCCCTTCTACCAGGCGTGGACCGAGGGGCGTCTGCCGCTCGACACGCTGCGCGCCTACGCGCGGCAATATTTTCACCATGTCGAAGCCTTTCCGCGTGCGGTGAGCGCAGTGCACAACGCCTGCCCTGACCGTGACGGCCGCCGCATGCTCGCCGAGAATCTTGCCGAGGAGGAAGGCATTGAAGCGGGCAAGCAGGACCATGCGACGCTCTGGTTGATGTTCGCCTGCGGCCTCGGCGAGAGCGAAGATGCGGTCCGCGCCCAGGAGCTGAACGGCGAAACCCAAGCGCTGATCGACACATTCGGCAGGCTTTCGCGCCAGTCCTACGCCGCCGGCCTCGGCGCGCTCTATGCCTATGAGAGCCAGTTCCCGGCCGTTGCGAGCGCAAAGATCGAAGGGCTGATCGACCGCTACGGCATCGCCGACGAGGAAACCTTGCGTTTCTTCCGGGTCCACGAGACCGCGGATGTCGAGCACAGCGCCGTTTGCAGCGCGCTGCTCGACCAGCTGCCGGAAGCTCAGAAACTGGAAGCCGTGGCTGCGGGCGAGGAGTTGGCCGGCGCCCTGTGGAACTTCCTCTCAGGCGTCGAGGCGTGCGCCTCGGTTCACTGAGTCGATTTGCAGCCGCTGACGCTCGTCGATCCGCTCACTCGCAGCGAGCAGGCGGGGTTACCGCTCAGCTTGATCGTCGCCGGGCCCGAACCGTCGACCTTGGCGGCATTGCTGACGCTCGCCCAGACTGTCGCAGCGCCCTGCGCGCCGATCACTGCGTCCTTGGCTGCAAGATTTGACGCATCCAGGCTCGAAATCCCGCTGACCAGAGCTGTCAATTTTGCGGTCTTCCCGGCGATCGCTGCACTTGCAGTGCCGATCACTGCGACATTCAGCTGATCGACGTTCGCCTCGATGACCTTCGCGCCGCCGGAACCCTGGACCGACAGGTCGAACGTCAGACCCCTGATCTTGTCGATCGCCAGCGTACCCGAGCCGTTGAGCAATGCTGAGCTGAGGTCATGCGTCCCGAGGCTGATCTCGACCGGTCCCGACTCCTGGCCGGGATAGCCGCCCCATGACGACGCATTGCTGCGGACGACCAGCGTATTGCCGCGCATTTCGATCGCGACATGGTCGATCGCCGCAGGCGAGCCGGATGCCTTCGCAAAGGGCGCAATGCCGGTCGTCAACCGGACCCTGAACGGCCCTTCGACCCGAACCTTCTCGAAGCTGGTGATGCCGAAATTGCGGGTCGCCCCGTTCGCCGAAGCCGGCAAGGCGAGCATTGCGGAAGCGGCAAGGAGGAAGATGCGCATGCGCCCACCTTCCATGACTATGGTTAACGAGCCTCTAAAGCGCGTCAGGAGCAGCGGGCGCTGCCTGAACCGGCCTTGTTGACCGTGCATTTGGCGCCGCCGGTGACGCTCACGTCGCCCGACCCCATGATGTCCACGTCCGCCGTTGCGAGCGCATTGGCCTTGACGCCGCCGGAGCCGGCGATGGAAACCTTGAGCTGCTGCGTCTGGACCGCGCCTGCGTCGAGGTCACCCGAGCCAACGATTTCATATTCGGCGGATTGCGCCTTGCCCGCGCCGGCCTTCAGATCTCCGGAACCGGCGACCGCCAGCTTCAGCGATTGCACGTCCATTGCCGCGATATTGAGTCCGCCCGATCCGGCGATTGTGCCTTCGAAACTTTGGCCGGTGACCCGATTCACACGGATATCGCCCGATCCGGCGATTGTGGCGCCGGTCAGCTGAGGCACGGTAACCGTGAAGCTTGCTTTGCCGTCATTGTCCCATCCGAAATGGAAGAAGCTGTGGCTGTTCTCCGGGTGGATGACGAGTTTGTCGCCTTGAACTTCCACCACGGTGCGCTCGAGGAGCTTCTCCGACCCGTGGGCGGAGACGCCCAGATTGGCGCCAGTGCGGACTTCGACGTCATAGGGACCCGCGACCTCAAGTTGCTGGAAGTTCCCGACTTGATAATTGCGCGAAACCGTCGCGCCGCCGCCATGAGCGTGTAGCTGGCAGCCGGCGAGCGCGGCGGAAGCGGCAGTCAGGGCCGCAAGGGATGTGCGCATTGGATTCTCCCATGACGTGTATTACAATGGCAATACACTGGCGCCGAACCGGCCGCAAGCGCAAAAAGAAAGGGCGCCCCAACAGGGCGCCCTCGTTAGCCGCTCTCGGCTGAAGAGCTTAGGCGACTTCCTTGGCCTTATTGTGGATCGGCCAAGCCTTGTTCAGAATGTCGAGGATCTTGGCGAGTGCCGACTTCTCATCGGTCTGTTCCATCGCCCCAAGCTCGCGCGCCAGGCGCGACGAGGCGGCCTCGAAAATCTGCCGCTCGGAATAGCTCTGCTCGGGGGCATCGTCCGGGCGGAACAGGTCGCGGACCACCTCGGCAATCGAGGTCAGGTCGCCCGAGTTGATCTTGGCCTCATATTCCTGGGCCCGGCGCGACCACATGGTGCGCTTGACCTTCGGCTTGCCCTTCAGAGTCTCGAGCGCGTCCTTCATCGTCTTGTCCGACGAAAGCTTGCGCATGCCGACCGAGTCCGCCTTGTTGACCGGTACGCGAAGGGTCATCTTTTCCTTCTCGAACCGGAGCACGTAGAGATCGAGACGGGTCCCGGCGATTTCGGTGCTTTGCAGCTCGACAACCCGGCCTACGCCATGCTTGGGGTACACAACATAATCGCCAACGTCGAAGCTAAGCGCCTTGCTTGCCATTGCTCACCTTTCCATTTGCGGCAGAGAGGCCCGATGCGCTACCGCACCGTCCCCCCGGACGACCTCCTGGCCGTGGCTCTGCTGCCTATTGCGAGGCTTCCCTTGAATTTAAGGCCGCTGCTGAATCGCGGCGGCCCCGTATGACAATTTTATATCACAGCCGAGCCTAGATTGCGAGTCCGAGCTGCGCAGGCATGTCGTTGTTAATCTCGGTTAAATTGTGGAGCCCCAGTCCAAGCAGCCTTATGCCTTTCGGCAAGGGGTGAAGAGCGCTCAAGAGAATTTGTCCCGCGGCTGCGAACGCCTGCCGGTCCGGCACCGGCGAGGGAAAGCTTTTCGAACGGGTGATGATTGTGAAATCACCGAACTTTACCTTGAGAGTCACGGTCCGGCCGACAACTTCGGCGCGCTCGATCCTTGTCCAGGCATAGCCGGCGATTCGCTCGAGCTCGGCGGCGAGGCGGTCGGGATCGGCCAAGTCTTCGTCAAAAGTCCGCTCGGCACTGACCGATCGATATGGACGATCGGGCCTCACCTCGCGCTCGTCGATTCCCCTGGCGATCCGCCAATACCATTCGGCCGAGCTTCCGAAATGCGCCTGGAGCGCCGGCAGACTCCAATCCCTGAGGTCGGCTCCGGTAAGGATGCCCAGCCGCTCCATCTTCCTTGCAGTCACCGGCCCGACACCATGAAATCGCGCGACCGGAAGCGAGGCAACGAACGCGGGTCCCTTGTCCGGAGTGATCACGCACAGGCCATCGGGCTTACGATGATCGGAGGCGAGCTTGGCGATGAACTTGCAATAGGAGACACCTGCTGACGCAGTGAGCCCGGTCTCCTCCCGGATTCGGCGGCGGATGTCTTCAGCGATGGCCCTCGCGCTGCCCAGGTCATGCCGGTCCTCGGTAACGTCCAAATAGGCTTCGTCGAGGCTGAGCGGCTCGACCAGATCGGTATAGTCGAGGAAGATCGCGCGGATCTGCTGCGAAACCGCGCGATAGACATCGAATCGCGACTTGACGAAGATGAGCTCCGGACAGCGGCGCTTGGCGGTTACCGAAGGCATCGCCGACCGGACGCCATATTTGCGAGCCTCGTAGCTCGCCGCCATGACGACTCCGCGGTGCTGCCCGCCGACTGCAACCGGTCTGCCTTTGAGCGACGGATCGTCGCGCTGTTCGACGGACGCATAGAAAGCATCCATGTCGACATGGATGATCTTGCGGGTCGGGCGCTCGTCACTTTGCATCGCGGCGATGTTCTGATTAAGGGCCGCGGCCATGAACATCCATGAATATCAGGCCAAAGAGCTGCTCGCGAAATATGGAGTCCCCGTACCCGCCGGCTATCCGGCGATGGACGCAGAAGAAGCCGTTGCTGCGGCAAAGATGCTTCCTGGACCCTTGTGGGTCGTAAAGGCGCAGATCCATGCCGGCGGTCGCGGCAAGGGCCGCTTCAAGGAGCTCGGCGAATCGGCCAAGGGCGGCGTCCGGCTCGCGCGTTCGATCGACGAGGTTCGCGAGAGTGCCGAGGAAATGCTCGGGCGTACGCTGGTGACGGTGCAGACCGGACCGGCGGGCAAGCAGGTGCAGCGGCTCTACATCACCGACGGCGTCGACATCCGACAGGAATTCTACCTCGCGCTGCTGGTCGATCGCGAGACCGGACGAATCGCTGTCGTCGCCTCGACCGAAGGCGGGATGGAGATCGAGAAGGTCGCCCATCAGAGCCCCGAGAAGATCACCACCATCACCATCGATCCGGCCACCGGCCTGATGCCGCACCACGGCCGCGAAGTCGCTGCGGCGCTCGGCCTCAGCGGCGACCTTGCCAAGCAGGCGGGCAAATTGCTCTCCAGCCTCTATCAGGCATTCCTTGGAACCGACGCTTCGCAGATCGAAATCAACCCGCTTGCGGTCGACGACAAGGACCGGCTGCTGGTGCTCGATGCCAAGGTCGGCTTCGACAATAATGCCGAATTCCGGCACCCGGACCTCGAGCAGCTGCGCGACCTCACCGAGGAGGATCCGATGGAGATCGAGGCGTCGAAATATGACCTCAGCTACATCAAGCTCGACGGCTCCATCGGCTGCATGGTCAACGGCGCCGGCCTCGCGATGGCGACGATGGACATCATCAAGCTCGAAGGCGGCGAGCCGGCCAATTTTCTCGACGTCGGCGGCGGAGCGTCCAAGGAGAAGGTCACAGCGGCGTTCAAGATCATTCTGAGCGATCCGGCGGTCAACGGCATATTGGTCAATATCTTCGGCGGGATCATGCGCTGCGACATCATCGCGGAAGGGATCGTTGCAGCAGCGCGCGAGGTCGATCTGCATGTGCCGCTGGTCGTCCGGCTCGAGGGAACCAACGTCAGCCAGGGCAAGGACATTCTCGCCTCGTCCGGGCTGCCGATCATCCCGGCCAACGACCTCGGCGATGCCGCGAAGAAGATCGTCGCTGAAGTGAAGGCGCCAGTCGCGGCTTGACCTTTGGCCCTCCTCCTTTGCGAGGTAGGGCAGCGAACGAAGGTAGCGGGAGAGGGGCTACGCCCCTTGTCCCCAACACCTCCCCCGCCCAAAGGCGGGAGGGGCTACGGAGGGTAGAACCGATGAAAGTGCTGGTCGCGGTCAAACGCGTCATCGATTTCAACGTCAAGCCGCGGGTCAAGATGGATGGCTCGGGCGTCGATCTCGCCAACGTCAAGATGAGCATGAACCCGTTCGACGAGATCGCGGTCGAGGAAGCGATCCGCCTGAAGGAAAAGGGCGTCGTCACCGAGATCGTCGCCGTCTCTATTGGTCCGGCCAAGGCGCAGGAAACGCTTCGGACTGCGCTCGCGATGGGCGCGGACCGCGCGATCCTCGTCCAGACCCCAGACGATATTGGCTCAGAGGTCGAGCCGCTCGGCGTCGCCAAAATTCTCGCCAGGATTGCGGCCGAGGAAAGCCCACGGATGATCATCCTCGGCAAGCAGGCGATCGACGACGACAATAATGCGACCGGCCAGATGCTCGCCGCGCTCCTCGGCTGGCCGCAGGGCACCTTCGCCTCGAAGGTCGAGGTTTCCGATAGCGCGACCGTGACCCGCGAAGTGGATGGCGGCCTGGAAACGATCAAGCTGAAGCTCCCGGCGGTGGTCACCACCGACCTAAGGCTCAACGAGCCGCGCTATGCCTCGCTGCCGAACATCATGAAGGCCAAGTCGAAGCCCCTCGCGATCAAATCGCCGGGCGATTATGGCGTCGACGTCGCGCGGCGGTTGGAGGTGATCAAGGTCAGCGAACCGCCCAGGCGCCAGGCGGGCATCAAGGTCGCAAATGTCGACGAGCTGGTCGAGCGCTTGCATGACATGGGGATTGCGAAATGAGCGTTCTGGTCCTGGTCGAGCATGACGGCAGCCACATCAAGGATGCGACGCTCAGCACGGTGACGGCCGCCTCGAAGCTGGGCGAAGTCCATGCGTTCGTCGCCGGCAGCAATGTCGGGAGTGTTGCCGAGGCTGCGGCGAAGATCTCTGGCATTGCCAAGGTGCTCGTCGCGGACGCGCCGCACCTCGATCACGAGCTCCCGGAGAA
>DASVYN010000136.1:0-3099 GCA_036392155.1 Sphingomicrobium sp.
ACGCTATACGCTGCTCGAGCAAGGCGCGATCGACGAGCTCCTCCCGAAATGCACTGCAAGCGGCGTTTCCCTGATCGTCGGCGGCCCCTTCAATTCCGGTATTTTGGCCACCGGCGCCTCGGCCGCAGCACCCCCACGTTACAATTATGGGCCGGCTCCCGATGCGGTTCGCACCCGCGTTGAGAAGCTGGAGTCGCTCTGTGCATCTCATGGCGTGCCGCTCGCTGCAGCGGCGCTTCAATTTCCGCTCGCTCACCCGGCGGTCGTTTCGGTGATTCCCGGTTTCGCAAGCGCCGAGGAAGTGCGCACCGGAGTGGCTCATTTCCGAACGCCAATCCCGGCCGCCTTATGGGCCGATCTCAAGCACGAACTGTTGATCGATCCGCGTGCGCCGGTTCCCGGGCCGCAGCTCGAGGCCGCATGACCGATCGTCTTGCAGGCAAGAAAGCCCTGATCACCGGAGCCGGTCAGGGGATTGGGCGAGCAGCGGCGATTGCATTCGCCGCCGAGGGCGCGACGGTCTGGGCGACCGACCGCGATCTCGCGTCGGTCGCAAATATCGACGGCTGCGTCGCACGAGAGATGAATGTGCTCGATTCCAGCCGAATTGCACAAGTGATGGGTGAAGCCGGTCCGCTGGACGTGCTGTTCAACTGCGCCGGTTATGTCGCGAGCGGCACGGTCCTCACCTGCTCAGAAAAGGATTGGAATCTCTCGTTCGAGCTCAACGTCACGGCCATGTACCGAACGATCGGTCACGCGCTGCCGCAAATGCTCCAAGCGGGTCGCGGCTCAATCATCAACATGGCCTCGGTCGCAAGCTCGGTGATCGGCGTCGCCAATCGCTTCGCTTATGGCGCATCAAAGGCCGCAGTGATCGGACTGACCAAGGCAATCGCTCGCGATTTCGCCGGTACCGGGGTGCGCTGCAACGCGATCTGCCCGGGAACCGTCGACACACCCTCGCTTCGCCAAAGGCTCAGCGAAACCGGCGATTTCGAAGAGGCATGGAAAGCCTTCAATGCCCGGCAGCCAATGGGACGCCTGGGCAATGCCGAGGAAATCGCGGCACTCGCAGTATATCTGGCGTCGGACGAGTCGTCCTTCACCACCGGCCAGTGCCAGATCATCGACGGCGGCTGGACAGCCTAGATTCGGCTGTCGCTCTCGACCAGCCGCGCAGAAATCTGGTCGGCGGCTTTCCGCACGAGCTCGGCAGCTTCATTGGGCGAAGCCGAGGGCTGCAGCTTCTTAAGATAGGGGACGGTGAGCGCCGCCGCGGCGAGGCCCCCACGCATCACCGGAGCCGAAATATCGGTGACTCCGACGACGAACTTACTCGGCGTCAAAGTCGACTTGCTCTCGCGAATTGAATTCGCCTGGGCGCGGAAAGCGTCGAGCTCATCACCATCGAGTGGAGGGTTGAACAAGGCCTCCCACCGGCGGCGGACGTCGTCAGGCTGAAAGGCATAAAGCACTGCACCCGAAGCCGTCTTGGGAAGCGGCCGGCGATAACCAATTCGCACCGAGAAGCCCTGGAGCTCGGCCGACTCTATCCTCGCGACCACGACGATGTCGCCCATACTGTGCATTGCAAGATGACAGGACTGGCCCACGGCTTCGGCGAGTTGACGCATCACCGGCAGCGCGATCTCAAGCAATGTCCGAGTTCGCGGCTGCTGCATTCCGAGTGAAAACAGCCGGTCCGTAAGCCGATAGCCTTCGCCGCCATTCTCCTGCTCGATGTAGCCGCGATGTTCGAGCACCTGCACCATGCGGAACAGCTCGCCATGCGAACGGCCAAGCTCCTTGACGATAGCGGTAAGCGTCATGGGCTCCGTCTGGACCGCCAGGAGCTCGAGGATGTCGAGCCCCTTTTCCAGTGCGGGAGCGCGATAGCGCGAATTGTTTTCCTGCACCTTGCCCCCTTCGCTACTCACTGCATTCCCTTGCATCACGGTGCCACGCGAGCACAATAGAAACCGGTTACAATATTGTTTCGCTAGTGAACACACTTTTCATAGACAAGGAGGAACGCTAAGCAAATCCGACAGGAGGGGAGATGGCATGATGAACATGGCGGAAGCGCCGGTGAGCAAGGTTGCTGAACGGACTCGGCAATCGGTCGCCCCAATCATATTGATCGTCAGCCTGTTCTTCCTGTGGGGAATGGCGAACAATCTCAACGATCCGCTGATCAAGCATTTCAAGAAGCTGTTCACGCTCAGCGACTTTGGTTCGGGCCTCGTCCAATCCGCCTTTTACCTCGGCTATTTCCTGCTCGCGATTCCAGCGGCGCTGTTCATGCAGCGCTTCGGCTACAAGGCCGCGGTCATCTTGGGCCTGCTTCTCTACGGCACCGGCGCACTGCTTTTTTATCCCGCGGGAGAGATGCAGAGCTACGGCTTCTTCCTCGCGGCGTTGTTCGTCATCGCCAGCGGCCTGTCGTTCCTGGAAACGTCCGCCAATCCGATGGTGGCGACGCTCGGGCCACCGGAGGATTCCGAACGTCGGCTCAATTTCGCGCAGTCGTTCAATCCGCTCGGTTCGATCATCGGCGCCCAGATCGGCGGCGCCTTCATCCTTTCGGGTATTGAATATACGCCGCAGCAGCTGCACGCGATGGCGCCCGCTGCGATCGCCGCCTGGCACGCGCGAGAGGCGGCAGCTGCGGAGACGCCCTATATCATTATCGGCGTCGGTGTGCTGGCCTGGGCGATGCTGATCGCACTGGTGCGGTTTCCCGTGCCCGCCACGACGCACGCGGAAGGGATCGGCAATCTCAGCCGTTTCGGTGAGCTGATCCGACGTGGCCGTTACATGTTCGGCGTGTTCGCGCAATTCTGCTACGTCGGCGCACAGGTCGGGATCTGGAGCTATACAATCCGCTATGTCCAGGCCGAGATACCCGGAACCCCCGAAAAGACGGCAAACAATCTGCTCACGCTGGGGCTCCTGCTCTTCATGATCGGCAGGTTCGCAGGCACCGCCTTGATGGGGCGGGTCAATCCGCTTCGCTTGCTGAGCTTGTATGGTCTCGTGAATATCGCGCTTTGTGCGATCGCCATCGTCGCCGGCGGGACCGTCGGCACGACCGCA